>CAYUAW010000684.1:0-3033 GCA_964442485.1 uncultured Polyangiaceae bacterium
TCATCTGCCACGGCGAGCTCATGACCACCGAGCAGCGCACGTACCTCGAGCAGGTGCTCGGTTGTCCCGTTTACGATCAGTACGGCGCGCAGGAGTTCAACCGCATGGGCTGGGACTGCACGCACCATCGCGGATTTCACGAGGACTCCGACAGCGTGCACCTCGAGATCGTGTCGGGGGATCGCAGCGCAGAGCCCGGAGAGGAGGGCGAGGTCGTGGTGACCGGCCTCGTGAACGATCTGATGCCGCTCGTGCGGTATCGCATCGGTGACACGGGATATTTTTCGTCCGAGCGGTGCCCGTGTGGGCGCGCGCTGCCGCTCTTCCGGCTCACCGAGGGGCGGCTCGACGACGTTCTCGACCTGCCGGACGGGCGCCGGATCGGGCCGCGCACGCTGGCGCCGCGGATCGAGCGGCTGCGCGGCTTCCACCAGTACCGGGTGCTCCAGCGAAGGCCGGACTCGCTCGAGGTGCTGCTCGTCTGCAACGCAGACGCGGACGCCGACCTCGAGGGCCGCGTCTGCGGTGTCGTGCGAGACGTGGTCGGGCCCGGCGTGCACATCGAGGCTTCGCGGGTGCCGGAAATCAAGCTCTCGCGACGTGGCAAGCTACGGAAGATTGTCGGCTTGCGAGGCACCGCGCTGCTGACTGGATAGAGCATCCCCATCCCCCTCCTTTCGCTCTAGCTCTAGCTACTCCCCAACCTCGCCCCCGGCCGGCGGGGATGGCATGCTCGCGGTTACTCGTGTCGACGACCGTCCTCGGCCTCTCGGCGCTGTATCACGATAGCGCGGCGTGCTTGCTTCGCGACGGCGAGATCGTGGCTGCCGCGCAGGAAGAGCGCTTCACCCGGAAGCGGCACGACGCGGCGCTGCCGCTTCGGGCAATCGCGTACTGTCTCGAAGCGGCCGGTGTCTCGATCCAGCAGGTCGATCACGTGGTATTCTACGACAAGCCGTTCCTGAAGTTCGAACGCCTCCTCGAGACGTTTCTCCAGACGGCGCCGCGCGCGTTCGGCCCGTTCGTGCGCGCGATGCCTCCCTGGCTGAAGCAGAAGCTCTGGACGAGCGATCTCGTCGCGAAGGCGCTCGGCTACGGCGGGAAGATCCTGTTCGCCGAGCACCACGAGAGCCACGCCGCGAGCGCGTTCTACCCGTCGCCCTTCGACGAGGCGGCGGTCCTCACCGTGGACGGCGTCGGGGAGTGGGCGACGACAACCTGCGGCTTCGGGCGCGGTAGCGAGCTCGTGCTGCTCGAGGAGCTCCGCTTCCCGCATTCCCTCGGCCTGCTCTACTCCGCATTCACTCAGTTCTGCGGCTTCAAGGTGAACTCCGGCGAATACAAGCTCATGGGGCTCGCGCCGTACGGCGAGCCGCGCTTCGTCGATACGATCCTCGGGTCGCTCATCGATCTGCAGGACGACGGCGGATTCCGGCTGGCCGTGGACCGCTTCGACTTCATGACCGGCAATCGCATGGTGGGGAAGGGGTTCGAGCAGCTCTTCGGCGGACCAGCGCGAAGCCCGGAGGGCAACCTGACGGAGCGCGAGCTCGACCTCGCGCGCTCGATTCAGGTCGTGACCGAGGAAGTGCTGCTTCGCCTCGCCCGTCGCGTCCAGGAGAAGACCGGGATGAAGAACCTGTGCCTCGCCGGCGGCGTGGCGCTCAATTGCGTCGCCAACGGGCGCTTGCTGCGCGAGGGGCCCTTCGAGTCGATCTGGATACAGCCCGCAGCAGGCGACGCCGGGGGCGCCGTCGGAGCGGCCTTCGCGGTCTGGCATCGCTACCTCGGGCGCGAGCGGTCTCCGCGTGCAGGACGGGACTCCATGCGGTCCGCGCTTCTCGGGCCGTCGTTCGACGCGGGCGCGATCGAGCGCGAGCTCGCCTCCCTCGGTGCGAAGGCTCACCGCGTCTCCGACTCCGCGGACCTCGTCGCGGGGTTGCTCGAGCGCGGGAACGTCGTGGGCTGGTTCCAGGATCGCATGGAGTTCGGTCCGCGTGCTCTCGGAGCGCGCTCCATCCTGGGCGACCCCCGCTCGCCGTCGATGCAGACGACGATGAACCTGAAGATCAAGTTCCGGGAGAGCTTCCGTCCCTTCGCGCCGGCGGTGCTGCGCGAAGAGGTCGCGGAGTGGTTCGAGCTCGACGTCGATTCACCTTATATGCTCCTCGTCGCGAACGTGGCTCTACGCCACCGTATCGCCGAGGCCGCGACGGCGCACGGCCTCGAGAAGCAGAAGACGCCGCGCTCGACGATTCCCGCGGTGACCCACGTGGACGGCTCCGCACGCATCCAGACGGTGAGCCAGGCGGAGAACCCGCGCTTTCACGAGCTCATCGCCGCGTTCAAGGCCCGCACGGGGTGCCCGGTCCTGATCAACACGTCGTTCAACGTGAGGGGTGAGCCCATCGTCTGCACGCCGTCCGAAGCGTACCGCTGCTTCATGCGCACGGGAATCGACGCACTCGTTCTGGGCGATCACGTGCTCTACAAGGGCGAGCAGCCCGCGTTCCACGACGACGAAGACTGGCGGACGCAGCATGAACTTGATTGAGCCCACGGTCCGGCTCGCCCCGCCGCCCGAGGACCAGGGCAGCGAGCGCCGCCGCGCGCTGCGATTCGGGGCGCTCTTTGCGGCGCTCCTCTGCGGGGCGGGGCTCTGGAAGATGCATCGCGGCGCGTCGCCTCACGCGGCGCGGGCCCTCGTCGCCGCGGGAGTGGCGCTTCTCGTCTACTCGCTCGTGCATCCGAGGGGCGTCCTCGCTCTCCGGCGGCAGTGGATGCGGTTCGGCGCGGCGCTCGGACGCGTCAATTCCGTGATCGTCCTCGGCGTCCTGTACCTGGCTGTCGTCACGCCGCTCGGCTTGCTGCTCCGGCTCTTCTCACGTCGCGCGGGGAGCGCGTCGGGCGGCTCGTACTTCACCCCGCGCCGCGTGCAGCGGGACGCGAAGCACTTCGAGCACCCGTACTAACAAAGGGAGGCCTTGGCCCCCCGCAGCTTCGCCTACGGCGAACTGCTCCCCCCGCCGCCTT
>CAYUAW010000685.1:0-3025 GCA_964442485.1 uncultured Polyangiaceae bacterium
GCACGCCGATCGCGTCGAGTCGGAGCCCGCGAGCCCGACCTCGTATCACGGCAATCCGTTCACGCTCGACGCGATCGTCGGCTGGCAGAGCGCGGATCTCGCGACGTTTCGCTCCTCGGTGGGCGCTCGCTCGTTCACGGCGAACATCATCCCGACGGCGCTCTCCGGTCCGACCGCGCAGCTCGGTTTCGGTTTCCGCTTCTACTCGCTGACCGTGGGCCTCCGCGGAGGCGTCGCGTGGCTCGGCAGTGGGTCGCTCCCGAACCCGCTGGAGCTCTACAGCGCCGACGCCGAGGTCGGGTTGAAGATCCCGTTCGACCGGCTCGAGCTGTCGCTCATCGCCAGCGGCGGGTACAGCGTGATGGGCGGGCTCCCGGATCTCGTTCAGGGCCTCGGTCAGGGCCTCAACATCGACGGCGCGAACGCGCGATTCGGCGTCGGTCTGGACTACTACTTCTCCAACGGCTTCTCGGTCACCGCGCGGGCCACCGGCGCGCTTCTCTTCCTCGCGCGTCGCGGCGTCGCATTGAGAGACGTTCCCAATCAGGTGACGTCGTTCGACGCGGCGGAGAGCGGGCTCCTCGCGGGGTCGGGCTCCAGCGTGGGGACGTCGTTCGACATCAGCGCGGGCCCGGCGTTTCATTTTTGACGAGTATCGTCCGCAACTGCTCGGTGCCATGTGCCGACGCCGGTGAGTGGCTGCTATAACCATCCCACCGGAGAGCTCGTCATGGCCGTCGCATTCCCCGAGAACTTCCGCCCGCTCCGAAGGAGCGAGTACGACAAGCTGGTCGAGCTCGGTGTGTTCGGGGAGGAGCGCATCGAGCTGGTCTACGGGGTGCTCGTTCCGATGAGCCCCATCGGTCCTCGGCACTCGAACGCGATCGACTTGCTCAACCTGGTCCTCGTGCGTGCCCTGGGCGACAGGGCGCGCATCCGGGTGCAGAACCCGTTCGCTGCGGGGGACATCTCCGAGCCCCAGCCCGACGTCCTCGTCGCCCCGCTCGCCCGGTACGTCGCTGATCACCCCGCTGCTGCGCACCTCGTCATCGAGGTGGCGGAGTCGTCGCTTGCCTACGATCGCGGGACGAAGCTCCGTCTCTACGCGGAGCAGGGCGTCCCGGAGTACTGGATCGTCGACGTCGTGGCGAACCGCATCGAGGTCTATCGCGAGCCTTCGTCGAGCGCGTTCCAGTCGAAGCGCGTCTACGAGCTCGGAGAATCCGTCGCGCTGCTCCGGTTTCCCGACGTGAGCGTCGCGGTAGCGGAGCTGTTCGAGTAGGCAGAGGGGTCGGATGGCGCCGAGCTGCTCGCTAAGGCTCGACGACCATGATGTCGGGGCCATTCGACCAGTAAACGGTGCCGCCGGACACGGCTAGCCCCCCCGGGCCCGTCACACCCTCCGAGCCCAGCGTGACGATGTCTCGACCGTCCAGGTTCGCCTTCCGGACAAGCCTCGCGGCGTTGTCCGCCCAGTAGAGATGGGACTCGTCGGAGGCAAGCCGTCCCGGCAGCTCCGGAGTCGTCACGACGTCGACTGCATCCCCCCCTTCGATCGGAACCCTCCTGATGGCGGCGGTAGGGTGATCCGGTGTCAACGAGAGAGCACCTTCGGCCCAGTACAGGAAGGGCCCCGCAATGGTGATTCCAGACGGCTTCACCGCTTCTGCGAGCACCGTCGCGGCGCCTCCGCCGACCGGGCATGACATGATCGCGCTTCCGGGGTCGACGCTCACCGACGCCCAGTAGACGTGCTGGTCGTCAGCAACAAAGCCAGTCGCAAGTCCTGTCGTGAACGAGGTGAGGACCGTCACATCGCCGCCGCTCGCACTGACGCTCGCGATGTTTCCTTTGTCCGCCCAGTAGAGCTGCGAGCCCACGGCAAGAAGAGAGTCGGGTTCGTCCTGGCCTGATGCGACGGTGATCGTGTCTCCCCCGGCCAGCGGGAGTTTTTCGATCGAGCCTGCGCTTGGAGCCGTCCAATAGACGGCTTCGGCGTCGATGGCGAGAGTGTGCCATGCGAGCCCTGCCGCGAGCACGAACGTGCCCCTGTTCTCGAGAGACTCGGACACTACGGCGGCGGTTCCTTCTGTTCGTGAGATCTTGACGAGCTTACCGGTGAGGGTCGCGGCGTAGACGTTTGCGTCGTCCAGAACCAGGTCGATGACGTCGTCGTCCAGTGTCGCAAGCACCCGGGGCTCGTTGCACGGTAGCCCGCAGAGCTTCGTCTTGCCGTCCGCGCACGCGGGTGCCACGTCGGTCGTGTCCGCGCAGGTGACCGTGCAGCGGGACGGGTCGGAGCACGAGACGCGACAGGAACCCCCCGGGCACTGGACGTCGCACGCGCCGGTGCAGTGAACGTCACACTGCTTTGCATTTGCACAGCTCACGCGCGCGCCGTCGCCCACGGTGGCCGTGCAGCCGACCTGGATGTCGTCGCAGACGACGTGCGCATTGCCGCCGCATTCGACGTCGCACAAGTAGGCACCATTGCAATCGGCGTCGCAGCCCTCGTTGCCACGAATCGCGCACATCTGCCCGCCTCTACAGGCGAGCCCACAGGTCTTCGAGGAGCTGGGACACGTGAACGAGCAGCTCTCGGTGCGGCCGCAGATGCAAGTGTCGTCCGAGCCCGTGTTCCCGCCGGAACAAGTCTTCTCCGAGTCGCAGGCTTGCATCAGCAATCCTGCGATGAGCGCCAGGATCGCGACGCCAGGGACGCGAGCCAGCAACGTCATCCTCCGGCCGCGCACGCGGGAACCCTAGCGCAAGGCGAGCATTGGTCGAGCCTTGCCAGGATCCGCCGAGCTCGGCTCGCTACACTGATGCGCGTTCTTGTGAACAGCGGAACGCCTCCCCCAGCGGATTCTGGGTGACTGCAAAAGCATCGACCCGGTAGCGGTCGCCCGAGGGTCGCCCGACGATCGGCCGACGCTCTGGCTCGGGCTCCGATGCGCCGAGTCGGCAGGTCGCAATGCGCGTGCGGCACGTCACCCTCGTTGCCATTTACCGCGAGGTCAATTCC
>CAYUAW010000686.1:0-3023 GCA_964442485.1 uncultured Polyangiaceae bacterium
CTGTTCTGCGGCAGCGGGCAACCGCTCCGAACCGGAGGTTGCTCGATGTTCTGCACAACGAATTCCGCCCTGCAGGTTGCTCTCGCTGGACTCTGCAGCGTCGCGTGCAACACGAGCTTCACTCCTGTCTCGGGGACCGGCGGCGCCTTCGCGACGCCCGCGGCTACGACGGGGGCGCCGCAATCTCAGGGAGCGGTCCCCGGCGCCGGCGCGACACCCGGCGTCGGCTCGCCGGGCATGGGAGGTGTCGTGGGCTCTGCCGGCGTGACGAGCGGAGCCGGCGGAACGACGACTGTTTCGGCGGGCGGCACTCCCATCGGCGAAGGAGCGGGAGGGACCATCTCGTCCCCGATGGGAGGCTCGGGCGGTACACCGGCGCCGGGCGCGGGCGGCAGCATTCCGAGCATGGGCGGCGCGCCCCCGATGACTCAGGCGTGCCCCGCGACGGTGCTCGCCCCGGGGACGACGAACGCGATGGTTCAGATCGGCGGCGTGACTCGCAACTATATCCTGCACGTGCCCCCGGGTTACACGGGGAAGACTCCCGTGCCTCTCGTGACCGACTGGCACGGCATCCTGTTCAACGCCAGTTACGAGCAGACCTTCTCGAGCTACCAGGCGAAGTCGGACAAGGAAGGCTTCATCGTGGCGTGGCCGAACGGGATCGACAATGCCTGGAACATCGGCGACTGCTGCACGACCTCCCGGAGCGTAGACGACGTCGGATTCGCACGCGGATTGGTCGCGCAGATCGCGCAAACAGCGTGCATCGACCTGAAGAGGGTTTACGCGGTCGGCTGGTCCATGGGCGGCGGCATGTCCTACAAGCTCGCCTGCGATGCGACGGACCTCGTCGCTGCGATATCTCCGTCGGCGTTCGAGCTGGAGGTGGACAGCGAGGGGCCTTGCCGTCCGTCGCGTCCCATCTCCGTCATCTCGTTCAACAGCACGGGCGATCCCATCGTGCCTTACGCCGGCGGCAATACTCATCCTCCGAACGGGCTCAACGTGACCGTCGATTTCATGGGGGCGGTCGGGACGTTCCAGAAGTGGGCTCAGCTCAACGGCTGCAAGGACATGCCCGCCGACAAGGGTAGCGGGTGCCAGACCTACAGCCAGTGCAACGCCGGTGTGGAAGTGACGCTCTGCACGAAGCAAGGGGGCGGCCACGATCCGGGCGACCCTGAAGTCGCGTGGGAAACCCTCAAGCGCTTCAGCCTGCCGTGAACGCCTGCAGACGTTCCGGAGCCGATGAGAGGGTCATGAGCATGGAAGGGCGACTTCTTCTTCGCGCGGGACTGGCGTGCGCCGCGATGTGCGCCGCGATGTCATCAGGGACCTCGCAAGCCGCCAATCAAGAGCCCGCCGGTATCAACCTGGGGTCGACGAGTTTCTACGACGGCTTCGGCAGAAATCAGGAGGGCTTCACATATCTCGTTTACGCCCAGTACGCGAGGGCACGCAGCATCAACGGCGACGACGGCAACCCCGCCTCGCACTGCAGCACACCCACGACGTGCATCGGGATCTTCAACAGTCCCAAGGTCGACGCGTATCTCCTGGTGAATCAGCTCGTCTACACGCTGCCCGAGAAGCTCTTCAACGACAACGCGCATCTCGGCATCAACTTCATTCTTCCGCTGGTTGCGTTCGACACGAAGTTCCGTCCGCCCCCGCCGCTCCTCGGGACACAGCTGAACGACAACGGTATCGGACTCGGAGATCTCACGTTCGGACCGCTACTTCAGTTCAAGCCGCTGGTGGCCGGGGGGCGTCCGGTGTTCTCGCATCGCGCGGAGATCGACTTCATCGTGCCCACCGGCAAGTACGATCCTCGCAAGGACCTGAACCAGGGCGCAAACTTCATGTCTCTCAACCCATACTGGGCCGCGACCGTCCTGCCTGTACCGTATCTGGAGATCAGCGCGCGCTTCCATTACCTGTACAATTTCAAGAACCTCCGGCCCGCCCTGGGGTACCTGTACGGGCTGCAAGTACAGCCACAGAACGCCGCCGGGTCCGCGTTGAAGAGCGCTCAAGCGGGTCAGGCCGCGTGGGTGAATTTCACCATCTCTTACGACGTGCTCGGCCTGGTCGGCGCCGGTCACGGCCTTCATGTGGGAGTCAACGGCTACTACTTTACGCAGTTCAACCTGGACAAATGGGAGTACTTCGACGGAACGTCCGACCCCGGTACGGATACGTACAACGATGGCGTCAAGGCTTCGTTCCTCGGCATCGGCCCCGGCGCGCTCTGGGAGGTCGGCGAACACGAGAAGCTCTTCGCGAACGTCTACTTCCAGACGATGGTGTACAACCGACCGGAAGCGACGGTCTTCAATCTGCACTGGGTGCACGGGTTCTGAGCAGCGTGGCGCGAGCTCCGTCGGCGGCTCTCAACCGCCGCGGCGCTGACGCCGTCGTCGAGTCTCGACCGGGATCGTGTCCAGGAGCTCGGCGGCGATGAGCTCCGAGGCGCGACGATGCTGCTGGTGCAAGCGACGAAACAGGTGTTCGGCGCGCACCGCAGGCCAGTCCGGCGGAAGCAGGTGCACCGGAACCCGCGGGTCGACCCGGATGATGCGCAGCCACTGCGTGCTCAGGCGAAGAGTGAGCAAGAGGCTGTCGTTCGCATCGCGCGCGCCGACCTTCGCCCAGGCGCGCACGAACTCGCGATAACTTTGCGCGAGCGAGTCCAGGTCGAACGTCTGGCGGATCACCGCGCCCGGGTCAGTTGGTGCGGCAGGTCGCGTGTGGAACACCTGCACCAGACCCGCGAGCTCGAGCGTCTCGATGATCTCCGTCATGTCGACGTGAGTCGGGGCCATCCAGACGCCGTTCTGCAAAGCTCCAAAGCCCGCCCACCGCAATCGCGCCCTCAGATCGTAGCGCTTTCGCCCCCACGCCTCGGGCAGCGAGAACGTCAAGAGCGTCCACGTGCCGCTCGGCTCCGTGTTGAGGGCTCCCACGTTCCAGATGCGATGTCGCCCATCCTCGAGAATGGCGATGCAGCGCGGCGTCAT
>CAYUAW010000687.1:0-3019 GCA_964442485.1 uncultured Polyangiaceae bacterium
CACTGGACGGGCGCGCAGCCGCGCTCAGGGCGGATCGACGTAGTCGACCTCGACGCCCCGGTGCGTGAGAAACCGAGTTCGCCCCGGCTCCTGCCGCACCACGTAATCGGGCCCTGCCGGCACCTTTCCCATGCCGCCGGGCGTATCGACGATGAACTTCGGCAGTGCGATGCCGGACAGGCGCCCCTGCAGCTCCCCCATGATGCGGACCCCCGTGGCGAGCGGCGTGCGGAGGTGCCCGGTGCCGCGCACCGGGTCGGCCTGGAGCAGGTAATACGGCCGCACGCGCTCGCGAACGAGCCCGCGGAACAGCGTGGCCAAGGTCATGGCGTCGTCGTTCACGCCGCGGAGGAGCACGGTGTGATTCATCACCGGGAAGCCTGCGTCGGCGAGGCGCCGGCACGAAAGGCGCGACGCTTCCGTGAGCTCCTTCGGGTGGTTGAAGTGCGTCATCACCCACAGCGGGTGGTGGGGACGGAGCGCGGCGAGGAGCTCCGAGGTGATCCGCTGGGGCAGGGCGACGGGCACCCGCGTGGCGAGCCGGATCGTCTCCACGCTCGGGATCTCGCGCAGCGCGCGGACGACGCGGACGAGTCGCTCCGTCGCCATGGCGAGGGGATCTCCGCCGCTCACGATCACGTCGCGCACCTCGGGGTGCGCCCGCAGGTAGTCGAACGCTCCCGAGAGCCGCTCGAGCGACGTCGCGCCGCCACCGGCGCCCACCAGCCGGCTGCGCGTGCAGAACCGGCAGTACACCGCGCAGCGATCCGTCGCGATGACGAGCGCGCGGTCCGGATAGCGTTGCACCAGGTGGGGCGCCGCCTCGTGCGCCTCCTCGCCGAGCGGATCGCGCAGATCGCCGGGCACCTCACGCGACTCCTCGGCGCGGGGGACCACCTGCCGCCGGATGGGGCACGCGGGATCGTTTCGATCCACGAGACCCAGGTAGTACGGCGTGATGGAGAGCGGGAGCCCGGCGCGCTCGGCGGCGAGCGCCCCCACGCGCTCGTCGTCGGTCAGCGTCAGCGCCGCCTCGAGCTCGCGCGTCGTCCGCACGGCGTTCTGCAGCTGCCAGCGCCAGTCCTGCGGCCTTCGCGCGGGGCGCCTCTTTTCCGCGCGCCGCGGGGGAGCTGCGTCACTTCGCACGACGGAGAGAGCGCGCGTCACTTTCGCCCCTCGGGGGCGGGCACCACGACCTTCGCGAGCGCGGCCTCGTCTATCTTCACGGGGAAGCGCGCGCGCAGCTCCTTCTCGAAGTCGGCCTCCGCGCGATGAAGCCGCTCCTGAGCGATGAGCACGCGGATGGTGCGATCCGCTTCCGCCAGGGAACGGTCGCGCGCGTCGTTCTTCCCGGTGAGGCGGACGAGATGAAAGCCGCCCGCTTCCACCACTCGCCCGAGCACGTCGCCGGGTTTGTCGACCTCGAAGACGGCCGCTCGCAGCGCTTCCGGAACGCGGGGGTTGTCGTTCTTGCCGGAGGAGGGCGGCGTGACGAGGCCGAGATCGCCGGCGAGCTCGTCGGGGATGTCGGCGGCGGGCTTGTCGATGGAGCTCTTGCGCACGAGCTCGCCCCACTGCTTGGCCGTCGCGCCGCGCGCGTCCGCGAGGATGCGCTCCGCGGACGCCTTGTCGCGCACGACGATGTGCGAGAGCCGGCGGCGCTCGGGCTCCTTGAAGTCGCCGCGATGCGCGTCGTAGTAGGCGTGCACGTCGGCGGCCGGGATCTGGTCGAGTGGCGGCTGCTTGTCGCGCAGCTCGGCGAACACCTCGTCCCGGAGGATCTGTCGCTCGAGGGCCTTCGCCTCCGGCTTGTCGGCGAGGCCGCGTCGCTCCGCTTCCCGCGCAAGGAGCTCGACGTCGACCATCTCCTTCAGCAGCTGCTCGCGACGGTCCGCAGTCTGGTAGCGAGCGCGCTCGATGCGATCCATGCCGTCGAGAACCGCGACGTAGTCGCCGAGGGTGATCGTCCTGTCGCCGACCTTCGCCAGAACTCGCGCCGATAGCTCCGGCGAGATGCCGGACGGAGTGGCAGACGCGGAAGCCGAGGGCGCGCTGCCGGTTTCCGCGACTTCACGCCGGCACGCGGCGGCGGCAACCAGTCCTACGCCGAGGAACGCCCGCGCGAGCCACGCCGGCGACCGCCGGGCGCGGGCGGGGGCGGACGACATGCGCGCGGAATACTACGGCGCTCCGTGCCTGTCACGTCACAACCCGGCCCGAGCGCCTCCCGTGAAAGAGCGGTCGGAGCCGCTCCGGAGAGGTTCGGCCGTTGCGGCAGGGTGAGCCGAGCGCTAGGACAGGCGGCTGTGAACGCACACCCCGAAAAGCCTCTGAGATACCAGCGCGTCGTCATCAAACTGAGCGGTGAAGCGCTCTGCGGAAGAGAAGGAGGCTTCGGAATCGACACCGGAACGCTGAAGAGCACCTCCGTCGAGATCGGAGAGGTACACCGCACGGGCGTGCAGATCGGCATCGTCGTGGGCGGCGGGAACATCTTCCGCGGCCTGCGCGGCGCGAGCGAAGGCATGGACCGCGCCCAGAGCGACTACATGGGAATGCTGGCGACGGTCATCAATTCGCTCGCCCTGCAGGACTCGCTGGAGCGCGAGGGGATCCCTACACGCGTCATGACGGCGCTCGAGATCAAGCAGGTCGCCGAGCCCTACATTCGCCGGCGCGCCATCCGGCACCTCGACCGTGGTCACGTGGTCATCTTCGCCGGAGGCACGGGCAACCCTTACTTCTCGACCGATACTGCGGCCGCGCTTCGCGCCATGGAAATCCGTGCCGACGCGCTGCTGAAGGCGACCAAGGTCGAAGGCATCTACGATCGCGACCCAAAGCGCCATGCCGAGGCGACGATGTTCCAGACGGTCAGCTACGACCGATTCCTGAATGACCACCTGGGTGTGATGGACTCCACGGCTGTCACGCTGTGCCGGGAGAACGGCATGCCCATCCGCGTCTTCAAGATGGCGAACGGCAACATCAAGCGTGTCTGCTTCGGCGACAACGTCGG
>CAYUAW010000688.1:0-2995 GCA_964442485.1 uncultured Polyangiaceae bacterium
ATCGGTTCCGTGATCGCGAACATCGCGGCAGCGCGCTGGGAGGAAGCCGAACGAGCTCTGCTCATCTGCGGCTTCGCAGAGCACTCCGCCGAGCGCTGAAGCGCGTCGAGTTCTCGTTTCCTGTCGGCGGTTGGTGTGGAATCGAGTGATTCCGCGCATCTGCTCCAGAGCCTGGACTCGAACCAGGGACCCGGCGATTAACAGTCGCCTGCTCTACCAACTGAGCTACTCTGGAATTGGGGCCGCGAGAGTAGCCTCGCCGTGCCCGACGTCAAGGTGGAAGGAGCGGGGGCAAAGCACCCGGAATGTACGGGGAAAGGGGCCCCGGCAGGCGCGATCGCAGGGGGGTTCCCGTGACAGGAGGCGGGAGCGGCACAATAGTGAGCAGCGCGATGAGCGACGAGGTGCTTCGCGATGGGCGGTACCGGGTCGTGGGGAAGCTCGGCGAAGGGGCCCAGGGGACGACGTTCGACGCCATCGATTCGAAGACGGGCGCGGCGGTCGCCATCAAGCGCTTCTCGGTGCGCGGCGCGAAGTCCTGGAAGGACGTGGAGCTCGCAGAGCGCGAGGCGACGGTGCTCGAGACGCTCTCGCACCCCGCACTGCCCGCCCACGTCGAGCACTTCGAGGAGAACGGCGCTCTCTACCTGGTGATGCAGAAGATCGAAGGGCAGAGCCTGGCCGCGCTGACGTCGCGTGGTGGCGCGCTGTCCCGCGACGACGTCGTGCGGTTCCTGCACGACGCGGCCTCTGTGCTCGACTACCTCCACGGCCGCTCGCCACCGGTCATCCACCGCGACATCAATCCGAAGAACGTCATCCGGAGGCCGGACGGCTCGTTCGCGCTGGTGGACTTCGGCGCCGTGCGTGATCGCCTGAAGCCGGAGGGCGGTAGCACCATCGTCGGCACGTTCGGCTACATGGCGCCCGAGCAGCTCCAGGGCCGAGCACTCCCCGCGACCGACGTGTACTCCGTCGGCGCGACGGCGCTACGCCTCCTGACGGGCCGCGAGCCCGAGACGCTCCCGCATCGCGGCCTCGCCGTCGACGTCGGCGCCGCGCTCGGATCGGCCGATCACGTCATGAAGGACGTGCTCGCGAAGATGCTGGACCCCGATCCCGATCGGCGTGCTTCGAAGCTCGGTCCGCTGGTGAAGCGCCTCGAGCAATCCGATCGCGCGGCGTCGGAGCGAGCTCGCGACTCGCGCTCCGAGCGCGAACGGTCACGGGAGCGGAGCGGAGCAGAGAACGCTGCGGCGGATTTCACTCGCGACGCCCGGCGCGAGCGGCCGAATCGCTCGGACCGCGACGCCTGGGACGCCACACGCTGGCCGGGTGACCGGCGAGAGTGGGAGCGGGGGCAATGGGCGGAAGATGCGCAGCGCTGGGCAGAGGACGCGCGCGGCTGGAGCCGTTCGGAGCGGGAGCGCGCCCGGGACGACTACCGGAGGAACCGCGCCGAGCGCCGGCGCGCCGAGAAGCAGAGCCGGCACGAACGCCGGACCCGGCGTCGCGGAAGGCCGATCAACGGGCCGCCGCTCGCGTTCGCCGTGATCGGGCTCAATGTGGCCATCCTTGTGGTCGGAATTGTCCTCGGGGTGGTTGTGCCGACGTTGCTGGTGCTCCTCTCCGTCCTCTTCGGACGGCCACTGCGGGACGCGGCGCGCGCGACGCGGCTCGCGGGCGAGGACGCGCGCAAGTCCATGACCCGGGCGCTGCAATACCTGCTCCACGGCCCGAGCACGGACGACGTCGTCGACACGAGCGCTGCCGAGGTCCCGCCGCCGGCGGAGAAAGAAGCCCCCCCGCGGACCCGCGTGCGCGTCGACGCGGAGCCCGACGTCGTGGACACGACCGGTGCCGAGGCGTCGGAATCGGCGGACGAGCGTCGGGCGCACCGCTGACGGCATGACGTCGCTGCGCACCCCGCTCTGCGAGCTCCTCGGCATCGAGGTACCGATCCTGCAATCGGGCATGGGCGGCGTCGCCGGGCCAGAGCTCGCCGCCGAGGTGTGCCGCGCGGGCGGCCTCGGCATTCTCGCGGGGCTCAACGTCCCCGCGGACGCTCTGCGAAGTCAGATTGGCCGGCTCCGTGCCCTCACCGACCGTCCCTTCGGTGTGAACCTGTGGCTGCACGAGGCGATGCAGCCGCCCGTCGACGTCCGCTCGCTACCGGCCGCGGACGTTGCAGGGGCCCAGGCCGAGCTCAATCGATTCCGAGCCGAGCTCGGCATCGCACCGCGTACGGACGGCCCCGACCCGATCCCGGATCTCATCGAAGCTCAGCTCGACGTCGTGCTGGAAGAGCGCGTGCCCGCGCTCAGCATCGGCCTCGGCGACCCTCGTCACGAGCGTGTCGTGCGCTGCCGCCAGCGCGGCGTGCTGGTGATGGCGATGGCCACGACGGTCGACGACGCGCGTGTGCTCCAGGACTCCGGCGTCGACATCCTGGTCGCCCAGGGCGGCGAGGCGGGCGGGCACCGCTCGACGTGGGTGAAGCCGAGCTCGGCGAGCTCCGCGTCCGTCGGTACCATGGCGCTGGTTCCGGAGATGGTCGACGCCGTGCGCGTACCGGTGGTCGCCGCGGGCGGCATCGCCGACGGCCGCGGGCTCGTCGCCGCCCTGGCGCTCGGCGCGCAGGGCGTCCTGCTCGGCACACGCTTCGTCGCGACGCGGGAATCCTCTGCTGCGTCCTTCTTCAAGCAAGCGATCCTCGACGGCAAGGCGAACGACACGCGCGTTACGGACGTGTTCACCGGTCTCCACGCGCGCGGCATCGACAACCGTTTCATCGACGAATACGAGGCGTCCGGGGCGCCCGTGCTCCCTCCCCTGGCGCAGCGAAACCTCGCGCAGGACGTCTACGCCGCGGCGCGCGCGAAGGGCGACCGCGGACACTTCCCGATGCTCGCGGGACAGTCGCTCGGCATGATCCACGATCTTCCCGGCGCCGCCGACGTCGTCCGCTCGATCATCGAGGAAGCCGAACGGGTGC
>CAYUAW010000689.1:0-2986 GCA_964442485.1 uncultured Polyangiaceae bacterium
CGTATAGGTCTTGGACATCCTGGCTCCGGGCGTACCCGCCTTTTCCGATGCGGTTGGTGTAGTATGGGGCCGACCCCCTGGCTGTCAACCGAGGCGAGGCGGGGCGGGAGTCTACTCCGGATTCCGGGTATCCTCTGAGGATCCATCTCCCTGAAATTCGAGCTGACTTCCCTCAATGTCGACCAAACGCCTCGGTGAACTCCTCGTCCGTGAAAAGCTGATCAGTCTCCAGCAGCTGCGGTCGGCGCAGGAGGAGCAGAAGAAGTCCGGACAGAACCTGAGCTACACGCTCGCGAAGCTCGGGTTCATCTCCGACGGCGAGATCACGAGCTTTCTCTCGTCGCAGTACCGGCTGCCGTCCATCAACCTGGACGAGTACGAGATCGAACCGGACGTCATCAAGCTCGTCAGCCGCGAGGTCTGCGAGAAGCACAAGATCATCCCCGTCTCGCGCTCGGGGTCCGCGCTCATCGTGGCGATGGCCGATCCCACGAACCTGAACGCGACGGACGACGTCAAGTTCCTGACCGGCTTCAACGTCGAGCCGGTGGTCTGCAGCGAGGGCGCGATCGCGACGGCCATCGAGCGCTACTACTCGAGCGGCCCCTCCTACGAGGAGGTCATGGCCGACTTCGGGGTCGGCGACGAGGACATCGACTTCACCGGTGACGACGAGGAGGTGAACGTCCTCGAGCTCGAGAAGGCGAGCGAGGACGCCCCCGTCGTCCGGCTGGTGAACGTCATCCTCCTGAACGCCATCCGCAAGGGCGCGAGCGACATTCACATCGAGCCGTACGAGAAGAAGATGCGCGTCCGCTACCGCATCGACGGCGTGCTGCACGAGGAGATGACGCCGCCGCTGAAGCTGAAGAACGCCATCTCGAGCCGTCTCAAGATCATGAGCATGCTCGACATCGCCGAGCGGAGGCTCCCGCAGGACGGCCGCATCAAGCTGAAGCTCGGCAAGGACCGGGAGATGGACTTCCGCGTCAGCGTGCTTCCGACCATGTGGGGCGAGAAGATCGTGCTCCGCCTCCTCGACAAGTCGAACCTGCAGCTCGACATGATGAAGCTCGGGTTCGACAAGGGCCCGCTCGATGACTTCAAGTGGGCCATCAGCCAGCCCTGGGGGATGGTGCTCGTCACCGGGCCGACCGGTTCCGGCAAGACGACGACGCTCTACTCGGCGCTGAGCGATCTGAACCAGCCCGACGTCAACATCAGCACCGCGGAAGATCCCGTCGAGTACAACCTCCACGGCATCAACCAGGTCCAGATGCACGACGAGATCGGCCTGAACTTCGCGATGAGCCTCCGGTCGTTCCTGCGGCAGGATCCGGACATCATCATGGTCGGCGAGATCCGCGACTTCGAGACGGCAGAGATCGCGGTGAAGGCCGCCCTCACTGGCCATCTCGTGCTCTCGACGCTGCACACCAACGACGCCCCCGCGACGATTTCGCGCCTCCTGAACATGGGCGTCGAGCCGTTCCTCATCACCGCCAGCGTGAACCTCGTGCTCGCCCAGCGCCTCGCCAGGAAGGTCTGTGTCGACTGCAAGCAGCCGTTCGAGCAGGAGAAGGAGGCGCTCAAGGAGATCGGTTTCGACGACGCACAGCTCGAGCAGCCGACCTACAAGGGCGTCGGCTGCAGCACCTGCAACGGCTCCGGATACAAGGGCCGCGTCGCTCTCTACGAGGTGATGCGCTTCGACGAGACCCTGAAGGAAATGGTGCTCCAGGGCGCCTCGGCGGCGGAGCTGAAGGCCGCCGCCATCCGCGGCGGCATGAGCACCCTGCGCGCCAGCGGGATCCGCAAGGTGATCGAGGGCGTGACGACCACCGCCGAGATCATGCGCGTGACGATGTCCGACTGAGCGAGATTCGCCAGGAAATACATGGAACAAGATGGCCTCAAGGTAAATCTGCACCAGCTCCTTCGCGCCATGATCGAGAAGGGCGCGAGCGACATGCACATCACCACGGGCTCGCCGCCGCTCCTGCGCATCGACGGCGCGATCGTCCCGCTGAAGCTACCGCCTCTTTCGCCGGTGGAGACGAAGCAGCTCTGCTACTCCGTGCTCACGGAGGAGCAGAAGATCATCTTCGAGAAGAGCAAGGAGCTCGATCTGTCGTTCGGCGTGAAGAACCTGTCGCGTTTCCGCGCGAACATCTTCATGCAGCGCGGCGCAGTCTCCGGCGCCTTCCGTTCCATCCCCTTCAAGATCCTGACCTTCGACGAGCTGGGGCTGCCGCCGTCGGTCTCGGCGCTCGCCTCGAGGCCGCGCGGCCTGGTCCTCGTCACCGGCCCGACCGGCTCCGGCAAGAGCACGACGCTCGCGTCGATCATCGACAAGATCAACAGCGAGACGCGCCAGCACATCATGACGGTGGAAGACCCCATCGAGTACCTTCACCCGCACAAACGTTCCATCGTGAACCAGCGCGAGATCGGCAGCGACACCGCTGCCTTCAAGGTGGCGCTGAAGTACGTGCTACGTCAGGACCCGGACGTGGTGCTCGTCGGCGAGATGCGCGATCTCGAGACGATCGAGGCGGCGTTGACCATCGCCGAGACGGGCCACCTCGTCTTCGCGACGCTCCACACGAACTCCGCCATCCAGAGCATCAACCGCATCATCGACGTCTTCCCCCCGCACCAGCAGTCGCAGATCCGCGCGCAGCTCTCGTTCGTGCTGGAGGGCGTCATCAGCCAGCTCCTGATCCCGCGTGCCGGCGGCCCGGGCCGCGCCCTCGCCATGGAGATCCTCATCCCGAACGCCGCCGTCCGGAACCTGATCCGCGAGGACAAGGTCCATCAGATCTACACGCAGATGCAGGTCGGCCAGATGGGCCACGGCATGCAGACGATGAACCAGTCGCTCTACTCGCTGTACTCGAGGAAGCTCATCTCGCTCGACGAAGCGATGGGCCGCTCGAGCGACCAGGACGAGCTCCGGAGCATGCTGGAGGGCAAGGGCGCGGGG
>CAYUAW010000690.1:0-2981 GCA_964442485.1 uncultured Polyangiaceae bacterium
TGATGCCGCGGAGATCGTCCGTCTTGCCGCAGATCGCGGCCTCGGTGAGGACCTTCGTCGTCTCCTGGAAGGACGAGGCGCTGATGAACGACTCGGTCGACAGCGACGCCTTCGTGATGCCGAGGAGCATGGGCTCCGCGACGGCGGGCTGACCGCCGCGCGCGATGACCTTCGCGTTCTCTTTCTCGAAGATGTGCTTCTCGACCTGCTCATCGACGAGGAAGTTCGTGTCGCCGATCTCCTTGATGCGAACGCGGCGGAGCATCTGCCGCACGATGGCCTCGATGTGCTTGTCGTTGATGCCGACGCCCTGGAGCCGGTAGACCTGCTGGATCTCGTTCACCAGCCAGGCCGCGAGCTCCTTCTCGCCCTTCACCCGGAGGATGTCGTGCGGGTTCGCCGGGCCGTCCTGCAGCGGATCGCCCGCCCGGACGTGGTCACCCGTCTGCACCTGCACGTGCTTGCCCTTCGGGATCAGGTACTCGCGGGACTGATCGTTGAGCGGAGCGCCGTCCGTGCCGAGCGGCGTGAGGACGATCTTGCGCTTGCCCTTGGTGTCCTTCCCGAAGCTGACGATGCCGTCGATCTCGGTGATGATGGCGTGATCCTTCGGCTTGCGAGCCTCGAAGAGCTCGGCCACGCGCGGGAGGCCGCCCGTGATGTCCTGCACCTTCGTGGTGTCGCGGGGGATCTTGCCGATGGCCTCGCCAGGGTGAATCGTCTCACCTTCCTGCGCGACGATGTTCGCGCCGACCGGGAGCAGGTAGCGCGCCTCGAGCTCCGTGTTCGGGATCTTCATCGGCTCGCCCGTCGCCGGGTCGATGATGGTGATCCTCGGGCGGAGCTCTCCGGCGCGCGACTCGATGACGATCTTGCGGGACAGACCCGTTACTTCGTCGACCTTCTCCATGACGCTGACGCCCTCGACGAGGTCGCCGTACTGGATGATGCCGCCGACCTCGGTGAGGATGGGCATCGCGAATGGATCCCACTCGGCCAGGGTCTGCCCGGACTTCACGCGGTCGCCGTGCTTGGCTCGCAGAATGGCGCCGTACACGAGGCGGTGATGCTCGCGCTCGCGGCCCGTGTCGTCCATGACGACGAGCTCGCCGTGGCGATTCATGACCGCGACGGTGTCGTCCTGCTTCTTCACGAGCTGAGCGTTGCGAAGCTGCAGGATGCCGTCGGTGCGCGCCTCGAGCGAGCTCTGCTCGATCTTGCCGCGCGCCGCCGCGCCACCGATGTGGAAGGTGCGCATCGTGAGCTGCGTACCAGGCTCGCCGATCGACTGCGCCGCGATGATGCCGACGGCCTCGCCGATGTTCACGCGGAACCCGCGTGCCAGGTCGCGGCCGTAGCACATCGAGCAGACGCCACGCCGGGTCTGGCACGTGAGCACCGACCGGATGACGACCTCCTCGATGCCCGCGTCCTCGATCTTGCGCGTGAGCGCCTCGTCGAGCTCGGTGTTCGCCTCGACCAGGACCTCGCCGGTGAGCGGATCGACGACGTCCTCGAGCACCACGCGACCGAGGATGCGGTCGCCGAGGGGCTGGATGACCTCGCCGGCCTCCTCGAGCTTGGCGACGCGGATGCCGTCGAGCGTGCCGCAGTCGTACTCGGAGACGACCGCGTCCTGCGCGACGTCGACGAGCCTGCGGGTGAGGTACCCGGAGTTCGCCGTCTTGAGCGCGGTGTCGGCCAGACCTTTTCGAGCGCCGTGCGTCGAGACGAAGTACTGCAGCACCGTGAGGCCTTCACGGAAGTTCGCCGTGATGGGCGTCTCGATGATCTCGCCGGACGGCTTCGCCATCAGACCGCGCATGGCGGCGAGCTGGCGCATCTGCTGCGTCGAGCCTCGGGCGCCGGAGTCGGCCATGATGTAGACGGGGTTGAAGCTCGACTCCTCGCTGGATTTTCCGGTCTCGGGATCGGTGACGTTCTCCTTCCCGATGACCTCCATCATCTCCTCGGTGACGCGGTCGGCGACACCTGCCCAGATGTCGACGATCTTGTTGTACCGCTCGCCGTCGGTGATGAGCCCTTCCTGGTACTGGTCGACGACGCGCTGCAGCTCTTCCTGAGCGGCGTCGATGAGCTCCTTCTTCTTGTCCGGGATGACCATGTCATCCATGCAGATGCTGACACCGGCCTTCGTGGCGTACTCGAAGCCGAGCGACCGCAGCCTGTCCGCGAGGAGAACGGTCTCCTTGTTGCGGTGCTTGCGGTAGCAGACGTCGATGAGCTGCGAGAGGGCCTTCTTGTTCAGCACCTTGTTGCAGTAGTCGAAGGGGATCTCCTTCGGCAGCACCTCGGAGATGAGCACGCGCCCGACCGTCGTCTGGAGCATGCGCGTCCGCGGGTTGCCGTCCTCGTCCTTGTCGGTGATGCGCACCTTGATGCCGGAGTGCGTGTCGACGACGCCGTTGTCGTACGCCATGCGCACCTCGCCCGGGGAGGCGAACACACCGCGCAGGTATCCCTCGACGCCGTCCCCCTTCGCCTTGAGACTTCCGTCACGGAAGCAGCCGCGCGCGTACCTTCGCTCGCGGGTCGCGTAGTAGAGGCCGAGCACGATGTCCTGCGTCGGGTTGATGATCGGGCGACCGTTCGCCGGCGACAGGATGTTGTTCGTGCTCATCATGAGCACGCGCGCTTCCATCTGCGCCTCGACGGAGAGCGGCACGTGGACCGCCATCTGATCGCCGTCGAAGTCGGCGTTGAACGCCGTGCAGACGAGGGGGTGCAGCTGGATGGCCTTGCCCTCGATGAGCACCGGCTCGAACGCCTGGATACCCAGGCGGTGCAGCGTCGGCGCGCGGTTCAGCATCACCGGGTGCTCCTGGATCACCTCGTCCAGGATGTCCCACACCTCGGGACGCTCGCGCTCCACCATCTTCTTCGCGCTCTTGATGGTGTTGACGTAGCCGCGCTCTTCCAGCTTGTTGTAGATGAACGGCTTGAAGAGCTCGAGCGCCATC
>CAYUAW010000691.1:0-2978 GCA_964442485.1 uncultured Polyangiaceae bacterium
CGGTCCAGGCACGCACCAACAAAACTCTTCGGCGGTCGCCGAATGCCCCGGTCCGGCGTTTTTCGCACGGGCACGGGCTCGGGCACGGGTAGAGAACGTCGGGACGCGACTAGGTCAGCGCTGCCAGGACTCTTGCGTGGATTCCTTCGAAGGCTCCGTTCGAGAGGAGAGCGATGACGTCGCCGGTCCGGGCTCTCGCCGCGAGGTCGTGAACGATGTCGTCGACGCCGGCGTGGGCAACGGCGAGCTTGCCGCGCGCGGTCAGATCCTCGGCCAGGCGCTTCGTGTCGAGGGTCTCGTCGGCGATGCCCTTGCGGCCCACGGGGGCGAGGAGCACCTCGTCGGCTGCGTCGAAGCTCTCCGCATATTGCGTCTGGTGCATGGCGCGGCACGCCGTGGCGCTGCGTGGCTCGAAGACGGCGATGAGCCTTCGGCCCGCGTACCGAGCGCGTAGCGCCGCCAGCGTCTCGCGGACTGCCGTCGGGTGATGAGCGAAATCGTCGATCACCGTTATCCCCCGCGGCTCACCGATTACCTCCTGGCGTCGCTTCACTCCGGCGAACGTGGAGAGCGGCCGTGTGAGCTCATGGAGCTTCGCGCCGTACCCCTCCACCACGGCGCCGATCGCAGCCACGGCGTTTGCGACGTTGTGATGCCCCGGGAGCGGCACGACGAGCCGCCCGGCGGCAACTCCGCCGGCGTAGAGATCGAAGCTCGTTCCTCGGGCGTCGCTACCCGCCGGCGCACCGAGCCAGCGGGGCGGAACGCCGTGAGTCGGCTCGCCTTCGAGCGCGTACCAGGCGACGTCGGCGCGCGCGGCGCCCCCGACGATGTCCACGACCACAGGATCCGAGGCGTTGGCGACGATCAGCCCGGACGCGGGCACCTGCGCGACGAACCGACGGAAGGCGTCGTGATAGGCGGCGAGCGTCGGATAGATGTCCACGTGATCGTGCTCAATCGATGTGACGATGGCGACCTCGGCTCGATAGTGGAGAAACTTCGCCGTCTTCTCGAAGAAAGCCGTGTCGTATTCGTCGCCTTCGATGACGAAGGGCGGCCGCTCCGCCGCCGACGTATCGCCCGCGACGGGAAGCCTTCGGCGGGGTGCGCGGAAGCTCTGCCTGAAATTCAGCGGAATTCCGCCCACGAGGAAGCCCGGGTTTCGCCCTGCACCCTCGAGCAGCCATGCCGAAAGCGCCGTTGTCGTGGTCTTCCCGTGCGTCCCTGCCACCACCAGCGGTCGTGTCCCACCAAGGACGAGCTCCGCGAGCGCGCCGGCGATGTGCGTATACCGGAGCCCCCCATCTATGGCCGCGCGCGCCTCTGGATTATCCTTCTTGCAGACGTTCCCGATGACGACCAGGTCGGGCGCCGGTTTCAGGTGTGACGCAAAGAAGCCTTGCTTCGTCTTCACCCCCCACCCGGCCAGTGCCGGGCCGATGGGCGGGTCGAAGGCGACGTCGCTGCCGGTGACGTCGTGTCCCATCTCCGCGAGGAGCCCGGCGAGCGAGCCCATGCCTGCTCCTGCGACGGCCACGACGTGGATGCGCATGAAGGGCGGACTAGCATGTCTGGTCATCTTTTGGGACCGAGGAGACGAGCGCGCGTAGTTGATGTACTCTTCGATCGGTGCTTGGGGTAACCCGTTCTGCGTTCGCGTTCGTGGTGTGTGGGATCGCAGTGGCCTGTGGCAGTGCGAACACCGGTGGCTTGTTCGGCGGCACGGTCGAGCCGCCGCTGCAGTCGAGCAGTGGCGGGCTCGGCGGCAGCGGAGTGGGCGGTGCGACGAGCTTCGCAGGGCGAGCATCCGGCGGGCGCTCCGCGAACGCCGGCGCGACGAGTGCAGGCGGCGTCGTCGTCGGTAGCGGGAGCGCTCCTTCGGGCGGCGTTCCGGGCGCGGGAGGAGTCGTCGGCAGAGCGGGCGCCGCGGCAGGCGGCGACCCCGGCACCGGCGGAACGGACGGCAGCGGCGGCGTGATGCTCGGCTCGGGCGGCCGGGGCGCAGGCGGCGCGACGCCGACGTGCTCCGACGGCGTGCGCAATCAGAACGAGACGGACATCGACTGCGGCGGCACGGTCTGTTCGGGCTGTGGTCTCGGGCGCGTCTGCTTCGCGGGGACGGATTGCGTGAGCACGGTCTGTCGGCAGACCTTCGTCGGCTTCGGCGTCTGCTACGTCGCGACCTGCGCCGACGGCGCGCAGAACAGCACCGAGACGGACGTCGATTGCGGCGGCGGTCTCTGCCCGGGCTGCGCGAACGGCAAGAAATGCAACGCAGCCGCGGACTGCGCCAGCGCCTCGTGCGTGAACGGCGCGTGCGCCTGCAAGCCGCTGACGTGCGCGGACATCGCCGGCGCGTGCGGGCCGAACATCTCCGACGGGTGCGGCGGGCACCTGACCTGCCCCGCCTGCTCGACGCTCTGCGCCGACGGGAAGAAGGACGGAAGCGAGACGGCCGCGGACTGCGGCGGCCCGGATTGCAAGGCGTGCACCGCGGGCGCAGAGTGTCTCGTCGCGCGCGATTGTCAGAGCGGCGTCTGCAAGGGGGCGAGCGGCGCGCTCACGTGCAAGGTCGCTAGCTGCACGGACACCGTGAAGAACGGCGCTGAGACGGACGTGGACTGCGGCGGGGCGACCTGTCCGAAGTGCGAGACCGGTCGCGCGTGCAAGGTAACGAGCGACTGCCAGTACGGCAGCTGCGACCAGAACGTCTGCAGCTGCACCCCGCTGACGTGCGACAACTACCCCGAGGGCTGCGGGACGCTGCCCGACACCTGCGGCAAGATGATCGACTGCCAGTCGTGCGCGAAGCTGTGCTCCGACGGCACGCTAGACGGCCACGAGACGGACGTGGACTGCGGCGGTCCGGATTGCAATAGTCCGTGTCCGTCGGGCGCCACCTGCGTGTTGCCCACCGATTGCCAGTCGGGCACGTGCGATTCGAGCAACGGCTCGGGCCTCGTCTGCCAGTAGAT
>CAYUAW010000692.1:0-2972 GCA_964442485.1 uncultured Polyangiaceae bacterium
TACAATCACCCGCACCTCGAGGGGCTCACCCCGCGCGAGGCTGCAGGGCAGCTCAGCGAGACTCAGCGGCTCGTCGAGGGCCTCACGGGAGTGCGGTCTCCGCTGTTCCGCGGGCCGTACACCACCACCATCGAGCCCGATCGCCCCGACGATCTTGCCGTGCTGCGCGTCGCGCTCGCGGGCGGATACCTCTTCGTCGGCGCGAACGTGGATCCGGACGACTGGGCCACCACGAACGTCGACACCATCGTGAAGCGCGTCGTCGACGGAGTCACGTCGAACAAGGGCAGCATCATCCTCTTGCACGACGGCGGCGGCGACGTCGAGGACGCTCACGGGCTCACGCGGGCAGCGACCATCGAGGCCGTGAAGCGCCTCGTTCCCGAGCTTCGCAAGAGGGGCTACGAGATCGTCTCGCTCGACAAGCTCCTCGGCGTGCCGAGGGCCGAGCTCGCGGCGGCACTACCCGCGGGCGAGGGGTTCCTGTCGCGGAGCGACGCTTACCGTGCGTACGCGTATCAATGGGGCTGGGTCGCGCTCGGCGCGCTGTTCTTCGTCTGCACGGTGCTTTCCATCCTGCGGATCCTGTTCCTCGGCGCGCTGACGCTGAAGAACGTCAAGCCGAAGCCCACGGTCAACGTTCCCGGGTTCGAGCCGCTCGTGTCGATCATCGTGCCCGCCTACAACGAGGGCAAGGTCATCTCCACGACGCTCAGGTCCCTGCTCGCGAGCACGTACAGGAACTTCGAGATCCTCGTCATCGACGACGGCTCGACGGACGACACGGCCGAGGTGGTGACTGCGATGGCCGCCCAGCACCCCGCGATCCGGCTCATTCGCCAGACGAACGGCGGCAAGTCGAAGGCCGCCAATCGCGCCCTCTCCGAGGCACGCGGCGACATCGTCGTCGCTGTCGACGCCGACACCATGGTCGCGCCCGAGGCGATCCCGAAGATGATTGCGCACTTCGCCTCGCCGGACGTGACGGCGGTGTGTGGCAACATCGCGGTCGGGAACGTGAACGGAATCTTCACGGCGTTCCAGGCAATCGAGTACGTGACGAGCCAGAACTTCGACCGCCGCGCGTACTCCGTGCTGAACTGCATCTCGGTCGTCCCAGGCGCGCTCGGCGCCTGGCGTCGCGAGGCGGTGATCGCGGCGGGTGGATACAGCGAGGAAACGCTCACCGAGGACGCTGATCTGACGCTCGCCATCCTCCGTCGCGGCGGCCGCGTCGTCTACGAACCGGAAGCGCACGGCATGACGGAGGCGCCCGAGTCGCTGGCGGCCCTGCTGAAGCAGCGTTTCCGCTGGACGTACGGCACTTACCAGTGCCTCTGGAAGCACCGCTCGGGTTTCTTCAAGGGCACGCTCGGCTGGGTCGGGCTCCCGAACATGGTGATCTTCCAGGTGCTGTTCCCGCTCGTCAGCCCGATTGGTGACGTCATCATGCTGCTGTCGATCTGGCGCGGGGACTGGAAGGCGTTCCTGGTCGGCTACGTCGCGTTCCTGGTGATGGACATCTGCGGATCGCTCCTCGCCTTCACGCTCGACCACAAGCCGCTCCGCTGGCTGCCGCTCCTGCTCGTCCAGCGGTTCACGTACCGCCAGATCATGTACTACATCTGCTTCAAGGCGATGATCGCGGCAATGAAGGGCGCACGCCACGGGTGGCGCAAGCTCGACCGCACCGGGTCGGTCGACGCGGCCCGGAACCTCGCACCGGCTTAGTCCGGGCTGCCGCAGACGATTCGTGACGCTTCGGAGCGGCACGAGTCGTTGCGGCTCGCGCCGCACGCGGAGTGCGTGGAGGTCGCGATGCAGCGATAGCCGCACGCGCGGCCGTCGACGCCTTCGAGGCACGCTAGCTCGGCCGTTGGCTCGAAGACCGCGCCGAGCGAATCGAGCGGCGGGTCCCAGCAGAGCACCTTGCCCTGCTCGAGGCGGCACGTGCCCTCCGGTGTCTGCGCGCATCGAACGACGCCGTCGTGCGCGATGCAGTGATAGCCGCAGGCGAGCTTGCCGGAGGACGCGATGCACTGCGCCGGGGGCGTCTTCTCGCGGCGCGCGACGATGACGGCCGCCGGCGGATCCCAGCATGCGACGTGCCCGTCGCTCGCGACGCAGGAGCCGAAGGGGGTCTGCGCGCACGAGGCGTGATCGCTGTTGGTCTCGCAGGAATAGCCGCACGCCGTCTGACCGTACGTCGTGACGCATTGTGCCGGGGGGAGCCCGTCACGGAAGACTCGCCGAAGGATCGCGGGCGGATCCCAGCAGGCGACCACGCCCGAATCTACCGAGCAAGCGCCCTCGGGCGTCTGAGCGCAGCGAACCTGTCCTTCCCCGCTGACACAGTGGAAGCCGCAAGCCGTCTTGCCGTCGCTGGTCAGGCAATCCGGCGCCGCCGAGGCATCGCCCGAGGCGACCATGATGACGAGGATCGTCGAGCCCTTCCACAGCCGTCCCAGCCGTTCCGAGAATCCCAAGCGGTACCTCCCGCGTTCAACCCGGCCGACGAAACGCCACATTCGTCATCAGTATTCCCGGATTGCGCCGACAATGCGGGCCGCGTCAGAGCGCCCCGAGACCATGGAAGCGGCCGCGGAAGTACACCAGCGGCTCCCCGGTGTGGTTCTCTACCCCCTCGACGGACCCCACGATGATGTCGTGGTCGCCCGACGGAAACCGCGAGACGATGGTGCACTCGAGCGACGCGATGGCCCCGGCGAGGAGCGGGCAGCCCGTCCTCGGCCCCGGACGATGGTCGACCCCCGCGAACTTGTCGGAGCCGTGGGTCGCGAACTGTACGGCGAGCTCGTGCTGTTCGCTCGCGAGGAGGTTCACGGCGTAGGTGCTGGCGGCGCGCAGTGACGGGTAAGCGTCTGCCTCGTGCCCGATGCACACTAGACAAAGCGGTGGCGCCTTGGAGAGGGCGGAGAAGGCGGTCACCGTGAGCCCTGCCGGCTTGCCGC
>CAYUAW010000693.1:0-2955 GCA_964442485.1 uncultured Polyangiaceae bacterium
AAGTACGGCGTCAAGCGCCCGAAGGGATGATGTAGATGTCTCGCCGACGCGACGTTCCAAAGCGAAAGATCCTCCCCGATCCCATCCATCGCGACAAGCTGGTGGCGAAGTTCACCAACACGCTGATGACCGGCGGCAAGAAGTCGACGGCTGAAGGGATCCTCTACGGGTCGTTCGACATCATCAAGGCCCGCTTCAAGGAAGACCCGCTGGAGGTCTTCCGCAAGGCGCTCGACAACGTGAAGCCGAAGCTCGAGGTGAAGAGCCGCCGGGTCGGCGGCGCGACGTACCAGGTTCCGGTCGAGGTTCGTCCGGAGCGCCGCGTCGCCCTCGCGATGCGCTGGCTCGTGCTCCACTCCCGCACCCGTGGCGAGAAGACGATGCGCGAGCGGCTCGCCGCCGAGTTCGTCGACGCTGCCGCGATGCGTGGCGGCGCCGTGAAGAAGAAGGACGACACCCACCGCATGGCAGAGGCGAACAAGGCGTTCGCCCACTATCGCTGGTGAGCTGGGGGCGGCTCTCGCGAGCCGCCCACGCGACGAAGCTTTCGACTCAGGAGACCACGAAGTCAGAATGAATCAGACGACATAAAGTCGGGTTACCAATCACCGGTGGCCAGCGTTTTCACGCGGCCCCATCGACGTACCCCGAACCCCCGTCGGCCGAACAAAACGCTCCCCAAAAGGTGGGGAGTGAGAGGGCCGGAGGGGGTTTCGTCTTACCTAGCCTCGAACCTCGAACGACCGAAACCCTCACCCCATGGCCGCCCGCGAAATCTCCATAGAGCGCACCCGGAACATCGGGATCATGGCGCACATCGATGCGGGCAAGACCACCGTCACCGAGCGCGTCCTCTACTACACGGGGATCAGCCACAAGATCGGCGAGGTCCACGACGGCGCCGCGACCATGGACTGGATGGAGCAGGAGCAGGAGCGCGGCATCACCATCACCAGCGCCGCGACGAACTGCTTCTGGACGCCGGCCGTGGGGCCCTTCGAGGGCAAGCGTCACCGCATCAACATCATCGACACGCCGGGCCACGTCGACTTCACCATCGAGGTGGAGCGCTCGCTGCGTGTCCTCGACGGTGCCATCGCGGTGTTCGACGGCGGTAACGGGGTCGAGCCGCAGAGCGAGACCGTGTGGCGACAGGCAGATCGGTACAACGTCCCGCGCCTCGCCTTCGTGAACAAGCTCGACAAGCTCGGCGCCGATTTCCAGATGAACCTGGATTCGATGAAGGACCGGCTCGGCTGCCGGCCGGTGCCCATCCAGTGGCCCGTCGGGCAGGAAGACCAGCTGAAGGGCATGGTCGACCTCATCCGGATGAAGGCCGCCATCTTCGAGGACGAGACGCTCGGCGCGAAGTACGAGTGGCGGGAGATCCCCGACGACCTGAAGGACAAGTGCGCCGAGCTCCGCGAGGAGATGATCGAAGCGTGCGCCGACGTCGACGATCAGGTCATGGAGAAGTTCCTGGGGAGCGGCTCCCAGAAAGTCACCAACGAGGACATCTACCGCGCGCTCCGCAAGGCGGTCATCAGCTTCGCGTTCGTCCCGGTGCTCGGCGGCTCGGCGTTCAAGAACAAGGGCGTGCAGCTCATGCTCGACGCCGTGGTGAATCTCCTGCCGTCGCCGATGGACATCCCGCCGGTGCAGGGTCTCGACCCTGACAAGCGCGACGTGAAGGTGATGCGCAAGGCGTCCGACGAGGAGCCGTTCGCAGCGCTGGCGTTCAAGATCATGAATGACCCGTTCGTCGGCAACCTGACGTTCTTCAGGGTCTATTCCGGCCAGATCGCGAGCGGCAACTCCGTCCTGAACGCGACCCGTGGGAAGCGCGAGCGGCTCGGCCGCATCCTGCGCATGCACGCGAACAAGCGCGAAGAGCTGAAGGAGTGCAACGCGGGGAACATCTACGCGGCGGTGGGCCTGCGCGACACGCGCACGGGCGACACCCTGTGCGACGAGAAATCGCCGGTGCTCCTCGAGCAGATGGTGTTCCCGGAGCCCGTCATCTCCATCGCCATCGAGCCGAAGACCCAGGCCGACGTCGACAAGCTCGGCATGAGCCTGCAGAAGCTCGCCCACGAGGATCCGTCGTTCCGCACCTACACGAACGAGGAGACGGGCCAGACCATCATCGCCGGCATGGGCGAGCTCCACCTGGAGATCATCGTCGACCGCCTCAAGCGCGAGTTCAAGGTCGAGGCGAACGTCGGCAAGCCCGAGGTTGCCTACCGTGAGGCGATCAACAAGAAGGTGCAGGCCGAGGGCAAGTACGTCCGGCAGACGGGCGGTCACGGCCAGTACGGGCACGTTCGCATCGAGATCGAGCCGGGCGAGCGCGCCTCGGGTTTCCACTTCGAGAACGTGATCGTCGGCGGGCTCATTCCGAAGGAGTTCATCCCCTCCATCGAGAAGGGCATCCGCGAGGCGCTCCAGCGCGGCATCCTCGCCGGCTATCCGGTCATCGACGTGCGAGCGCGGCTGTACGACGGCAGCTTTCACGAGGTCGACTCGTCGGGCCCCGCATTCGAGATCGCGGCCTCGATGGCGCTCCAGGACGCCGCCAAGCGCGCCGGCATCCATCTCCTCGAGCCGATGATGAAGGTCGAGGTCGTCACGCCCGACACGAACATGGGCGACGTCATCGGCGATCTGAACTCGCGGCGCGGCAAGATCCTTGGTATGGCCCAGCGCGGCAACACGACGCAGGTCATCGACGCGGAAGTGCCACTCGCGACGATGTTCGGTTATGCGACGGATCTGCGCAGCAAGACGCAGGGCCGCGCCGTGTACACGATGCAGTTCTCACATTACGAAGCGGTGCCATCCTCTGTTCAAGAGGAGGTCGTGGCTAGGGTTCGCGGTAGCTAGGAGACAAGATGGCCAAAGAGAAGTTCGTACGGAAGAAGCCCCACGTGAACGTGGGTACGATCGGTCACATCG
>CAYUAW010000694.1:0-1697 GCA_964442485.1 uncultured Polyangiaceae bacterium
CTTCCATTCGAGCCCCCGGATCCATTTACGGGAAGCCCGGCTGCTCCGGTGGTGCCGGCTGCACTTGCTCCTGCGGCTGACGTCGCTCCACCGCCCGCGACGGTGCCGCCGTCGCCCGCCGTGGCGGCGCCGCCACTGCTCGTCGCTCCGCCGCCGCTCGTCGCTCCGCCGGCATTCACCGCGCCGCCGCTGCTCGTCGTTCCGCCGGCACTCGTTGCTCCGCCATTTCCTGTCGCTCCGCCGGCGCCCGCGCTTCCGCCGCTGGCCGCCGCACCGCCCGTGCCCGTCGTTCCGCCCGAGCCACTCGACTGGAAAGCGCCGATGTAGAGCTGCCCGCTCACCGAACGCGGCACGCCGCCGCCCGGCGCCTCGAGCAGGTGCACCGGCGGCTCGAACTCCGGCCACGCGAGGGGCGACGGAAAATCGTGACCGGTGGGGCTCGAGATGCACGTGCAGGCATCGGCGAGAGGGCTGGTCGAAATCGGACGCAGATCCATCGTGGAGATGGACGCTAGCCCTGGGTTCGTCCCCTCGACCGTGGTCGTCCATTCCGCCGGGACGTTGGTCGCCTGATTGAGGACCCAGTTGTGGCTGCCGCCCACGATGCGGCTACCGGTGGACCACACCGCCTCCGTGTCCCGCACGATGTTGGACGCGCCCGCGGGATTCGGATCCACGAAGAACAGATTGTCGTGCATCTCGACGCTCTCGATGCCGTCGAAGAGCCGGAACACCGCGGAGCCTCCAGGCTGCGTGAGCACGGTGTTCGCGACGAAGCGGTAGCGACCATTCGACTGGCCGGTTCCATCCCCTCCGAACCGAACGACGAAGGACGTCTGCGTCTTGCGGAGCACGTTGCCGACGACGTCGGAGTCCTCGCGCGCGAGCCCCTCCGTCCACCCAGCAGGCGCGCCGCCGGGATCGGGCCCGATCAGCTCGAGCTCGTGGTAGACCGCGCCCTCGATCCAGTTGTAGTAAATCTCGTTCCGCTGCGCGCGCGACTTCACGTTGTTGCCGCCGGCGCCGTCGTGCACGTAGCAGAACTGCATCCGGAAGACGGAACCCGGGTGCGCCACCTCGTCGGTCGCCATATAGATCTGATGATCCTGCGTTCCGGAGCCGGAGCCGTAGAACTCGGAGTATTCGAGCGTGAGCGACCCGGAATCCTGGTCGGCTCCGAGCAGGCCCTGTGCCTTGCAGTCGTGCACGACAAGGTCGCGCATCGTCACGTCGTCGGCGTGATGATAGACGCAGCGCGAGGTGCCGCCCGTGACCTCGAAGCCCTGAATGACGTAGTGGTCCCCCTGGATCTCGATGGTGTTCGTGCCGCCCGAGAGCAGCGGCCGCTTCCCGTTCACCGCGACGCCTCTCACGGTGATGGGATTGCCCTTGGCCCCCGCCTTCGAGAGCACGATACCGCCCGTGTACGTCGTGTTGCCGTCGACCTCCACCACGTCCCCGGGCCCCAGCTGCGACGCGACGGCGCCCAGCGTCTTCAGCGTGCGCGTGGAACCGACCTGATACGTCGTGGCGAGCGCCGGGGTTGCGAGAAGGAGCAGCGCGAACGGTGAAGCAGTGAGCGTGCGCATGAACTTCGGATCGTAACCCGGCTCTGACGGGCGCGGCCCGGAGAACGGCAGAATCTTCGAACGCGGTCGCACGTTCACACACCTTTCGCGCGCCTCACGAGCCGCACC
>CAYUAW010000694.1:1797-2952 GCA_964442485.1 uncultured Polyangiaceae bacterium
GAGCCCTCGTCGTCGTGCGTCCGCTCCTGCGTGGCCCGATGCCGTCGTCGAAATCCGACGCTGCGGCTCGGGCGTAGTGACGGGGGCTCGCGTTGGAGCGGAAAGGGGCTTTTTCGTGGCTCATCGATCGGTAGTTTCGGGAATCGTTTCAATTTGCCTGGGGGGATGCGTGGGGTCGGCGGCGCCTCCTGCGCCTGCGACTGGGGCGCAACACGTCGAAACACCCTCCGCGGCGCAAGCGACCGCTCCGGTTGCCACTGCGGCGCCGGCCGCAAAGTCCCTGGCCGACGTCGAGAAGCAGTTCGTCGTGGATCTCGTTGCTGCGTTCGGCGCCCACGACGCGAAGCGCGTCGCAGCCCTCTATGCGGCGGACGGCGTGCTCTCCACGCCGGGACCCGACGGGTGGGAAGAGCGCAAGGGCGTCGCGGCCATCGAGAAGGCTCACGCCGAGCTCTTCGCGGCATTCCCGGATCTCGCCCTCGCCGTGCCGCACGCTTACGCGAACGGCAACGCGGTCGCAATCGAGTGGGTCACGCACGGTACGAACACCGGACCCTTCGCCGGCGGCCCGCCGACGAACAAGGCCGTAGGTTTCCGCGCGGCGTCGGTCCTCACCTTCGACGACGCGGGAAAGGTCGCGCTGGATCACTCGTACATGGACGACATGACCATCGCGATCCAGCTCGGGAAGGCGCCGGGGAAAGCACGCCCGATGCCGGAAGTGACGGCGACCGAGACGGTGTGGACGACGGCCACGGGCACGCCCGAGGAAGCTGCGCTCCCCGCAATCGCGAAGGCGAACTGGCCAGAGCTGTGGTCGAAGAAGGACAAGGCCGGCTACGCGAAGGCGTTCACGGAAGACGCCGTTCACCAGGAGATTGCGTCTCCCAACGATTTCGCAGGACGGAAAGCGCTCATGGCGGAGCTCGACATGTACGCCTCCTCGCTACCGGACATGGAGATCACCACGGACCACGTCTTCGCAGCCGGAGACTTCGCCCTGATCGAGTTCACGCTCTCCGCCACGCAGCGCGGTCCGCTCGGTCCCATCAAGGCGACCAACAAGCGAATGAGCATCCACGGCTTCGACGTGGACCGCTTCGTGGGCGACAGGTACTCGTCGGCCGCGAGCTACTCCAACGCGCGCGAATTCCT
>CAYUAW010000695.1:0-2951 GCA_964442485.1 uncultured Polyangiaceae bacterium
TACTCGACGGAGAAGAACGCGAAGGTCGTCTCCAAGTACGGGCTCTAGCTCCGGCGCTCGGCTCGGTCGAGCATACACGCAACGCAGTAATTCTCCTTGTTCACGGAGAGCGGGAGTGTGCCATCGACCCGCATCAGTTCCTCGACGAGCTCCTCGGGGTCCTGCTCTGCTGGCCGCAAGACCGCTACCTTTAGCTCGCCCAAGCCTCGCTCAAGTCGAGGCTGGCGCTACCGGATCATCGCGAGCACTTCGGTGTTCTTCGCGGTGCTCCCTCCGCGGCGCGCGAGCGCGAACGGTGGCGCGACGGCCACGACGCCGAAGACGTTGCTGGAGAGCAACCCGGCCACCGTCTCGTACTCGTTGCCGATGAAATCGGCGCGAACCGACGGGAAGAGTATGTACTCCGCGTCGTAGAGTCCGAGCGTCATCGAGTATGCGTCCGCGCGGCTCGAGACCTGCGGCGTGGTGAAGGCGGAGCACGACACCTTGGCTCGGGGCGGAAGGCTCCGGAGCACCGTGTCGAGCGCCGTGCGCCGCTCGTGTCCTTCGCGGTCCACGCCGAACTTGTACGGGATCGGCCCGCCCGCAGAGGTGTTCCGCTGGAACACGGCACCGTACTGATAGCTGGACGCGAGCATGGCTACGGCGATCCCACAGAGTGCCGCACGTCTCCCGACCGTGTCCAGCGACGCAAGCACCAGCACCGTCGCCACGAAAAGGAACGTCGTCCAGTGCGCGGTGTACTGGTAGTGGATCGACAGGGTGGGCGAGTAACCGGTCGACAGCATCGTGAAGAGAAAGCCAGGCAACGCGAAGAGCATCGTGAGCGGCCGGCGCAGTGGCACGAGCGCCAGGGGAACGAACATCTGTAGCGCGTAGACGAGCTTGTCTTGCTCCAGCAGGGTGCCAGCGGTGTACCAGGGGTTGCCGACCACCGTCTTCAGCACCGCTCCGAAGCTGTTCTCACCCGCGGGCAGGAGCTTTTGGTAGATGAACGTGAAGCTCTCGCCGCCGAGAAATCGCGGCATGATCAGCATCTTGAGCACCAGGAAGTACGTCCCGGCGACCGCCGCCACGACGAGCCCGGCTCGCGGGCGCTTCCCGCTGATGAGCAAGTAGAGCCCCCAGATCACCAGGGCGGCGGAGACGTCCTCACGCACCGAGAGTGTCAGAACGACTGCGACCACCGCGAGTACGTTTCGACGCGCCTCGAGCGCATACAGCGTGAGCCACAGGAAGAACGTCGACAGCGGCAGGTAGTGGAACTCGTAGAGGTTCGCGCCGTGAACGCCCGGGCACAGAAGGTAGGCCAGCGCAAGAAAACAGGAGGCCGCGGCGCCGAGGTAGAGGCGCGAATACAGGAGGAGAGGGATGGCCGCGCCACCCAGCAACGCGGCCTGGATGACGTACAGCGTCTCCGGCCGCTGGTAGAACGCGTAGAGCGGCGCGATGAAGTACGCGAGGAGAGCCGCGTGATAGCCGAAGTGCGACCCCACCGGCCCGACGAGCGGCGACGATTTGTAGAACTGCCCGAAGTGGACGATGTTCCACACGACGTTGTTCTCGAGCGCGAGGTCGTATCCGGAACGCACGCTGTAGTGCCAGGCGATCGTCACGTACGAGAAATACGCGGTGTACGCCAGCGCGCCCGTGCAGACGAGGATGAGCGGCGCGCGCGTGACGGCGCGGGGGAAGCGCACGGCGAGGTCCGACCCTAACCGGGCGACCTTCGCTCCGATGAACGCCTCCGGGCCGAACGGCTCCGTGGAGAGGCGAGCGCGCACACCGGCCTCGAAACACAGCGCAGCGAGCGCCGTGAGGCTCAGGAACTCGACGTCCCTCCCTCGCCACGCCTGCCACTGAAAGAGGAGCGGCAAGAACCCGGCGACGCCGAGCGGCGACAGACGGTGCGCGAGTCGACGCAGGGTGTCGGCCATCGGCGCGCTCCTGCGAAACCGGAAGGACGCAATCAGTGCGGCGAGTGACACCAGGGCGCCGCTCCCGAACCCCGCTCCGAGGACGAAGCGCCGGAGGGCCGGCCGCAGATCGTTGCTCGTCAGGTACGGGCCGAGCGGGTCCTTGAGGAGCAGGAAACCCAGGCAGAATCCGAGCGACAGCCCCACGCCGAACAGGATCATGAGCCCGCGGGACGCGACCGCGAGCGGAGGGATCACCTCGCGCAAACGAGGCCCGGTGCCGGAGGCGCGGGGCTGACTTTGCAGGGTCAGATCGGGGGTGGCCATGAGCGGCGGAAGGATTGGCGCGCCCGTCGGGGGCTTGCAAGCGAGAAGTCACCCGCCGAGCCGGCTTCGTGTTTCCAATCGATGGACACGCGTACCCGCTGACTTGCGCATCTCTGCACCGCACGATGTCGACCGTCGTTCTCGACCGTCATCGAGGACTGGTCCGGGCCTTGCAGTACGCTCGCTCCATGACACGCAGCACTCGCGGCCGTTCGCCCTCATTCATCCGACGGTCTCTGGGTTGGCGTGCATTTCCTCACGTTTCGACGCTGCGTCCGGCTCGCAGGCTAGGCAATCGGCGACTCCGAGTCACCACCACCCGCGCACGCTCGATCAGAGGGGCTGGCACAGCTGTGCCAGCCGTGGAATGTTGCCACGACAGGAGGACATCACGGTCGTCGCCGCGGTAGGAGGCGTACGAAGGTCGTGTTGTTCTGGGTGGCCTCTCCGTCGCAGTGAGGGCGACGGCGCTCGGGGAGTGAATGTCATTGGAAGAAGCATCGTCGGTAGACAGACGCGGACGAGTGTCGGAAGGCTTGTTCGTCTTGCTTCGAACGATGCGAGCGAGGTCGCCGGGCTTCGCCCGCCTGGGGGCTGCGCTCCGCTTCCCGGGGCTCGTGGAAGGCGGTCCTTCCTTCGGGCTCTGGCTCGGCGTCCTCGCGTTCACGTGGCTCGTTGCTTACCTGTTCGAGCCGTGGGAACCGGCGC
>CAYUAW010000696.1:0-1198 GCA_964442485.1 uncultured Polyangiaceae bacterium
GTCGCGTTGATGACCGTGCCGTCGCTACCTTTGACCTTGAGCGTGTTGCCGCTGACGCAGAACGATGTCGGATCCCCGGTCTTGGTGCCTCCCGCATCGGTGTTCTCTGTCGTGATGAAGGTGTTGCCGTCGACGGAGTACGTCCCCGTCTCGTGCTGGTTCGTCCCGGAGCCACCCTGGCCGGTGCAGTCACAGCCTGTGGACGTGTCGCCCATGCAAGTCACGCCCCCCTTCTTGTCCAGCGCCGCTGCGAGCGTCGCGCAGTCGGGGAACGGCAGCGCGCCGTTCGAGAGACAGGTCGAAGGGATCTTCACGGTGATCGAGGGCGTGCCCATGAGAACGAGGTCGAACGATTTGTCGCTCCCGAACGTCGCGGTGCCCGTGGCGTCGATCGACACGTCATACACGGCGTCGGGGCAAGCGGAGCCGAATGGGTTCTTCGACGCGCCTGCGTCCTTGCCGTCGTCGATGCAGGCCGACGCGATGGCCCAGGTGCCGACGAGGTCGCCGCCGCACTCCGCGTACGAGCAATCGACGGGCCCTGCCCCTGCGTCGCGCAGCCGGACGATGAACTTCGTGAAGTGAGGGATGGGTGCGCTGGCCTTGCCGTCGGACACTTTCGTCTCGAGGTCCACCCACGCGTTGGCCTTCTCGTCCAGCCAGGAGACCACGGCCGTCTGACCGCTGCTCGGCGCAGTCTCCACCGGCAGCATCAGCGTCGCGGGAGGATCGAAGGTCGTCCCATCAGGACCGAAGTCGTAGAGCTTTCCGGTGAGGGTCTTGGAATCGGGCAAGCTCGAGCCGGGAGCGACCGCAGCAACCGTGACCTCGACGTCGCCGGGGAGCGAGCCCGCGGGAATATCGAGCCCCGCCGAGCCTACCGTGACCATGCCGCCCGTCGCCGCCGAGATCCTCACGGTCGTCGTATCCCCGGGATTTGTCGATGCTTCGCGGCCCTTCGTCGAGGCGTCCGCGGTGTCGACGGGCCGGTGCCCGGAGGCTTTCGCCCCATTGTCGGCGCTACAGGCGGAGGCTCCGATAAGGAGCGCGAGCGTATACACGAGCCAGTTCGTCGTCATGGAAGTCTCCTCGAAGAGTGCGATCCCTGACGTTAGGCACGTGGTGACCCTGCTTCCCACCACATGATCATGCGATGTCGGACTCACTTCGGTGAGCAGTAGAAGACCCGCTCGAGTCG
>CAYUAW010000696.1:1298-2930 GCA_964442485.1 uncultured Polyangiaceae bacterium
CTCTGCCACGCGGGCCAGCAGGAGTGTCACGTCGCAACCGGGGTACCCGAGCCGCTGGGCCTCGCGCAGCATGTGTTCGGCGCGGACCGGATCGCCAGTGGCGAGGAAGACGCGACCGGCCAGCACCGCCAGAGGGACGACGTTGTGCAGGCTCTCCGGTGGCCGCGATAGGAGTTCCTCCACGACACTTCGTGCATCGTCCATGCGGCCCGTCTCGACCAGCGCGGAAAGAAGGTTGAATCGGCTCTCTTCGCGCGAGCGGCATTCGACCGATAGCCGCGCGCTCTGTCGGAGCGCCTCGTCGAAGGCGCGCCGCTGGAGCGCCGCGACGACGGTGCGATCCTCGTGACGACAGCGGTCCTGCAGGGTGCGAAACGCTTCTGCAGTCTCGAGGTACCGCTCCTCTTCGAGTGCCAGCAGGGCGGGTTCATCCCGGTACCAGGCGTGCGCAAACGGAGCGATCGACAGCCCTGCGACTATCCACAGTGCGCACACCGCCGTGATGATGAGCCTCGGCAGCGGTCGACGCACCCCCTCCATGAGTACGGCGACCAGCGTGGCGAACGCCGCCAGTGACGGCAGCAGCCATCGATCGGCCAGCGCGAACTTTGCGTCGACGTCGTGCACGGCAATGCGGTCGACGAGCAGCACTGGCGCGAGTGCCACGCCGATCCACAGTAGCAGGCAGAACGCGACGACGCTTCGCTTGTGGGCGGCCCAGGCAAGCGCGGCCAGCGCGACGAACCAGGTCAAGGACGAAAGGACAAGCGAGCCTGTAGACCGGGCCTCCGCGAGCGGCAAGTTGCGGACCCCGGTCGTCGGCGAAAGCGGCAACAGGGCCTGGAGGTAGTGCGCGCCGGCGACCAGCACGCGTAGCGAGTCGAACACGAGCGCGGGTCGCGCGGTGTCGCCCAGCACCAATCTACGGCAGACGAGGTAGACCGCGGCCACGACGGCCACCGGGATCAGTGTGATGGGTAGAAAGCGCCGAGCGTGCCCCCAGTGTCGATCGAGCATTGCCCAGGTGAAAAGCAGTGGAACGAGATAGATCGACGTCTCCTTGCTGCCGAAGGCTAGAACGAGTGCGACGACGTGCAGCGCCGCCCATGCGGCGCGACCGGTCTCTCGCCAGCCGAGCCACGCCAGGATGGACCAGATGCACGCTGTCGCCGCCACGACGTCCGAGCGAGCCATGATGAGAGACGTCGGCTCGGCGACGATCGGGTGCAGCCCGTAGATGAGCCCCGCCAGGGACGCCCAGAGTCTCCCGGCGCCGAGCCTTCGAGCGAGGGCGACGACGCCGGCTACGCCGCACAGCTGCCAGGCTACCTGCACCAGATGATAGCCACCGGCCCACTCCCCGAAGTACTGCGCCTCGAACAGCCAGCTCGCCTTCGTCAGCGGTCGCCAGTAGGCGATGAAGGCTCCGCTGCTGGACCAGAAATAGTCGTGGGTGAGGTTTGCCCACAGCCTTCCCTTGCCGAACAGGTAGCGGTTGTCGTGGATGAGAAACTGCGCGTCGCTGACGAACCCAAACTGCGCCGACCCGACGTAAGTCAGCGCCACCGCGAGCGGCGACCCCAGGAACCAGACGCGCCGCAACACGCCGACCAGGCGCCGCGCCCAGTCCAC
>CAYUAW010000697.1:0-2921 GCA_964442485.1 uncultured Polyangiaceae bacterium
GCCTCCCGGAGCTTGTCTTTCTTGCTCTTCCGCTTGCCCTTCACGCCTCCGTGCGGGGCCTCGGTGGAAGGAGCGCTCTCCGTCGGCTCGAACCCGTCGACTCTCTCGCGTGCCATCGTCAGCGCGTAGCGCTTCGCGATCAACCTGAAGTGCGCGTCGGAGTTTGCGGTGACGAAGCTGATGGCGACTCCCGATTCGCCGGCGCGCCCGGTGCGACCGATGCGGTGCAGATAGTCCACGGTGGCACGCGGGAGGTCGTAGTTCACGACCACCGGGAGCTCCGCGATATCGATGCCCCGCGCAGCCAGATCCGTCGCCACGAGGACGCGCACCTTCTTCGACTTGAAATCCGCGAGCGCCTGCGTCCGCGCGCCTTGACCGAGATCGCCGTGGAGCGGGCGCGTCGCGATGCCCGCGCGGTTCAGCTTCATCGCGAGGTGCTCGACCCCGTGCTGGCTCGCCACGAACACCAGCGCCTGCTGGAAATCCCGGAGCAGGTGCCGGAGCAGAAGCGTGCGCTTTCCGGTGTCGACCTCGATCACGCGCTGAACGATCGACGCGACGGGCGTTCGGTGAATGTCCAGGTCGATCCGCGTCGGCTCGTGTAATAGCCGCTCGGCGAGCGCGGTGATGGCGAGAGGGAAGGTTGCCGAGAAGAGCAGATTCTGACGTCGATGCGGGAGCAGCGAGAGCACCCGGGCAAGCTCGTCGGCAAATCCGAGCGACAAGAGACGATCGGCTTCGTCGAGCACCAGGGTCTCCACGGAAGAGAGCCGGAGTGCATTGTGTTCGACCAGATCGAGCAAGCGCCCTGGCGTGGCCACGACCAGATCCGCGCCGCCGCGAAGCGCGATCATCTGCGGGTTGATCGACACGCCGCCGATGACGAAGCACACCCTGGGGGCGTCAGGGAGAAACCGGCCGTACTCGCGGAAAGCCTCGGTGACCTGCACCGCGAGCTCCCGCGTGGGAACCAGAATGAGAGCACGGGTGGGTCGCGGCGACTTTGTCCGCGTCGCGCTCAAGATTTCGAGCAGTGGAAGAGCAAAGGCGGCCGTCTTGCCCGATCCCGTTTCCCCCGACCCCCAGACGTCCCCGCCGCGCAAGATCGCAGGGATAGCCGCGACCTGCACGCGCGTCGGCGCGACGTATCCGAGCACCTCGAGCCCGCGCACCAGCGCGGTCGAGAGACCGAGTTCAGCGAAAGTCGGGGAGCCGCTCATGCCCTGGCACTATAGAGCGCCTTCGAGACGTCGCACCCGCAAGGACCGGGCTCGAGCCGCACCGGGTGATGATCCGGCCGTTCATAGCACCGGCCGAAGAAGAATGACGACCGGCGTCCAGATGAGGTGCGAGATGAGCGGCGACAGCAAGGACTTCGAGAGGTGGCGCTGGACCGTCCAGACAGCGCCGCATACGAGCGCCATGAGGGCGACGATGCTGGATCCCGTTCCGGCCTGTGCCATGGCGTAGACAGCCACCGCGAGCGTCATCGCCAGAATCGGTCGAAGACGCCGCTTGAAGGCCTCGAGAAGCGCACCCCGGAACAGAAGCTCTTCGGCAACGATGATGATGACGACCCATGGCAACGATTGCCAGACGGTGCGTGTTGCTGCGGCGCGATAGAGCTCCGCGACGTGCGACCGTAGCGACGGGAAGAGTCGAACAGACACGTCGAAGATCGGGTACGTCGCGAGGGTCATGCCGACTCCGATCGCGAGCCCGGAGATCACGGCCCGTGGCGTCGACCGAAGCTCCGCCCTCAGCGCGCGAAAGCGGAGCGACCCGACGACGACGATCACGGCCAGCGCGTAGGCTCCGAGCACAGGGTAGACGTCACCGCCTCCGAACCTTCGAATCAGGAGACCCCAGGCGACCACGAGACCCGCGCACAGGAACAGCGAACGCCAGGAGCTTCGGGAGGCAATGCTCGAGCGTCGAGAGGGCGAAGCGTCCGACATCGGCTCTCGCGCGAGGACCGTAAGCTATGGCTGGTATCGGGCTCTCCGGGAGCCCGGAATGGATCGCAGGAGCCGTTCAGTGGCCCGCGCGCCGATGGAGAGGCCGCGATCTTCTTCGCCGAGGGCGCGCCGGGCCGCCTCGTCGAAGGGGATGCGCTGATACTCGGGCAGGAGCTTCCAGAAGCCGTCGTCGGAGGAGACGATGTCGCTCCGCAGACCTTCGACGAGCTCTGCAGCGACGTGGCGATCGGCTCGCGTGACCAGACGGATCCAGTAGCTCGACAGGCGCGGCGTGACGAACGGCACTCGCAGCATGCGCGGATCGGAGCCGAGAAGCCGCGCCGTCCTCCGCAAGATCTCTCGAGCCGGCAGCTGTTCGGGCCCCGGCAAGGTGAAGGTGCGGCTGGCGTCGACCGGTATCTTCAGGCTGTGAACGATCGCGTGGAGGACATCGTCGATTGCCACCGGTTCGCTCAGGCTGTCGAGCCACCTCGGGAGCACCATGAACGGCAGCCGCGCGGCGAGATCCCTCACCATGCGCCAGCTTTCGCCGCCGCCGCCGATGATCATCGTGGCCTGAAGCTCGATGGTCGGCACCGAACCGGATCTCAGAATCTCCCCCGTCCTGAGCCGGCTCGTCAGGTGCCGCGAGACGCTTCCGCGAGGACGGATGCCGCCCAGGTATACGATGCGCGAGAGCTTCGCTCGTGCCGCCGCGTCACGGAAGGCCGTCGCCGACTGCTCCTCGACGTGTGCGTAGTCCTTGCCGCCCGCCATGCTGTGCACGAGGTACACCGCTGCGTCGCAGCCCTGCATCGCCTGGCTGGTGGACACCGGGTCCGTCACGTCCATCTGGCGGAATTCGACGCCGGGAAAGCGGAGTCGTGCCTCGTCCGGATGGCGGCTCGTCCCGATCACCGAGAACTTTGCGCGAGCGAGCTCGGGGAGCAAGCGCTTCCC
>CAYUAW010000698.1:0-2919 GCA_964442485.1 uncultured Polyangiaceae bacterium
AGGGACAGGAGAACTCCGTAGCCGACGAGGGCGGCGGCCAGTTCGGGGGCCAGGCCGGCCATCGTGGCGAGGGCTCCGGCGGTGATCATGGGGGGCATGGCGGATTCGAGGACCGCGACTCGGACGGGCAGGCCGTGGAGGCCGAGGAGGGCGCACACGGCGAGCACCAGGAACGGGAAGAGCAGCATCTTCACGGAGAGACCGAGGACGAAGGCCAGTGGGTGGCGCGGTATGCGGAGCTCGAGCGAGAGGCCCACGGCGAACATCGCGATGGGCACCAGCGCCGCGCCCAGGCTCTGCAGCACCGAGTCGAGCGCCGCGGGGTGGTGGAACGGGAGCAGTGCGATGACGAGCGCGATGAACGGCGGGAAGCGAAGGACGCGAAGCGCCACGGCGCGGAGGCTCGGCTTGCTGTCGCCGGAGAAGCGAGCGACGACGAAGAGGCCGTACGTCGCGAGGATCAGGAAGCTGCCGACCTGGTCGTAGACGACCGCGAGCCGGACGGCGTCGGGACCGATCAGCGCGCCGATCATCGGGAAGCCGAGGAACGAGGTGTTGCCGAGCGGGACACACAGCAAGAGCGCCGCCGTCACGTGCCGCGAGAAGCGGAACACTCGCGCCGCAGCGAGCACCACGAGCACGCCGACCACGAGGAGCAGCCACGGCGCGACGGCCAGCACGGCGAGCGACGGATCGAACCTGAGCTTCGGCACGAGCCGCAGCACCAGCGCCGGCAGGCAGACGTAGATGACGAACCGGTTCAGCGTGTCGGCGGCGTTCGCGGGCATGGCCCGGAGCCGTGCGACGAGCAGACCGCCGCCGAGCGACACCAGAATGAGCGCGAAGGCCGCGTCCATGACGACGAGTCGGGAGCCGCTCGCTACGCCTGGAGCAACGTCTCCACGTCTTCCTCGACGGGAGCGATGCCCTCGATGAAGTCGTGGACGCGAGGATCGGTGGTCGCGTAGAACTCGTCGCGCGGGGCGGCGCAGATGACGCGGCCGTCCTTCACCATCGCGAGGTTGTCGCTGATCGTGAAGGCGCTCTTCATGTCGTGGGTGACGATCACGCTGGTGATGTTGAGCTTGCGCTGCAGCCCCATGATGAGGTGATTCACGCGGGCGGTGTTGATCGGATCGAGACCGGTCGTGGGCTCGTCGTAGAGGACGACCTCCGGACGGACGGCGATGGCGCGCGCCAGGGCGACGCGCTTCTTCATGCCGCCCGACAGATCCGCCGGCCACATCTGCTCGACGCCCGGCAGCCCGACGAGTTCGAGCGCCCAGCAGATGCGCTCGTCGATTTCCTCCTTCGTCATGCGATAGCGGAAGTGCTCCTCCAGGCCGTAGGCAACGTTGGAGCGCACGTTCAGCGAGTCGAAGAGCGCGCCGCCCTGGAAGAGCATCGCGATGCGCTGCCGCAGCACGGAGAGCTCCCCGCTGCTCATCTCCGGGACTTCCTTGCCGTCGAACGTGATGGAGCCTCTGTCCGGCTTCAGGAGCCCGATGAGCATCTTCAGCATGACGCTCTTGCCGACGCCGGAACCTCCGACGATGGTGAGCGCCTTGCCCCGCTCGATGTCGAGATCCAGCTTCTGGTAGATGACCTTGGGCCCGAACGCCTTCCGCACGCCGCGGAACTTGATCAAGACGTCTGCCATGCCGGAGCGAAGCCTACACCGGTTCGCCGGCGCGGGCCCGGCCATCCCCCCCGAGGTCAGCGTGAGGCGCGGACGTGCTTCTTCGCGGCCCTCTTCTGGCGCGGGTGCGAGCGCAGATAGGCCCGCACGGCGTTCAGCGAGGACGTCGACGATTCGAAGCGGAAATCGCGCTGGTTGTCGTGATCGGGGAGATACGAGCTGTAGTACGCGAGCGCCTCGAGCCGAGGGAACGCCGTGGAGCGCATCATGTTCTGGATCCAGGCGCCCTTGTCGTGCGACTCGTCCGGGGGCGCGGGGCTCCCCTTCGTGCCGTCGTTCTTCTCCGGCTCCTTCGAGCCGAACTCGCAGACCCAGACCGGCGCAGTCTCATCCAGCGCGGTGAGCTCGCGGTACCCCTGTGCGAACACTTCCTCGAACTCGAGCCACGACTCGCCGCCCTGCTGCTTGCTGTCGCCCCAGTTGTATCCATCCATGCCGAGGACGTCGACGTAGCCGTGGCCGTCCTTCGGATCGCGGCCGGGCCAGAGCTCCTTGATGGGGACGTTTCGGTGGTCCTGACCGACGTCGGGGTTGAAGACGAACTTCAAGTTACGGACGCCGCGGTCGCGGAAGAAATCGTACAGGTGATGCCACGCCGACTTGAATTCCGCGAGGCTTCCCGCGCGCGGGCGCTTCGTCCCGGGTTGATACGGCGACCAGTACGCGTTCATCTCTGCCCATGGCCGCACGTAGATGTCGGCAGGGAAGCGCTTCATGCTCTCGGCGACGCGCTCGAGATACGTGTCATAGCGGCCCTTCGCGATGTCGCGGAACGAGATGCAGTGACCGCGCTTGTCGCAGTGCGGCTCCCAGCTGTAGAGGAGGACGTGCCCGGCCGCAGCGAGCTTCTGGTCTCGCTCTTCGCCGAGGACGTAGTCCCAGTCGACGAACCCCGAGGCGATGTCGAGCTTCGCGCCGACCTTCTTCTCCAGATCGAGAAAGGCCTCGTCCTTGTAAGGGAGGTCGGGCGCGTAGGCACCGAAGAGGACGGCGTCGCCGAGCGGATCGGCCGCACCTGCGCGCCCAGGCCAGAGGCCGAAGAGACAGGAACCCAGAACGAGCGCGACAGCGCGCCCAGCCGCTCGTCGTCGGTGGAACATCCCAGCGCGCTTCAAGCTATAGCGCCTCGGCCCGATATGGAACCACCGAAAAATTGTGCACTGCGGCAGCAATCCGCGCAAAATTGTCCGGTGTGAGCACAATTGCCGCCACTGTGACCC
>CAYUAW010000699.1:0-2919 GCA_964442485.1 uncultured Polyangiaceae bacterium
CGGGGGCCGCGGGCGGGTTCTACCTGTTCCAGGAGCGCCGACTGAAGGCGAAGCGTGCGCCTTCCCTGCAGGGGCTGCTTCCGCCGCTCGAAGCGCTGGATCTCACCGAACACCGCCTGCTCCTCGCCGGGTTTCCGCTGCTCACCTTCGGCATCGTCAGCGGCGCCGTCTTCGCCGCGCGCTTCGACACCATGACGAGCGCAGGCATCGCCCGCTCCGCGCTCGCGTACGCGACCTGGCTGCTCGTCGCCGGCGTGCTGGTGCTGCGCGCCGTGGCCGGCTGGCGCGGCCGGCGCGCTGCGTACGGCACCCTGGCGGGCGTCGCGTGCGTCGTGCTCGTCATCGGGATCTACGTCGCCGGCGGCGGGGGCGGTCTGTGATCGTCGTGGTGGGGCTCTCGCACCGCACCGCGCCAATCGACGTGCGGGAGCGGCTCGCGCTGCCGTCGGACACCGTTCCCGCGCTGCTCCGCAGCATCGTGGATGGACCCATCGGGGAGGCGCTCATCGTCTCGACCTGCAACCGCGTGGAGCTGGTCGTCGCGGGCACCGAGGGCCCGCGCTCGAACCTGTCGGAGGTGGCGACCGCCGCGATGGCGGCGATGGTCGCGCGCGCTCCCGGCGTCGAGGGCCATCTTTACTCGCACCGCGGTGCGGACGCGGTCCGGCATCTGTTCCGCGTCGCCGCGTCGCTCGACTCGCTCGTCCTCGGGGAGCCGCAGATCCTCGGGCAGCTGAAGGACGCCTACGACCTGGCGCGTGACACCGGCACCGCGGCGGGCGTGCTGAACCGGGTCATCCCCCGCGCCATCAAGTCCGCGAAGCGCGTCCGCTCGGAGACGACGATCGGCGTCGGTCAGGTCTCCGTGCCCACCGTCGCGGTCGATCTGACGCGGCAGATCTTCCGGGACCTGTCGCGCCACACCGTTGCCATGGTCGGCTCCGGCGAGATGGGCGAGGCCGTGGCGCGTCTGCTGCGCCAGGCCGGGGCGCGTCTCATCGTCGTGGGGCGCAACATGGAGCGCGTCGGGCAGCTCGCCTCCGCCATGGGCGGTGAAGCTCGCAGCCTGTCCGAGCTCGACAGGACGCTGGTGGAGGCGGACGTCATCGTCACCACCACCAGCGCCTCCGGGTACATCATCGGCGCGAAGGAGGTGCAGAAGCACCGTCGCGCACGCAAGGGCAGGAACCTCTTCTTCATCGATCTGGCGGTCCCGCGAGACGTGGACCCCGCGGTGGGCGAGCTCGACTCGGTGTTCCTCTACAACATCGACGATCTGTCCAACGTGGTGGCCGAATCTCTGCAGAGCCGCCGTCGCGAGGCGGAGCGCGCCGAGGCCATCGTGGCGGAGGAGGCGCAGAGCTACGAGCGCTGGGCGGAGGCCGAGCAGGTGACGCCGACCATCGTCGCGCTGCGCGACCGCATCCGCGCCATCCTCCAGGGCGAGGTGGACCGTAGCCTCGGAGGCAAGCTGAAGCATCTCGGCGCCGCCGATCGCGATGCGCTGATGGTGATGATGGAGGCCGCGCTGAACAAGATGCTGCACCCGGCCACGGCCGGGCTGCGTCGTCTGGCGACCGACCCGAACGCCCGCGCCGATCTCGAGCAAGCCGTGGCTGCGCTCCATTCGCTCTTCGAGCTCTCCCCGACGGGCGAGTCGTCGAGCTCGGACTCCGAGCCGGCGGCGTCCCCCGGCGAGCTTCGCGAAGAGGACGCCGTCCCCGCGCTGCCGGCCGCGACGGAACCTGCCGGACGGAGCGAGCCCGCGGGTTCGACGACGGCGGCCGTCCCCGGCAGAATGGGTCGATGACCGTCCTCACCGTCGCCACCCGGAAGAGCCAGCTCGCCCTCGCCCAGTCGCGTGCCTGGATGCGCGAGCTCACGCGGGTGACGGGTGTGGACACCGCCGAGCTCCTCGTCGTGACGACGGGTGACCGTGTACAGGACGTGGCCCTGTCGCAGATCGGCGGAAAGGGCCTGTTCATCAAAGAGATCGAGGAGGCGCTCATCGAGTGTCGCGCGGACGTCGCGGTGCATTCGATGAAGGACGTCCCTGCGGAGCTCGCGCCGACACTCGTCATCGGCAGCGTGCCGCTTCGCGAAGACCCCCGCGACGTCGTCGTCACCCGGGAGGGCTGCCGCTTCGAGGAGCTCCGGGCGGGTGCGACGGTCGGGACGTCTTCTCTGCGGCGAGCCTCGATGCTGCGGGCGTGGCGGCCGGATCTCGACTACGTCCCCATCCGCGGCAACGTCGACACGCGGCTGCGCAAGTGCGCCGAGGGCGTCGTCGACGCGGTGGTGCTGGCGCGCGCCGGCCTCGTGCGGCTCGGCCTCGAGTCGCGCGCGACCGAGATCCTCGATCCGTCGCGCTGCTTGCCCGCGATAGGGCAGGGGGCCCTCGCGATCGAGCGCCGGGCGGCGGACGACGAGACGCACGCGCTCCTTGATCGACTCACGCACCACGAGACGTGGATCGCGGTGGCCGCCGAGCGGGGCGTGATGACGGCGGTGGACGGAAGCTGCCAGATGCCGGTCGCGGCGTATGCCGTCCGCGCGGGCGGCGAGCTCTGGCTGCGTGGAATGCTCGCAGAGCCCGACGGCAGCCGCGCCGTGTTCCGCGAGCTGCGCGCCCCCTGGCCCGTCGACGGAGCTCTCGCGGGCGCGCTCGGCGTTGAGCTCGGTCGCGAGCTCAAGGGCGCGTGATCCGCGCAGCGCTGGGGCGCGCCCTCGAGACGGGCGCCCTCGACGGCCGGCTCGCCCGCGCCGCCGCCCGTTTCTGGGCCGGGCACGCGGACGTCGTGCGACCACTCGTATTGCCGCACGGTGCTGCCGTCATCGGCGTCGGGGGTTCGACGCTGGGCGGTTCTCACAAGACGCCCGTGGCGCTCGCGCTGGCCGCGGCGCTTCGCGGCCGCGGCG
>CAYUAW010000700.1:0-1742 GCA_964442485.1 uncultured Polyangiaceae bacterium
GTGCCGGAAGCGCCGGGTACGCCGCCGCCGGCGCCGATCACGCTCGTGCCGCCGTTCGACACTGACGGCGTGCCCGATGCTCCGCCCGACACCGCTGGGCTCCCTGCCGACGCCGCGCCACCGGTCGATGATGCGCCGCCCATCGTCGCCGCAGGGCCGGCCGCCGCGCCGGCGGCTCCACCCGACGCGGCCTGTGCCGGCGTCTCCTTCGACGACGAACAGGCGACCGTCAGTACGATCACCGCGACCGACCCGTGGAACGATGAGAGGTGGCGAGTCACATGCCGCTCGTGGGGATCGGTCCGGGCTTGCCCGTCGTGGCCACGCCGTTCGTGCAACCCTCCGTGGCGGAGTCGAGGCGGGGCCAGTACATCCCGTGCAGCAAGCACATCTCCGCCGTGGCCGCGCTCTGCCCGAAGGTGAACGTGCGCGCCTCCGTGTTGCGATAGGTGCAGGCGATGGTCAGCTTGGACCCTGCGTGAAGAATCACCGGTGGGTTCACCGGATACGTTTGCACGTGCGGCTCGGACCAGCCGTCGGGACCGGGCTGGTCGTAGACGTCGCCGCCGAGCTGCTGCGTGGCCACGGGATCGTCCGTGTACGCTCGGAACGAGTATCCGCGCGCGTGCATGTGCGACCACAGGAGGCCCAGGTTGACGTCCTTCGTGATCGGGCAGGCCTTCGTTGCCGTCACCTGGGAGTTCGGCGGGATGTTCAGCTGCGTATCGAGCAGGAAGAACGTCCCTGCTTCCTGCACGACGTCGGCGGGATCCATCCTGTGAAGTCGAAACTCGATGTGAGAATCGATGGTCGCATCCGTCGTGTTCAGGTAGTGCGCCGTCAGGTTCAGGATCTCCCCCGGCTGGAAGACGTGCGCGATGCCCGGCGGTAGATCGCGATGCGCGTCCGGAGTCTGCGCTTCGTAGTAGCTGCCGGTGGAACCCTTGGCGGACTCGGCCGCCGCGAGGCCGTTGGAGCCGCCGGTCACCGCGACGGTCGTGTCCGTCGTTCCGCACAGGTGCGCGGTGTCCGCGCCGGCGGGAATCGACGTCAGGTTCGTGCGGAACACCAGGAAGTGGTGACTGCCCGGGGTGTAGTGCGACTCCGCGCTCGGCACCGCCGTCTTCCCCGCGGTGGGCATCTGCGAGAACATGCAGAACATCGCCTCGGCGCCGGCCTCGATGGTGCCGGTCATGTTGAAGACGAGATCGGGAATTGCGGGCTGTGCGGCACCGCCGGCTCCGCCCTGGCCACCGCCGCCGGTCGCCGGCGCACCGCCCGCGAACACGCCGCCGGCGCCCGTGAAGCTCCCGCCGGCCCCGACGCCGAGCTGGCCGCCGGCGCCTGCCGACGGCACTGCCACGCTCGCTCCCCCCGTGGCAGGCATGGTGGCCGCGACCGTTCCGCCCGCGCCAACGACGGGCTGACCGCCGCCGCCCGGGAACACCACGCCGGGGTTCAACGTCGCGGGCTCCTCGGGCGCCGCCGAGTTGCATGCGCTCGCGAGGAGCAGCGCGGCAACGCCAACGTGGCAGTTCGAGATCCGTTCTTCGTGCTCGTGCATGGACTCCGAGCCCTTTCGAACGTTCTGAAGAGGTCGAGAGGAGCCCGCAATTCCCCGGTCCGCCAAAGGATCTCAGGGTGGAAGAATCCTCTGCGTGTCGAAATTTCATCCCGGGCCACGGGTCACGTGATCGATTGGCCGCTCGCGCTCCAATCCATGCTCGTGCGGAGCTCCTCCC
>CAYUAW010000700.1:1842-2917 GCA_964442485.1 uncultured Polyangiaceae bacterium
GGGGGCGCGCCCGAGCCGCATCACGTGAGCGACTGCAGCCACCTCGCCGCGGCGGGCAAGTGGGAGAACGTCACGCCGCCCGTGAAGGAGCTGCCCGGCAACGCGCCTTGCCCCTACGGCGGGGCCTTCGTCATGAACCCGCAGGATCCGGCGACGGTCTACGTCGGCAGCTGCAACGAGGGCATCTGGAAGTCGACGGACTGCGGCGCGTCGTGGAGCCACATCGACACCGGAAAGAACGGTGACGTCCTGGACGGAGGCCGTCAGTGGACGTTCGTCATCGATCCGACGGACCCGCAGGTCCTCTACACGAACAGCGGCTACGGCTCGAAATCGAACGGCGCGTTCAAGTCGACCAACGGGGGCGTGGACTGGGAACAGATCTGGCCACCGTCGGACCCGGTAGAAGCCAAGATCGTCGAATACAACTTCGTCGGGGGCGTGGCGATGGATCCCTCGGACCATCGCCATCTGCTCATCACCTTCCACGCCAAGTGCGCAGCGCCGCATCCGGAGGCCTGCTTCGGTGAAAGCAAGGACGCGGGTGCGACCTGGCGAATGGTCGATGGTCAGGCCGACTGGGCCGGCGGTGAGGGCCAGGCGGCGTACTTCCTCGAGAACGGCAAGACGTGGCTCTGGGGCTCGCAATCGAACGGACTGTGGCGAACGCCGGACGCGGGTGCGACGTGGGCCGCCGTCACGGACAAGCAGGCGCAGGGGCACGGAGCCGGGCAGATGTACCGGTCGAAGGTGGGGGTGTTCTACCTGCCCGTCCTCGGCGGGATCCTCCGCAGCCCCGACGGTATCAAGTGGGACATCGTCCCGAACAGCGGCAACATCATGATGGGCATGACCGGAAACGGCACGACGATGTGGGCGAGCCGAGGGTTCCCGTGGGACCCGAGCACCAACCTCTACGAGCCGTTCTGGAGCTCACCCGAGAGCGATGGACTGACCTGGACGCAGATGACGTCTCCCGAGCTCTCGAACGGCGGAGAGCTGCAGTACGACGCCGACCATCACCTGCTCTACTCGTCGAATCTCGGCGCGGGCTTCTGGCGCGTCGTCACTGATT
>CAYUAW010000701.1:0-2896 GCA_964442485.1 uncultured Polyangiaceae bacterium
TCGGCGAATGCTTCCGCTCCCCGGAAGGACTCGCCCGCTCCGAACGTAGGACCATGTTATGAGCCTCCCGATGAGGATCGGGGACGCCCTGCGGGTGTCGTCAACGGGAACGCTGTTCGCGCTGCTCCTGTGGAGCTGTGGCGGCGGATCGCCGAGCACGAAGGCGAACACGAAGAACGGTGAGTTCCCCGGGTATGACTCGCCGTCGCTCGATGAGCTGGTGAAGACGGCCGTCGCCAAGGGGCCGCCGAAGGCGAAGGGCGCGGCCTACGTGCGCCCCACTAAGATCGCCGTGCCTCCGTTGAAGCCGCTGGACCTGAGCTGGCTGCCGAAGGACAGCAGCGGTAAAGGCTACCTGAACGAGACGCTCGGGGCGCGGCTCGTCTACGATCCGACGAAACGCGATCCGATCACGGGGAAAGGGACGTGCGTCGCGCTCGCGACGCATTGCGTTCAGCCGGTCGCGGTGGAGCACGGCCGGTCGGTGGATGAGTGCTGGATGTCGACGCCACGGTGCCAGACGAACCAGCCCTGGATCGAGGCGGATTGCTGTCCGTCGCGATGTCTCGAGCTGTACGAGAGCTTGCGCAAGCTCGACTACTCGGAGCTCGAGGCGAGCGATCGGACGATGGCGAGCTACTGCTTTCCCTCGTTGAGGGAGTACCTGAAGAGACAAAGGTGAAGGCGGGGATCTTTATCGTTCTGTGTGGGCTGACGTTCAGCGCTACGGCGGGGGCGTTCGACTCGAAATGTGGCGACGGCTCGTGCGCGCCGGGGCCGGCGACCGCGCGCAGTCGCTGGCTCGCGCCGGGCGGGGAGCACCGGGAGCTCTGGGATCTCGTGACCGCGAACATGGGGCTTCCGGCGCACGTGGCGGGCGACGTGGGGCTGCCGGTGTACACGACGGATCAGTCGGCGATGATCGGCCTGTCGCCGACGCCCTCTTCGGACACGTTCACGATCAGCCCCGCGCCGTTCGGTGAGGCGAACGCCGCGACGTGGCGGCACTACACGGTGGCCGAGATGGCTCAGCTGCCGGACTTCAGCTACGCGCTCTGGGACTGGGCGAGCGGCAACGAGACGTGTCCGATCGACGGCTCTGGCACGGCTCCGGACATGTGTCACGACTTCGCCTCTCACATGGGGGCGCTGAACTCGAACCACTTCTTGCCGCAAGCCGGCGTGTTCTTTGCTCACTACCACGAGCTTGCCGTCGGGCGCGCGCGCGACTGTGCCGACATGCGTCAGCGCCTGAGCGATGAACCGCAGCTGCTCAAGTACGCCGACGCCTGCGATCAGGAAGCGTTCACCTTCGAGGCGGTGGCCCACCACTTCCTGCAGGACGCCTGGAGCTCCGGGCACATGTGGCAGCGCTGGGGCGGACCGGATCTGACCGACTTCGGAATTGGGCGCTCGGGCGCCGTGCTGGTGGCATTGACCAGCGGACTGATCCACGGCGCCAGGGGCGTGTTGCAGGAGAAGGCGCCGTGGATTGGCGATTTTCGAGACCCGCTCTGCGCGCCGCTGAACCCAGCCAGCGTTCTCCCGTTGCCGAACGAGCTCTGGAAGTCGCTCCCCCCGCCGTCTTACGTGGACGGAGCGGATGGATCCATCGCGCAATGTGTCGGCGATCTTTACCTGGGGGATCTGACGTCCGGACCCTATGGCCAGCAATATGGTCGGTTGATGGACTGCGAACAAGCGGCCATCGCCCACGTGGCGCAGGCCGCGGGGCTGCCGGTCACGGCGGCTTCGTCGCTGCCTCCTCCAGGGTCCGGAGAGTTCGATCGTGCCTGTTTCGGGCAACGCGTCACGAACGGGTCGATGTACCTCGGCGCCGGGCTCGATGTGACCAGCACAGTGGGAATACACTTCCGCGTGGATCTGGATACCCGGGTCGTGGGGGGGCTGGACGTCGCGCAGCTCGAGTCCTGGATCGCCGATGCTCCGGACACGGGCGCGCTGGTGGATCAGTACCGGATGCAGCTCATGGACATCGCGGGGAACATCGAGCTCTACGCGAAGCAGAAACCGAACGACACCGACATGGCCGATGCCGGGCTCCCTTCGCTCCTGGGCGCTCGGCCCAACGGCGCCTACGTGCACGGCGGCGGCCTGCCTGCGACCTATTCCGACCCGCCGTTGCCGTGGCAGGTGTCGTTCGCGGGCAACCCTCTCGAGAAAGAGGACGTGCTCGCGCGCACCTATCATCGCGCCCACGCCAAGGAGTGGTGCGACACGATGACCGCGGACGATCTCACGGTGCTCCAGAACGGAACGAGCCCCGCGAGGTGTCAGATCTGCACGGAGTTCGCGATCCGGCACGTGCGCATCGGCACGGACGAGACGGACTACTCAGGTCCCGAGCCGCTCTGCTACTACCTGTCCGGCAGTCCCGCGTTCGTGTACGCCGACGTGAAGACGACGGATCCCGCGCGCGCCGCGGAGGCGTGGTGCGGCTGTTTGACCGACAATCCCGATGGCGGCCCGCCGAAGGGGGACGACTCCTTCAACTGGGGCGACCCGAACGGACCTTCCAGCAGCGACAGCTCGAACAGCGGTAGCGGCTCGGGCGGCGGCGGAAGCGGATCCGGTGGTGGGAAAGGTTCCGGTGGTGGGAATGGCTCCGGGGGTGGGAAAGGTTCCGGTGGTGGGAATGGCTCCGGGGGTGGGAATGGCTCCGGGGGTGGGAATGGCTCCGGGGGTGGGAATGGCTCCGGGGGCGGAAACGGATCAGGCGGTAGTCCGAGCAGCGGGGGAGGCGGATCTGGAAACGGACCGGGGATGGTAGACAAGTGCACCGGCAGCGAGGAGTTCTGCCGTCAGAAGAGCGGATCCCCGCCGAGCATCTGGGATTTTAGCTCGTCCATTCCCTCGAGCACGTCGTCCGAGGACG
>CAYUAW010000702.1:0-2892 GCA_964442485.1 uncultured Polyangiaceae bacterium
GCGTCGACCCCTACGATCACCCGGGTGGGTCGTACGGTCGTTGAGATCGACGACGCCGAACGTTGCCGGCGTTGCGCGCCTGCACTTCACGCTTGGCAACGGCTCGCGATATCCGGCCGCCGCTGCGGGTACTACCTTCCCGTCGGCCCTACCAGGCCCGCGGTCACGACCTCGACTTGCCCCCTCACGGTGTCGCTCCCCCGCAGCTTCATCTCGTGGAACAGGTCCCCGAGCCCACCGAGCAGATGCGGCAGGCGGATCTTCGTTCCGTGTCGTCCGCGCACGACGAACCAGCCTGCGGTTTGCGAATAGGACACCTCGACGATCTCGTCCCAGGGGATGGTGCGCGGCGCTGCCCATGCGGAGCTGAAGCTCACGGTGTCGTCCGTCCACTCGACGCGGACGCGCGTGAATTCCGCTACCATGACGACGAGGACGGTCAGAATCGCCACGCCGATGAGAATTCCTTGCAGCGGTGTCTGATGGGCGATCTGGTAGCCCGCGACGAGCGCGGCGGCCCCCACGCCCAGGACGAGCAGCACCCATCCGGTCCCGCGCACCAGCGTGGGATAGGTGGCGACGCGTGCCGCCGTCTTTGCATCGGCTTCGGTGGGGGTGTCGCGCGCTGCCTTCTGGAGCAGCATCAGGATGAACCGTGTCATGGGGAATCGATCGTAACGTCGCGGCGAGAGTGAAGCAATCGGGCCTGCGTGGCAGGAAAGCGCTGTAAAAACCCGTCTGCTCGCCGCCGAGTTCGCTCGGCTGGAGACACCGGAGTCCGGCATAGTATCCCCATGGCGCGCATCCTCCTCATCGACGACGACCCCTCGCTCCTCGACGCGCTGACGCTCGCGTTCGAGGACGCGGGATACGAGGTGCTCGCGGCGTGCGACGGAGTGAGCGGCGCGGAGCTGGTCAACCGCGAGAAGCCGGCGCTCCTGGTGAGCGACATCAACATGCCGCGGCTCGATGGCTTTGCGCTGTGCAAGAAGCTCCGCGCCGAGGGCAGCTCCATTCCCATCATCTTGCTGACCTCGCGCGACAGCGAGATCGACGAGAGCCTCGGACTGGAGCTCGGGGCCGACGACTACGTCTCGAAGCCGTTCAGCACGCGGGTGCTGCTCGCACGCGTGTCGTCGCTCTTGCGACGGACGGAGGCGCGCGCGCTGCCCGAGGGCAAGCGGCTCGAGGCGGGGCGGCTGTAAGCTCTCGCCGGAGCGGCTCGAGGTCCGCTTCGCGGGGACGCCCGTGGTAGTGACGGTCACCGAGTTCCGGCTGCTCGAATGCCTGGCGCGAAGCCCTGGCGTGGTGCTCTCGCGGGCGCGGCTGCTCGAGCTGCTCCGCGGCGACACGGCGGTCGAGGGGCGCCTCGTCGATACGTACATACGGCGGCTCCGGCGGAAGTTCGCATCGATCGAGCCCACCGCGCCGCTCATCGAGACGATCACCGGTGCGGGCTATCGCCTTCGTGAAGGCGGGTGAAGCGCGTGCGCCCGCTGCCGCGCCCGTCGATGCGAGTTCTGGTCGCTCTGCTCGTCGTCGCGATGTCGGTGACGCCGCTCCTCATCGTCGTCACCTGGCTCGGTGTCGAGCGCCTGGCGGAGGCGGCGATGAAACGCAACGCCCGCGAGAGCGTCACCGAGGTCGTGCAGGGGCGTCGGCCCGGCGAGGTCGCCGCGCGCCGGCACGTGCGGATGCAGATCGTCGATCGCTCCGGCGCCGTCGTCGCGGACCACGACTTCGATCGCATCCGCGACTTGACCGAGCGCGCCAGTGGTTTCGTCCTCGGCCCGGGCCGGCAGCACGAGTCGCGGGAGCTCGACGCCGTCTTCGGCCGCGTCGCCCAGCGCCCCGAGTTTCGTGCTGCCATCGAACACGGCAGCGCAGAAGGATGCCGCGATGTTCCGGATTCGGATCTCGTCGCTTGTTATGCGGCGCGGCTCCTCCCGGCAGCGAACGGCGCCGTGCTCTATGCCGAGGACGGGTCGGAGCGCCTGCTGGCCCCGCTGTACGAGCTCAGGCGCTGGCTCGGCCGGCTCACGGTGGTGATCCTGCCGTTCGCCGTCGCGCTCGCCATCTGGAGCGGGCGTCGTATCGTCGTTCCCATAGAGCGACTACGCGCCGAGGTGCTCGCGAAAGTGCGCGAGCCGCGGCCGAAGCCCGGCCTGTCCATGCCACGCGCCGCCGAGCTCGCGGATCTCGCGAGCGCCTTCGACACGCTGCTCGAGCACCTTGCCGAACGTGGGCGCGAGAACGAGGCCTTCGTCGCGGACCTGGTCCACGAGTTCAAGAACCCCGTCGCCGCCATCCTCGTCGTAGCGGACAGGCTGGCAGACTCGAGCGGCGGCGACGAGCGCGCCGAGCGCGCCGTGCAAATGCTCCGCGACAGCTCGGTCCGGCTCGACGCGCTCGTCACCCAGTTCCTGGAGCTCGCCCAGGCGGAAGCAGGCATGACCGGCGAGTGGTGGGAGCCGGTGGACCTCGCCGCGGTCTGCTCGATAGTAGCCGAGCGGCTCCGCGCAGACGGCCGCTTTGCGGGTGCGGCCGTGGTCGTCGACGTACCGGACGCAGCGCCGCTTCGCGGCATCGAAAAGCGCCTCGAATCCGTCGTCGAGAATCTGCTCGCCAATGCGCTCTCGTTCGCCGGCGCCTCGGGAACGGTCCACTTGCACGTCGCCGCGCGCGACCGCGATGTCCTCCTCACGGTATCCGACGACGGTCCCGGCATCGCCGCGGCGGACTTGCCCAAGGTGTTCGATCGCTTCTTCACGACGCGCCGGCACTCCAGGGGAACGGGGCTCGGCCTGGCGATCGTCCGGGCCATCGTCGAGGCTCACGGCGGACGCGTCCAGGTCGATTCGGCGCCGGGGAGGGGAGCGACGTTCACCGCGG
>CAYUAW010000703.1:0-2881 GCA_964442485.1 uncultured Polyangiaceae bacterium
AGCGCGAGCTGCCGGACCTCCTCTCGCAGCGCGGCGAGCCGGGCCGTGTCGCGCGGTGCGCTCAGAGCCTGGGCGATGTAGCGGGCCACCGCTCGCATCTCTGATTCTCCCATCCCCCTCGAGATGCACGCGGGAGTGCCCAGGCGCACGCCGCTCGGACGCATCGGCGGGTTCGGGTCGTCGGGGATGATCTGCTTGTTCGTCGCGAGGCCGATCTCGTCGAGGACGCGCTCCGCGTCGCGGCCGTCGATGCGGTAGCTCTTCACGGTGTCGATGACGAGCAGGTGGTTCTCGGTGCCGCCGGTGACGAGCGTGGCGCCGCTCTCGACGAGCTCGCTCGCCATCGCGCGCGCGCTCGTGAGGCACGTCGCGGCGTACGCGCGGAACGCGGGTTCGGTCGCCTTGCGGAGCGCGATGGCGACGCCGGCGATCACGTTCATGTGCGGGCCGCCCTGCAGACCGGGGAAGACCGAGGAGTCGATGGCCTTCGCGTGCTCCGTGCGACACAGGATGAGGCCGGAGCGCGGACCGCGCAGCGACTTGTGCGTCGTGGTGGTAACGAAGTCGAAGCCGGCGTCGACCGGATTGTCGAGCACGCCGCCCGCGATGAGCCCGCCCAGGTGGGAGACGTCGGCCATGGTGAGCGCGCCGACCTCGTCGGCGATGGCCTTGAACTTCGTGTACGCGAGCTCGCGCGGATAGGAGCTGTGCCCGCAGAGGATCATCCGCGGTCGCGTCGCGAGCGCCTGCTTCCGGAGCTCGTCGAAGTCGATGGCGCCGTTGCGATCGGCGCGCGTCTTGTAGCGGACGAAGTTGAAGAGCTTGCCCATGTGCGAGACGGGCGCGCCGTGCGTCAGGTGGCCGCCGTGCGAGAGATCCATGCCGAGGATGGTGTCGCCGGGCGCGAGAAGGCCGAGGTAGACGGCCTGGTTCATGGGCGACCCGGAGAGCGGCTGGACGTTCACGTGCTCGGCGCGAAACAGCGACTTCGCGCGCTCGATCGCGAGGCGCTCGACCACGTCGGTGTATGTCTGGCCGCCGTAGTAACGACGCGACGGATACCCCTCGGAGTACTTGTTCGTGAAGACGGACCCGAGGGCGGCGAGGACCTCGGGATACGTGTAGCTCTCGGAGGGGACCAGCTCGAGCCCCTCGCTCTGGCGTCGCTCTTCACCGACGACGGCGGCGTAGACCTCGGGATCGCTATGGGCGAGAAGTGCGCGATGATCGATCATGGGCGGAAACCTTTCTTCGAAGGGTTCATCGCCCAGGCGAGCGGCATTTCGTCGCTACCGTGCTTCCTCGTGGTCGATTCCACGCTGGTCGCCAGTCACACGGAGCCGCTCGATGTGTACCAACGGCGCGCAATGCCGTCCATTCCGGAGTGGAACATTCCGGCGAATCGCGAAAACTCCACGACGGATTGGCCGCGCTGACAGCAAGGGTTAACTCCGGTCTCGGAGCCTGCAGCGTGGACGCAATTTAGCGAGACAAATACTTGAATGAGCAAGTGTTTCGAGTGCGTTGAGGCGATGGAGATGAGCTCGAAAGTCGGTTGGCCATGTGGTGATCGGAAGTTAGACTCCGCTCCAGCAGCAGCGTCGGCGGCACCGCCTGTTGTCAGTCTCTAAAGACTCGTATCGGGTCGTCGCGACGCTTCGACACTGCGCGACCTCGGAGAGGAACGGATCATGCGGACTCTAGGACTCGTTGCTTGCGTTGGCTCGATGGCGCTCTTCGCCTGCAGCGGCTCGAATGGTGAAGGGCAGCAGCCGGGCGTGAATGCGCCGGGCGCGGGCGGCGGTGTCGCAGTGGGAACGGGCGGCGCAACCGCGCCGGGGCCCGTCGCGCCGGGCGCGGCCGCGACGCCCGGGAGCATCCCGCCGACGGGCGCGGGCGGCAATGCTGGCGTCGTTCCCGGCGCTGCGGGCGCTGGCGTGGTTGCTCCGGGTGCCGGCGGCATGGCCATCGTCACTCCGGGTGGCGGCGGCGCGCCGGTGACGAGCGGCGGGGGTGCACCCGCGGGCGGCACCTCGGGCGGTGGCACCGCGAACGGCGGCGCGGGCGGGACGGCGGATCCGCCCGGTACTGCCATCATGAAGACGGACTCGTTCCAGCTCGCTCCCGGGCAGGAAATCTACAAGTGCCAGAACTTCGACAATCCGTTCGGCGGCAAGGACGCGGCGCTCAATCGCATCGTGACCGACATGTCGATCGGCTCGCACCACCTGCACGTGTATAACCTCACGGAGGGGACGAGCCGCTCGCTCGAGGACTGCAGCATCTCCGACTTCCACGCCCTCGTGCACGCAGCGGGCAGCCCGCACGCCGAGACGGACTACCCCGACGGCATGGCCACGAAGATCAAGGGCAGCACGGGCCTTCGCATCCAGCTCCACTACCTGAACACCAGCTCCGACATGCTCACCGTCGGCGCGACGCTCCGCATGTCCCCCGTGGCGGACATCACGAAGATCACGCAGTGGGTGGCGGAGCTCTACTTCAACCGCGTGCAGCTCTCCGTTCCGCCGGGCATGGGTCAGACGGTGACCACGACGTGCTCCATCCCCAACACCTACGGCCAGATCGGCCTGGTCGGCGGCGGCACGCACATGCACATGCGCGGCGTGAAGTTCGTCGCGGCGACGAACACCGGGATGCAACTCGCGAACGTCACCACCTGGGACGAGCCGCCGCCCATCGCCTACAACCCGTTCGTCATGATGAACCCGGGCGACTCCATCACGTGGACGTGCACGTACGACAACCCCACCTCCAAGACGTTCACGTTCGGCGAGTCCGCCTCGGACAACGAGATGTGCATCTACCTCGCGCGCTACTTCTCCTCGAACCAGAACGACACGCAGGTCGCCTGCCAGGC
>CAYUAW010000704.1:0-2868 GCA_964442485.1 uncultured Polyangiaceae bacterium
AACGATTCGGTGCTGAAGCTGACCTGCGTCCAGTGAAGGGCGACTGTCGACGACGCGCGCCTCGCTGCGGCGTCGTCTCCGCCCGTTGCCGTTGCGCCCGCAGGAACCTTCTCTCTCGCGCGATCTCAATCTGGTTTGGCGCGCACGACTCCACCTTCTGTCTCTGGTTCATCGATCCGTGGGGCGACACCACGTCCAACCAACTCCAGATCCCACACCTCATCATCGAACTTCGTGTCGTGCGCGAGAGCGTGGACGTCGGTACGCGTGAACTGGTTGACGCGCCCTCAGCATGGGCTTCCGGCGCCGCAAGGCGTTCGCTGCCAATGCGGCGAGACCGGGCCGTCTCCCTCCCGCGGTCGCTCGGTTCCTGAAACGGCGCGCACCCGCGGCCGGCCGTAGCCGCTGAACGAGACGAGCGCCTGTTTCGTGCCGATGCCGCTCGTGGCGGGTTGCCGCTCGGTTCCTACTCTGGTAGGAATTACTCATGAGCCAGTCTGCCGCCAAACTCTCCGTCAGCGTTCCGAGCGAGCTCGCCGCTGCCGTTCGCAAGCGGGTCGGCGCGCGCGGGCTTTCCGGATTCGTCGCTCGAGCGATGGCCCATGAGCTTGAGCGCGAGGGTATCGGTACTCTTTTGAAACAGCTTCAGGAAGAGCTTGGTCCGCCTTCGAAATCCGAGATGGCACGGGCACGTAGAGTGTGGCCGAAGCGCTGATCTTGGACTCCGAGGCCGTCAATGCGCTGGCGCGTCCATCCGAGCGCAGGGTCCTAGCCGAGCGCGCTTCGGCCGTTCTGCGAATTGCTCACGAGAAGCGCGCTCTTGTCCGGATTCCGGCGCCCGTGCTCGCCGAAGTCTGTCGCGGCGTGAAGTACGACTCAGCGATCAACCAACTGTTGAACAATCCCGGCGTGCGGGTATCCGAACTGAGCCGGGCGAGCGCGCAACAGGCAGGACACATGCTCGCGCGAGCGAGACTGTCATCGAGCCACGCCATCGACGCGTTTGTAGTTGCGACTGCGCTGCAGTTCGAAAGCGCCGTGATCGCAACGGGTGACCCGGACGACATCCGTCGTCTTGCCGCGCCGTTTCCTAGCGTCCGAATCTTCGCTCTCTAGGCTTCGCATTCTGCGCCGGAGTGACCCATCAGCCACGGCGGGATGATTTGGGACGAGGGGGGATTCAGGCTGGTTCGCAACACGGAGGTTGCGATTGGCAGTCGGACGGAAGATCGAGGATGAGCGCGAGGCGATCAGGTGCGTGCGGGCGGCAGAGCGCGCAGGCCTGAGTGCGGGGGAATGGGCGCGGGCCAACGGCATCGACGGGCGGTCGCTGCGCGCCTGGAAGATGAATATCGGTCGCCGCGGCGTTCCGGTTCGACCGCGGAAGCGACGTCGGAAGCCGGTACCGGCGCGTCACGCATTGATCGAGTTCGTCCCCGCGGCGACGTCCGCCGCGCAGGGCGCGGGTGCGGGCCGCTACGTTCTGGAGGTCGGCGGTGCTCGACTCGAGTTCGGCGATGACGCTTCGGTGGCGACGCTGCGTCGGGTGCTCGAGGCCCTCCGACCATGCTGAGCCTTCCTCCGACCGTGCGCGTGTTCGTGGCGGTCGAGCCGATCGACATGCGCGGCTCGTTCGACGCCATCGCCGGGGCCGTGCGTCGCATCGGCCTCGACCCCGTGGACGGGCACCTCTACCTCTTCCTAAACAAGCGACGGCGGCTCGCCAAGGCCCTGTGGTTCGATGGGTCGGGCTGGTGCCTGCTCGCCAAACGTCTCGAAGCTGGCAGTTTTCAGCTGCCTCGGCTCGACGGGGACAAGCCGCTGGTCGTCATCGACGGCTCGACGTTCGCTTCGCTCCTGGCCGGCATCGACTTCACCGCCGCGCGACGCGGCTGGTACCGGCGACCTCGTCTCGAAAAAGTAGAAACGAGGATCGACACAGATCCCCAAGTGTGATCTGTACTCGTCTGTGGACGAGCTGGAAGCGCTGCGACGAGAGAATGCGGCGCTTCGTGCTCGAGTTGCTCGGATCGTCGAGCAGAATACGCAGCTGATCGAGCAGCTCGCGCGGCTGAATGAGCGTGTCACCGAGCTGCTCGCCGTGGCGCAGCGCAAGCAACGCAAGGCGCGCGCCCCGGAAGCTGTGCCGTCGTCTGCGTCACCACCCGTCATCGAAGGCGAGGAGCGACGCGCGTTCGATGAGCGCCCCAGGGCACCCGAGAAGGCTCCGACGGAGCTCGCAGCAAGTACGAAGGCGAGGCCCACCGGACGCAAGCCGCTTCCCAGCCATCTCGAGGCCGAGGAGCACGAGCTGCGTCCCGAGTCCTGCGCCGCGTGCGGTGGCGCTGCCTTGGACTTGGCCGACGAGCTCGTCGAAGAGAAGCTTCACGTCGTCGTGTGCTGGAGGCCGGGTGCAACGCTCACGGCCGCCGCAAGTTTCGCGACGCCGAGGCGACCCAGCCCGTGCTCGCGTGCGAAGGTGGCGCATTCCTCGGCGCTATCTACGGCGAGGAGGAGAAGGCGCAACAGCTCGGCTTGCGCGGTGACGCGCTCCGTGAGCATCGACAGCAATACATTCGCCCAATCGTCCGCGACTTCGAGCGTTGGCCCCACGCCGTCAAGCCCACGCTCCTGCCGTCCGAGCCGTTGGCGGCGGCGATCAAATACTATCTGAATGACGGGAGCGCGCTCTTTCGCTTCGTCGACGAGTCGGTCTCCCTGCGCGCGATGGAGCGCGGGGACCCGAGTGCTGGGTGAGTGGGCGCGAGCTCACGCGATCTGAAGGGCGTTCGCTCACTGGCAGCGGCGTCCACGGCGGACGAACAAGGCAAGGTCACCTTTTCCAGCGCCGTCAAAACGAACGACCAC
>CAYUAW010000705.1:0-2862 GCA_964442485.1 uncultured Polyangiaceae bacterium
CGCGATCGCGATGTAGTCAGTCGGCGGTTTGACAGAAGGGGCCAGCACGACATCGGTTTGACCGAAAACGTCAGCGTAACATCGTCGATCCGGACTCGACTGTGCTCGAGGGCCGTGTACATTCTCCGTGAGTCAGTTCGTCTGACGCGCACCTCATCGCAGGAGAGATGGCGGATGGGCAGGTTGTATTTTCTCCGTACGACGACTGGGCTTGAGCCCGGTCTTGCGCGCTCCGTGGCCGCTCCGGATGGTTGCCGTCGAGTCGCGCGCGACGCGCAAGACGCCCCCATGTCGCTTCTCGTGGTGCGCGGGCTCGTCGAGGCGGTGGAGCAGGTCGGAGTCTCGCGCGAAGATCTGTTGAAGGCGGCGCAGCTCGATCCGGCCAAGCTCGACAGTACCGAGGTCTGCGTTCCGCGTTCCGTCGTGTATCGCCTGTGCGAGCGCGCACTGGATCTCACGGGCGATCCTGCGTTCGGCCTGCACTTGATCGAGCGCCTGTGCGAGGCGGCGTTCAATCCTGTCTCGCACCTCGTGGCTCACGCGGCAACCCTGGGTCAGGGTTTCGAGTCGCTCCACAGGTTCCACCGGCTCCTGAACGATCAGCCGAGCTTCGATGTCTCCGAGCAGGGGGACAAGGTGACCGTGCATTGCTTCAACCTCGGTGGAGCCTCGCTGCGGATGCGGCGCTTCGCGTCGGAGATGCTGGTGTCGGGCATCGTTCGGCTCATTCGTTCATTCCGTCCCCAGGCTGTCCTGGATGACGTCAGCTTCGGGTACCCGACTCCGGAGTACCACGGCGAGTACACGCGGCTGCTTGCGCTGGTGCCGCGCTTTGGGCAGCCACGAACACTGATCGTGTTCGACCGTGCGCTCATGTGCGCGGCGTCCTTGCACAAGGACGCAGACGTCCACGAGGCGCTGCGAGCGATCGCCGAGCAACGCATCTCGCGATTGATCCAGGACACTCCTTTCGCGTTGCGCGTGCGCGATCTGTTGATCGAGCAAGGAACCACGCGCCCGGGCATGGATCCGATCGCACGCGCGTTCGGGCTCAGCAAGCGCTCGCTCCGCCGGCGCCTGGTGTCCGAGGGCACTTCTTACAAGGAGATCATGAAGGAAGCGTTTGCGATCGTTGCCAAGCATTGCCTGCAGGAAAAGCGGCTCACGATCCGGGAGACCGCTTCCGAAATGGGCTTCGCCGACCCCATCGCATTCCATCGAGCCTTCAAGCGATGGACGGGAAACACGCCAGGCTCCTATCAAGACACCTGACCGGCACGAAATGGTCGCCTTCAGAAAGTGTCGCCGGGGGTTCGCCTTCCCGGACTTGCCCGATCTCGTCCGACCGGTAGTCCGGGCTGCACCGGCTGCACTCACGTGGCCGCGGGGCGCTAACCATTGGCCTCGTCAATCCTATCTTGAGTGAGGGGAGAGCCATATCGTTCTGCCTCCTCACAATTGCATCTGCAAACGAACATGCTGCGAGGTCTGCCTTGATCCAAGGTATCAGTACCGCGATATCGAATACCGACGCCTACTACGACCCGTACGACTTCGAGCTCCACCGAGCTCCCTACCCGATCTGGGCTCGGCTGCGGAACGACCAGCCTCTATACTACAATTCCAAATACGACTTTTACGCTCTCAGTCGGTATGCGGACGTGGAGCGAGCCTCGAAGGACTGGCGAAGATACAGCTCCTCGAAGGGCACGCTGCTCGAGCTCATCAAGGCCGAGGTGACCATTCCGCCGGGTTCGATCATCTTCGACGATCCCCCCCGGCACGATCTCTACCGCGGCCTCCTGACGGACATCTTCTCGCCGAGGTCCATGGCGGCGCTCGAGACCAAGGTGCGAGAGTACTGCGCGCGCAGTCTGGACCCTCTGATCGGCAGCGGCGGCTTCGACTTCATCACCGATCTGGGGGCACAGGTGCCGATGCGGACGATCGGAATGCTGCTGGGCATTCCCGAGCAAGACCAGGAAGCGATCCGCGACAAGATCGACGACGGCCTCAGACTGAAAGAGGGCGCGCCACCGCCTGCCGACATGCACGAGCGCCTCGTCAAGAATCAGAGCGGCGTCTTTGCCGAGTACATCGAGTGGCGCGCGAAGCAGCCATCCGATGACGTGATCAGCAAGCTTCTGACCGCCGAGTTCGACGATACCAACGGCGAACGTCGCCGCCTGACCAACGACGAGGTGCTCGGCTACGTGAACCTGCTCGCCGCCGCAGGGAACGAGACGACGACGCGTCTCATCGGCTGGGCAGGCAAAGTGCTGGCGGAGCACCCGGAGCAGCGCATGGATCTGGTAAAGAACCCGGGCCTCGTCCCCGCCGCAATAGAGGAGCTGCTGCGGTACGAATCACCGTCGCCGGTGCAGGCACGGTACGTCACCGAGGACGTCGAACACTACGGCAAGAGGGTCCCGGCCGGCAGCGTCGTCTTGCTGCTCACGGGGTCGGCGAACCGCGACGAGCGCCGCTACGAGAACGCCGACAAGTTCGACATCCACCGCAAGGCGCAGGGGCACGTGGCCTTCGGTTACGGCGTCCACTTCTGCCTCGGCGCCTCGCTCGCCCGCCTCGAGGGCCGCGTCGCTCTCGAGGAAGTACTCAAGCGTTTCCCCGAGTGGGAGATCGATTGGAAGAACATCGTGCAGGCCCACACCTCGACGGTGCGCGGATGGGAGCGCCTTCCGGTGAAGCTACCGTGATTCGGGAGATATGATGTCAGAGTCCGATAGAATCGATTACCGGGGCAAGCGCGCGCTGGTCGTGGGCGGCGCAACTGGAATGGGCGCAGCCGTCGCCGAGATGGTTCGCGACCTGGGCGCCGAGGTCGTGGTGATGGACCGGAGC
>CAYUAW010000706.1:0-2860 GCA_964442485.1 uncultured Polyangiaceae bacterium
GCCGCCGCTGCCCGTCGTGCCGCCGGCGCCGGGGGCGCCTCCACTGCCGACCGCTCCCGCGATGTTCGCGCCGCTGCCGGCCGACGGCGGAGCGCCGCCTCCGCCCGGTCCCGCGACGCCGCCGCCCGCTCCGGCGCCTGCCGCGCCACCTGCAGAAGAGGCGGGCGGAGTGGCGGATTGCGCGCCCGCACCCGGCATGCCCCCGCCCGCGCCGAGGGCGCCGCCCGAACCCGACGGCGTTCCGCTCGACGAGCTACCGCACGCGGCGAGGACGAACGCGGTCGTCATCACTCCGCTCAATGCGACGCCGGAAACATGAAGGAAGGCTTTTTTTACGGAGTGCGAGCTCAACGGATTGAACACGCAATAGCGCATCGGTACTGACGCTGCGACCTCGATCCATTAGCTCGGCTCACTACCTCAGCGCGCAACCATGCGCCGAGGCGTCACGACTTCGTCGGCTGCAATCGACGAGCGAGCTCGTCCGCCACGCGCATCCCATCCATCGCGGCGCTCATGATGCCACCTGCGTATCCGGCTCCCTCGCCTGCAGGGAAGAGCCGCTGGAGGTCCACGGACTCGAGGGTCTCGGGATCTCGCGGGACCCGAACAGGGGAGCTCGTGCGCGATTCGACGCCAACGAGCACCGCGTCCTCGGTGAGATACCCGTGGAGACGACGATCGAACGCCCGGAGCGCGCTTCGGAGCCGCTCGGCGAGCGGCAGACCGCCCACGTCGAGCACGTCCGCGACGTTCGACGCAGTGAGCCCGGGGATGTAGCTCGCCTTCGGCAACGTGGACGAGGCGCGCCTCGTGACGAAATCCGTCGCGCGCGTCGCGGGAGCGCGCAGCATGCCGCCGCCCGCCTCCGCGGCAGCACGCTCGATGGCACGCTGCAGCGCGATGCCGCCGAGCGGACCGTGAAAGCCGGCGCGCTCGAGGTCCAGAGGCTCGATGCCGACGACCAGGCCGGAGTTGGCGAAGCGCGAGTCCCTCCGCGAAAGGCTCATCCCGTTCACGACGACCCCCCCGGGTTCGGTGGCGGCGGGGACGATGAATCCACCGGGGCACATGCAGAAGGAGAACACGCCGCGCGCGTCGATCGTCTCCGCGATGCGATACGGGGCCGCCGGAAGCGCGGGGTGCCCGGCGACGCTGCCGTACTGGATCCTGTCGATGAGCGGTTGAGGATGCTCGATGCGCACCCCGAGGGCGAAGGGCTTCGCCTCGAGCCGCGCCCCTTCCTCGGCGAGCATCGTGTACACGTCGGAAGCGGAGTGCCCCGTCGCGAGCACGACGAACTCCGCCGGGAGCTCCTCGCCGCCCGCGAGCCGTACGCCGGCGACCACGCCGCTCGCACCGCGGACCAGGCCGACGACGCGCGCGCCGAACCGAAAGGTGACACCGACGCCCTCGAGCTCCGCGCGCAGGCTCCCGACGACCTTCGGCAGCAGGTTCGAACCGATGTGCGGTCGTGCGTCGGTGAGGACGGCGGGCGGCGCGCCGTGGCGCGCGAGGATCTCGATGACGTCCCGCACGCTGCCCCTCTTGTGCGCGCGCGTGTAGAGCTTGCCGTCGCTGTACGTGCCGGCTCCGCCCTCGCCGAAGCAGTAGTTGCTATCTGGGTCGACCTCGCCGCGGCGATTGAGTCCCTTCAGATCGCGCCGGCGCGGTTGCACGAGCTTGCCGCGATCCACCACGATGCTTCCGAGCCCGCGGCGCGCGAGCTGATACGCGCAGAAGAGCCCGCAAGGTCCGTCTCCGACGATGACCACGCGCGGCGCCGTCACCTCGCGCGGGTGCGGAGCGCCGAGCTCGACAGCCTCCCGCTCACCGAGCTCGAACAGGAGATGAAAGCGCACCGAGCCGCGCCGCGCGTCGACCGAACGCTTCCTGAGCACGACGCTCGGCACTGCGTCTGGAGAGACGCCGAGCGCGCTCGCGACCCGCCCGCGCACATGGACGTCGTCGGTCGGCTCGTCGAGCCCGAAGTCGAGCGAGAGCTCTGCGGGGAGGGACACGCGGGAGTTCTAGACTCGACAGGGTCCAGGCCGAAACTCCTCGAGCAAATGCCCTCCTGGACGCTCGATCGGGCTCTTTCGGCGCACCGACCTTGACAGCTACGACTGTCACCGTTAGGAGTGTAACCAACTCACATGACCATGAACGTCGACTCCCACGCCGCCACCAGGTCCACCGTGAACCGCGACACCGAGGAATGCCGTCAACTCAAGCGCACCCTCGCCGCAGCGTTCCGGATCATCGCGCGTCGGAAGATGGACGACGGCATCGCCGGCCACATCAGTTGCCGGGTGCCCGGGACCCATGACCAGTTCTGGGTGAATCCGCTCGGGCTCTTCTTCGAGGAGGTGACGGCAGACGATCTGCTCGTGATCGACTTCGCCGGGAACCTCCTCGAAGGGGACCGACCGTACAACCAGGCCGCCTTCGCCATCCACGCGACGCTCCACGCCCAGCGCCACGACATCCAGGCCATCTGTCACACGCACCCGCCGAAGGGCACGGCGTTCGCCGCGCTTGGGCGCGAGATCAAGATCCTCGATCAGACGGCGTGTTCGTTCTTCGACGATCACGCGCTGGTCCGCGAGTACGAGGGCGTCGTGGCCAGCAAGGACCAGGCGAATACGCTCGCGCACGGCATCGGCGAAAAGCGCGTCGCCGTGCTCCAGAATCACGGGCTCATCACCCTCGGTCAATCGATCGAACAGGCGACGATCGACATGCTGGATCTCGAGCGCACGTGTGAGCTGAACCTCGCAGTGCTCGCGCGGTGGGACGACGTCATCGAGGTGGACCGCGCCACGGCACTCCAGTCGAAGGCCGTGTTCACGAGCGCGGG
>CAYUAW010000707.1:0-1190 GCA_964442485.1 uncultured Polyangiaceae bacterium
CTGCCCGCCTGGGACGAACAGCGGTTTCCGTGCAAGCCGTACTGACGCGGAAGGCGACGTGAAGGGGTGCCCCCCCCCCGCCCGTGCTCTCGCGCCCTCCCGATTCGACGGAACGGCTAGCGAAGGCACCCGACGCGGGACTTCGCCACGACCATGTCGTCGTACCAGACGCTACCGGAGCCCTTGTCGGTGATGTAATTCTGGGGCCAGAACGCGTTCAGCTTCAGGGCGCTCGTCGAGCGATACTGCAGATCGAGCGGGACGAGCGTCGGGCTGCTCGGGCGGTAGTCCGTGCACTCGGTGCCCTTGGCCGCGTCCGGGCAGAACTTGTCCTTCACCCAGTAGCCGAGGGGCGCCCGATCCGTGAACTGCGCGAACGAAGCATCGTCGACCCAGACACCCAGCTCCGCGCCCGCCCCCGATGACGGATCTGGGTTCAGCTTGATGTGGAGCTCGATGCACTGCCACGCGCTTTTCGCCGTCAGCGAGGGGTCGTGCACGAGAGAATTCCCGTAGTAGGCGGTGTCGCCCATCGGCGTGTCCATCCACGAATGCATCTTCATCCAGTAGTCGTAGAAGTCCATCCGCGGCGCCGTGCCCTGCTCCATGGGCTCCAGCGACACGCTGAAGCGATCGTCCCCGTTGGGCTTCAGGCCAGCCTGCGGGTTCGGGTACTTCGAGGCCGGGTTGTAGCCGCCGACCCAGACGCCCGTGTGATGGTATGGCACGTTCGATTCGTACTTCGCGTAGTAGCGAACGAAGAGCTCTTCGGTATCGGGGAGCTTCTTGAAGAAGTCGACGGCGTTCGGCCCGTCCCCGCTCGCGGTGAGCTTCGCGCTCGCCTTCCCGGAGCTCTTCGCGGGCACGTCGGCATCGAAGGCGAGCCCTGTCTGCTTGGAATCGTCGTATCTGGCGAATAGCGCCGCGACGTTCGATTCCTCGAAGTCCTCGGCCCACACCACCGCTGGGTCCATCGCGAGCCCGACGTCGCCTGGATACTTGCCGGCGAGGGTGGCGGACGCTCCGCCTGCGGAGCTCGCGCCGCCCGCGCCCGAAGCGCCGCCCGCGCCAGGTCCCGCATCAGCCGACGTCGTCGCGCCGCCGCCCGCCTCCGTGCGTGCACCTGCGCTCGCCGTCCCGCCGCCAGCGCCGCTCGCCGTCCCGCCGCCAGCGCCGCTCGCCGTCCCGCC
>CAYUAW010000707.1:1290-2857 GCA_964442485.1 uncultured Polyangiaceae bacterium
CCGCCCGTCGCCGCCGCCGAACCGCCGGAGCTCGTCCCGCCCGCGCCGCTCGACGGATGAGCGTCGCTCGAGCAGGCGACGAGCGGTATCGGACCAGGTAAAACCGCGAGGGCGACAAGGGCGGACAGTGCCGCCTCGGGCAGTGCGGAACGTCGGTACGGCATGGGGATCCTCCGGTCAGCCCCCAAGCGTACCCCGGGATCGCGAAGGATGCCCCACCCCGCCGCCGCTCTCGCGGCGTCGACCCTCCCCAAATCGCCCGCGCAGCCGCGGCCTCAGGGGAGGGTCGTCAAGGCTCCTCCTGCATGACTCCAGGGCCCCCTGGTCGGAATTTCGCAGACGACCGGGCTTCGCCGCTAGCGCTCCTCCTTGCAGTCCACGTCGGAGCCGTACCTTCCGGCCGAGCTTCCGCTGCAGAAGTATCGCTTGCCGTGACAAGTGGCCACCCATGTGGCCGAGTTCCACCCGGACTGCTCGTCGGAGATGGTGATGTCGCTCGGGGCACACCCCACGCGTCCGGACGAGACGCTCTCGAGGCTCCCGCAGCCGGAACCAAGCAGGAACACGAGAAGGAGCAGTGCTCCGGATCGCCGTCCGCTCCGCGCTTTACTCACATCTTCGCTGCCGAGCATGTCGTCTTTCTTCACGCGCTCTCCCCCACGCTTCCCGCGTCTCTTCGCCACGAGTGGCGCCGGATGCTTCGCATGTCGCTGGTGTGCGTATCGGACGTGGCTCGGCTCCGGTTGCCGAAAATCGCACGCTGCGACGAAATGAAGTACCCTTGGGGAAGGCTCGGAATGTCCGCTTCACGCGCCGCTGTCTTCGGTTTGGTCCTGTCCGTCGCCGCCACCGGGCTCGTCGGATGCGGCTCCGATTCGTCCCACGACGGCGGGTTGGGCGGCAGCGGGGGCGCGGCCGGCGGTGGCAGCGGCGACGTGGCAGGCTCGAGCACGGCCGGAACGAGCACGGCCGGCGGGGCGTCCGGAGCCGCTGCCGGGGGCGCACGGCCTGAGGGCGGAGCTTCCGGTCGCGGTTCCGGCGGTCGCAGCTCGGGAGCGTCTGGCGGCGGCGCGTCGGGCGGCAGCTCGGCGTGCCCGCCGGAATGCTTCGTCGCGAATCAATGTGTCACCACCTGTGGTCAGACGCCGACCAGCTACGGCTGCTGCCCATGCCCGGCGGGGATGGTCAATGCGCTCACGTGCGCGCCGGTGAGCGACGCGGGGGCAGGCGCCGTCTCCTGCGACACCCGGAGCGTCCTCTGCAAGCGCCTCGCGCCTACCTGCGCCCCGGGCGAGGTCCCGTCAGTGGTCGGTCAGTGCTACGGCCCCTGCGTCAAGATAGACGCCTGCGCCTGCACCATCGCGGATGAATGTCCGAATCCGGACGAGTACACGTGCCATCTGTCGCAGAAGCGCTGCGGTCCGTTCGTCTGAGCGCCCGCGCTCGGGGGTCGGGTGCTGCGTGAAGCGAGCGCCGATCGCGCTCGCTCAGGCCGCCGCGACCGTCCGGGTGTCGCCCGCCGTGATCAGGATCTGCGCCAGCGACTCCGCGAGCAAGGAAGCGTTGC
>CAYUAW010000708.1:0-2841 GCA_964442485.1 uncultured Polyangiaceae bacterium
AAAATGCATGTGGAATCGTGTGAACACGGTGTGAAAAGCCGTGCGGGTCGGTGTGATTCGGTGTGGATGCGCTCCGACGGCATCGTCGGGAGCGGCTCTATCGAGAGCAGTCACGGTTTCAGGACGAGTGGCGGGAGCGGCTTCTGGGTGAAGTCAAAGTCGTTCATGAGATCACCCGGCTGCAGGTTCTCGCGGACGGTGGGACGTGAATCGCGACGACCGTCCGTGCTCGGATCGATGCGCGCGCCGTCGAGGAACAGGTCCTCGATGAAGTGCAGGTAAGCGTCGTGGCTCATCACCTGCTTGTCGATCGTGCCCTTCTTGGCCCACGGACTGATGACGATGCCTGGCACGCGGAGGCCAAAGCCGCCCGCGTCGACCTTCGGTGGGACGACGTGATCGTAGAAGCCGCCCCAGTCGTCCCACGAGAGGAAGATCACCGTCGACTTCCAGTATGCGCTCTTCATCACCGTGTTGATGAGCGCCGTCACGTACGACTGCCCCTCGCTCACGAGGTTCGCCGGATGCTCGCTCAGCCTGCCGGGCGGCGCGACCCAGGAAACGGCTGGTAGCTTGCCCCCGGTCACGTCTTGATAGAATTGATCGATCGGCACGATGTTGCCCGTCTCGCCGTCGCTCTTCACGGTGTCGAACTCGGGCAGGACGTTCCAGATGCTGGGGACTGCGGCCTTGACGACGGTCGGCTGACATTCCTCCGGATCGCCACCGCAGTGCGGGTCGTCTCCTTCGCCCAGATAGTACTTCCAGCCGATGCCCGCCTTGTGCAGCAGGAACGTGATGTCGGTCCAGGCATATTCGTTCTTCGGCCCCGCCGGACCTCCGTTTCCGGGGCTCGAGAGCTCCGTCACGCACGTGAGCGGGTCGCTCGGTGTCGAGCAGCGCGCCGACCACCCCGAGACCATGTAGAGGTGCTGCGGGAAGCTCCAGGATGCGTTCGGCTGGAAGAGATGATCTTGCAGAACGAAATTCTTCGCGTACGCCCAGTAATTCGGGATCTCCGCGTCGGTGTGGTAGCCCATGACGTCGACGATGGCGCCGTTGACGCACGCGGGGTCGTTCGGGTCCGCGCAGCCTTGCTTCCCCCCCTCCGCGTTCTTGATGAAGCCGTCCATCTTGCCGCCGTCGATGCAGGTGGTGGCGCTCGCTGCCTGATGCGGGCCGCCGGTATTCTTGTCCGCTGTCAGGTGATACGGCGCGACGCAGGTGTTCGTCTTCGGATCGTTCACGCACACGGTGGGGACGCCTTTCGCGTCCATGGGGATGCCTTCGGCGCCCGGGAACGTCCCGAAGTAATGATCGAAGGAGCGGTTCTCCTGCATGACGACGATGACGTGCTTGATGTGCTTCGCCGCGGGCGTCTTCGGCGGCACGCCGCCCTGTCCGGAGTCAGCGGGCGCTCCCCCGCGCCCTCCGACACCCGCTTCCGACGGTCCGGCGGCCGCGCCGCCGGTTTCGACGCGTGCGTCAGCGGTAGCTCCGCCCGCTCCAACGTGCGCATCTGGTCCTCCGCCACCCGCCCCAGTCCGCGCGTCCGCGGCGCCGCCGGTTCCCCCGCCCGTGTGCGCAGAGGTCGAACCTTTCCCGCAACCTGCCAGTGCAACGCCGCCCGCACACAGCACTCCCACGAGATTCGTCAGTCGCATAGGGTTCTCCAAGGGCTTCAGAAGGAATACGAGAGCGCGGCACGCGTGCTCGTCGAATGCGCGGCGTTGCCGATGCCGCTGCTCGTGCCGAGCACCACGGCGAGCTGGCGGTCCGAGGGCTCGAAGGAGACGCTGGGGCCGCAGCGCTCGCTGCTGCCCCCTTCGAGATCGATTCCGGTGACGGCTTCCATGTCCTGCGCGAGACACTCCGCGCCTAGCCGGAGGGGTCCCGCGACGCTGTAGGACGCGCCCGCGAGCATCGCGACGTCGAGCGTGTCGCTGCCCGGCGCGAGCGTGTGTTGCGCGTGCACGATGCCGCTCAGCCGCAGCCGGCCGATGTCGATCACTGCGTCGGCGCGGTACCAGGCGCCGCCGACCCCCAGCTGGTCGCGCACGCCCCCGACCGACAGGGAAAGCCTGGTGACGCCGTCGTCCAGGAGGGACAGCCGTGCTCCGGCGACGAAGCCGAGTGGCGAGCTCGGATCCCGGATGAGGCTACCGGAAAAGCCGGCCGCCGCGACGGAGAGGCGCGAGGCGACCTGCGCTTCGATGCCCTGATGGAAGAGCGCTCCGGGCATCGCGATCGTCGCGCGCAGGGGGCTGCGACTGTCGACCCCGAGGGCGCAGTGGGCGGCTTCGGTGAGCGTGCATCCGGAGAGTCCGGCGACCGCGCTTTCGGCGTAGGAGATCAAGAAATTCGTCGGGCTGTCCGCGCCCTGGACGCCCGCGACGGCGGGCTCTGCCACCGCAACCCCCGGCGCAGATGCGAGTATGAGGGCCAGCCCGAACGACCGAGAACGGTGGATCGCGCGCATAAGACACGAGTATGCCGCACGATGGCGGTTCGTTAACGATGATCTCGGCGACCGCGGTTCCCAGCACCACCCGGCCAGGGGCGCGGGCGCCTCCACTCGTGCAGCCTACCGCCTCTTTCGCCGCTCCGCGTCCAGCATTACGACGCCGGGGTCGTCACGTGCATGCCGGCGCGCGGTCAGCTCCTTCGAGAGCTGCGCGACGAGCTCCCACTGAGCTCTCGCCGTCGCCAGCGAAAGGGCCTACGTGCGCGCCGTGCGCTTGTAGCTCTGGACGAAGCGGCTCACGGCCAGGCCGCTCTCGTCCTGATCACGCGCCGCTCGAGATCGCTACGGTTTGGCGGCTTTGTTCACCGTGCCGGCAG
>CAYUAW010000709.1:0-1229 GCA_964442485.1 uncultured Polyangiaceae bacterium
GACGGGTTGCTGCTGACGGCGGAGGTCGGGCTGGGGTTCTAGGAAAGACGGGGAGGAAGCCGCTACTTGTTCAAGCACTCGTTCACGCCGAAGGCGTGCGTGCAGTGATCGTTGTTCGGCTGGGCCTGCACGAGCGAGCACATGAGCTCGCGACACTGGAGATCCCAGTTCGTGCCCGCGGCGCACTCCGGCATGCAGCCCGTTGCAAAGACCTTGTCGGCGCAGTTCGCGGCCATGCAGTCGCAGTACGTCTTGCACGCCGACGCGCCGGCCGCTCCGCCGCTGGCCGTCGAGCCCCCCGCGCCGGAACCGGCGACGCCGCCGGAGCCGCCGCGCCCGACACTGCCGCCCGACCCTCGGCGCCCGCCGGTGTTCGTGCGCCCGCCAGCCCCACTGCCTGCTGTGCCGCCGGTGTTCCGGCGCCCACCGCTGCCCGCGCTCACGCCGCCTGCTGACGAACCGTCGCCGCCCGCGCTCGAACCGTCGCTGCCTGCCGACGAACCGTCGCCTCCGGCGCTCGAACCGGAACTGCCGCCGGCTGTGTTCGTCGCGCCGCCCGAGCCCGATGCGCTTCCACCGGCTGCGCTCGCGGCGCCGCCCGACTGCGCGGCCCCGCCGCTGGCGGATGCACCGGCTCCGCCGCCGTCACCTGTCGACGCAGTGCCGTCGCTCGAGCAGCCAACCCCGACGACTCCGAGCACCAGCAGAGCAAGGTGAATGTGCTTCATGGGAACCGAGGATTCTACGCTCGTTTCCCGTCCGCCGCCACTTTGCCGTTCGCTCGCAGAGCCCCGAACTCGCTAGGGTCATCGTGGAGTCAACTCAGCCAACCCACCCGGTCGGGGCACCCCATGTGAGGGTGATAGCATGAGTTCGCGTCACTCTCGTATCGCGCGCCCGAGGATCGCTTCGACGACGCCGGTCTTCGCCGTCGCATAGGCGTCCATGCTCGGCCAGTCCCGCGTCGAGAGCTCGCGCTTCGTCAGTGCGTAGAGCTCGCGGTCGGCGGCGTCGCTCCGGAGACGGTCGCGGAACAGCAGGTAGCGACGGACCTCGGCGCAGCCCCGTGAGTACACATGAACGTGGGTGTCGCGAGCCGGCGTGCGCAACATCCGGTGCTCGTGAAACCCGGGTTCGCGGACGCGGAGCTCGTAGCCTGCGGCGATCAGCGCGGGCAGGTACGACGCTTCATCGCTGGAGTCCTGGACGACCACGACGACGTCGATGAT
>CAYUAW010000709.1:1329-2834 GCA_964442485.1 uncultured Polyangiaceae bacterium
GCGTTCGTCTGCATGAACGCGAGCGGCGTCCCGGACTGGAAGTACCAGGCCCAGAACGCCATCGCCGGCACCACGTTCGGCGGCGTGATCGGGCAGTGCACGATCTTCAGCGGTTCGTTCCGGTGGTTCAGCGATGTGTTCGGCGCGAGCGCGGCCTTTGCGGTGCATCCGCCGAACTTCATCCAGTCCGGTCGCGGCATGCCCGGGAGCGCTTGCACGCAGGTGATGGGGCCGACGCCGACGTTCTCCGGGATCGCATAACCCGTCTCGCTCGGAGCCTGCGGCTTCGTGCCGTAGAGCAATGCCTTCGTCGCGAAGAACTCGTCGCCCGCGCATTCGGGTGGGACGGCTGCGCCCTGGTTCCAGAACATCGTGGTGTTCTGCGAGGCATGAGTCCAGTCGTAGTAGACGCGCGTCGGAAAGGGGGCATAGCAGTAGTTCACGGATACCATGAGCGCCGTCGCCGCCACCTGGTCTGGCCACGGGGGTGGCGTCGCAGGATCGGTCTTCTGCAATCCGGGCACCCAGGCGCCGAGCAACCCCGGCTGCTGCTCCGCTGGAATCGAATCGGGCTTCAGCAGCGCCGCGACGCTCCCCGGATCGAAGTGGGGATTGCTCGGCTTCGTCGCTCGCTTGCACAGGTTCACGAGCGAACCGACTCCGGTCGCCGTGACCTCGTGGAACCCGGGGAAGTAACTCAATGCAAACTCGCCCACGATGCCGAAGTCGGTGCTCGGCTTCTGGAACATCGAACGGAAGAGGTTCGACGGCTGGTCGGCGTGGTAAAAAAACCAGTTCGCGCCGGAGGGCTGGGGCGAAATCTCCGGGACCTTGTGCTTCCACCACACCATCGCGGTGTCGTCGACGGGTGCCTCGCCGACGCACGTGCTGTCGGCGTTGTTCCAGCTCCGTGGTGGAACGGATAGCGCCGTCTTCGCCACGAGCTCGCACTTCGTGGGCGCCGGATAGCCCCCGGATAGACTGAAGAGGTTGCCGCCGCTGGTGAGGAGATAGTCGGCGCTGCCGCCGGTCAGTCCGATCAAGCTGAAGCGCAGCGCCGCAGCCGCCGCGTCGTAGACGAGATTGCCCACGACGAGCTCGCCGTCCGAGAAATGTTGCAGCACGGCTCCCGTCTGCCAGGACGCGGGCAGGACCGGTGGCGTCTTGCTCGTGCAGGCGGCCATGACCGGAACCGGGAGCGCGTCGGCCGGGTCCGGAACCGTCGCGGTCAGGGTCGCGGGTGCGACCGCGGCCGGTAAGACCGTCGGGGTCGTGGGCCCAGGGTGCGCCTCGACCGATGCGTGCGGCATCGGCGAGCAAGCGCACGAGGACGCGGTCACCAAAATATAAGTTCCCAGGCGCGGCATGAGACATCCTCCTGCTCGAAGCGCGATCGACTCGATCACGCGCGCCGCACATTCACTGGACGGCGGAAGTCACGCAAGCAAGATTCGCCTGGCCGCGGCGCGCGAGTCACCTTTCGAGCAACGACGTCCAGTGGCTCA
>CAYUAW010000710.1:0-1548 GCA_964442485.1 uncultured Polyangiaceae bacterium
TCGTGCCGCGGATTGCGGACTGCGTGCCGCGCCGTTCCACGGGGCTCCCGGGCGGTTGCCGTCGCGGGCGCGCAACCGGTGGTAAGATCACTCGTTTCGCCCTCTCACGAGCGCCCACGGACGCGCTTTGATCCGTCCGCGCCTGGCTGCGATATATTCCGAGAAGGCTTCACGCGGAGGTGTCTAGTGAATGCGAAGCAGCTCGACGTCGTCATCTTGGGCGGCGGCCCTGCCGGCAGCACCGCAGCGGCGCTACTCGCCGAAGCGGGCATCGCGACGACCTTGATTGAAGGCGAGCCCGAGCCACGCTTTCATGTCGGCGAATCGCTCCTGCCACACACCGTTCCGTTGCTCGACCGCCTCGGCGTGCATGACTCGGTCAAAGCCCTGCCGCACACACTGCGTAAAGATGGCGCAACGTTCGTCACGGCCGACGGCAAGACGCAGTGTCACTACTGGTTTGATCAGGCGATGGCGCCGGCCATCCCCCATGCCTATCAAGTGCGGCGCGACGAGTTCGATTGGCACCTGCTGCAAAATGCACGAAGCAAAGGCAGCGACGTGCTTCTGGGTTGGAAGGTCGACGAGCCAATCTGGGAAGGCGATCGGCTCGCTGGCGTGGAAGCGCGCGATCCGCAGGGTAACCGATGGACGTTGCGCTCTCGCTTGTTCCTCGATGCAAGCGGCCAGCTAGGCTTCCTGTCGCGCAAGATGCGCACGCGTGTGCCATACCCCGGGCACCAGAAGGTGGCAGCGGTCACGCATTTCACCGGCGCCCATCGCGGTCCCGGTCGCGAGGCGGGCAACATCGTCATTGCCCTCACGGATGGTGGTTGGTTCTGGATGATTCCGTTCAAGACCGGCGCGACCTCCGTGGGTGCGGTGTGTGACATCGCCAAATGGCGTGAATCGGCGGCCGGCCCGGAGGCGCTCTTCAACGAGGCTCTTGGTCGTACGCCGGAGGTGGCGCGTCGGCTCGAAGGTGCGACCCGGGTGTTGCCGTTCAATGCCGTCAGGAATTTCTCCTTTCGTGTGACGAAGCTAGCCGGGCCAGGCTACTGCCTCATCGGCGACGCCGCGGGTTTCCTCGATCCAATCTTCTCGACCGGCGTGTTCATCAGCACCATGACCGCGGTACAAGCCGCCGAGGACGTGATCGCTGCGCTCAGGAAAGATGCGTCCCCGATCGGCGCCTCGCACATGCGACGCACGACCACGCGCGCACAGAGCTTGCAGAAGCTGTTCTTCTCACTGATTCGTTCCTATTACGATCCGCACTTTCTCGCGCTATTCATGCATCCGTCCGATAAAGTTCTACGCCTGCAAGCGGCTGTGACTTCGCTCCTCTCGGCGGACGTGTTTGGGCCGCGCGCGTGGGACAGACGGTGGCGGTTCCGCTGCATGCAAGTGCTCGGCTCATTGCAAAGGGCCGGCCTGGGCTTGACTCCACCTCTGTACGCGACGCCGGACTAGGCTCTCGTCTTGGGCCGGCTGCGAACCGGGAGGGCCACGAGGGCCGCGAACACGACATGGAACACGACGCCGAGG
>CAYUAW010000710.1:1648-2825 GCA_964442485.1 uncultured Polyangiaceae bacterium
CAGCGCGCCGCGAAGTGCCCCTCGAGCCCGTCGAGACATCCGTTCCAGCCGCCCTCGTGCGACTCGCGAATGCCTTCGCTCGGGATCTTCTCGTGGATCACGATGACCTCGGTCGCGTCACCGCGTGGCTCGAAGCGCACCGTGACGCGCGACGCCTGGTCCTCACCCGCGCGCCAGGTGTAGACGAGCTTGTGCGGCGCTTCGACGACCTGAAACTCGCCCTCGATGGTCAACGTCGTTCCGTCCGGAAGCCTGTTCTCTATCCGGTAGAGTCCACCCACGCGAAGGTCGACTTCTGCGCCCGAGCACGTTACCGGCCGTGGTCCCCACCAGGCGCGCAGCTGCTCCGGCTGCGTCCAGGCGTCGAAGAGCCGCGCCGCGGTCGCGCGGATCGTGCGCCTGGTGACGAGAGTGATGCCCTCGTTCATCGACGGCGCCTCTTCGTCTCGTCGGGCTCCTCGACGTGCCGCGCGAGCGCACTGAGGGTGTCTTCCCAGAACGGGCGGTACTTCGCGAGGAACGCGACGGCGCCCTCCAGCGGATGCGGCTCGAGATGGCAACGGTGGTACCAGCCGTCACGCTCGCGCCGCATCAGGCCCGCCCGCTCCAGGACGCGTACGTGCTTCGACACCGCCGGCAACGTCATCTCGAACGGGGCGGCCAGCTCCGTGATGGTAGCGGGCCCCGCTGCGAGCCGCTCGAGGATGCGACGGCGTGTCGTATCCCCGAGCGCGGAGAAGACGAGATCCAATCGGGCGTCTCGTGCGGCTGTCGCCGTTCGCGTTGACATGTTCCGCCAATCAATATACCAGTCGGTTTATTGATTCGCCACGGAAAGAGGTCGAGATGTCGAGCATTCATCAGGAAGTGACGCTGAGCGCGGATCCCGCGCGGATCTATCAGGCACTGGTCGATTCGAAGCGCTTCGGAGAGCTCACCGGCGCACCCGCGAGCGGCGACGCCATCGAGGGAGCGTCGTTTTCGGTCTTCGGCGGGCACATCACCGGCCGCCACGTGGAGCTCGTGCCCGGCAAGCGCGTCGTGCAGGCTTGGCGAGCAAAGACGTGGCCCGACGGGCTCTACTCGATTGCCCGCTTCGAGCTCCTGGCCGAGGGCACGGGGACGAAGCTCGTCTTCGACCACAGCGGGTTCCCCGCCGACATGAAGGACCACCTCG
>CAYUAW010000711.1:0-2813 GCA_964442485.1 uncultured Polyangiaceae bacterium
TATGGACGCTGCGAGCTTCCGCTTCGTGAAGGATCCATCAGGATGCATTTCAGATGAGTCACCGAAATTCGGAATGACACCGTTCGAATTTCGGTGACCTCGACCCGATTGCGCTGTCGCTCACCTGCCGCGCGCCGGGATATCGCGCCGACCCAGTTGGCTCGGTGCCTCGCCCGACGTTGGCGCGTTGTTTGTATCAGCGCGCTCGACTTCAACTGGAGAGCACCTTGCTTCGAACAATTCGCTACGCACCGCTTCTTGCTATCCTCTCGTCCGCGGCTTCCATCGTCAGTGGCTGCGGCGAGTATTCGCCCACGACCACGCGCAGCGCCACGTCGGGCTCGGTCGACCTCGCCCTGGTCGAAGGCGACGTCACGCTGACGAGCGTGAGCTACTCCATCAGCGGCCCCAACGCCTTCTCGACGTCGGGGACAATCGACGTCAGTTCGAGCACCACCGTGTCCGCGACCATCGGCAACCTTCCGGCCGGCAATGGATACACGATCACGCTCAGCGCGACCGGCACGGACGGGACGACGACCTGCGGCGGTAGCGCGACCTTCAACGTGACCGCGCACGCCGTCATTCCCGTCACCGTCGCGCTCGCCTGCCACGAGGCGCAAAGGACCGGCAGCGTATCCGTCAACGGTACCGTCAACGTTTGCCCTGTCGGGGACGGCATCTCGACGAACCCGGCGGACATTGCCATCGGCTTCCCGCTGGCGCTGTCCGTCGCCGCGCACGACTCGGACAGCGGGCCCTCGCCGCTCACGTATTCGTGGACCGCGCCCTCCGGCTCCTTCAGCGATCCCACCTCGGCGAATCCCACGTTCGTATGCAACGCACCGGGCCCCGTCACCCTGACGGCCACGGTCTCCGACGGAGATTCGACGCCGGGGTGCGCGGACACGCTGTCGACCGTCGTGACCTGCGAGCCCGGCACGCTTCTCGTTCACGGCTCACTGGTGATCAGCAGCAGCACCTACGATCGCACGAAGGGCGCCGTCGCCTCGCTGGCGATCGGGACGAAACTTGCGGGCTCGGCCACGGCGACGGCGAGCGCAGTCGCCGGCAATAGCTACCCTACCGTCTGGAGCAACGAGTCGGTGGACGCCAGCTTCGGCGTGACCTCCCCGATCCAGTTGACCAACATCGATCCGACGAGCGGCACGGTCCTCAGCAGGCTCACCGTACCATCCAGTCAAGTGGTCACGAGCTTCCCCTCCAAGTCGGAGGTCGGCCTCCACGTCACCAGTGACGCGAGCGGCCCCCATCTCGTCTTCATGGGCTACGCCGGCGCGGGGGTCGGTGCGCTCGACGTGTCGAATTCCGACGCCGTTGCGGGGCAGGATCCGACGAACCCGGTGACCTTTGCCTTCGGCGCGAGCTATGCGTTCGCCCGCACCATCGTCTCGATGGATGGGAACGGTCACTTCTCCTACACGCCGACGAATGCCTACGGCGGGAACAACGGCCGGTCGGCGCTTCTCGGCTCAAACGGCCTCTACTACACCGTCGGGAACGCCAACAACGGCAGCGTCGCAGCGTTCGGTCCGAACGGCACGACTCCGGACGTCACCGAGACGACCGGCCTCGAAGTGGTGACCCCGATCAATGGCTCCTCGTCGACCGTCGCCATCCCGGCGGGCAATTCGGCCGAGGTCGATCCGCTGCTCCTGTTCTCCTTTGGTTCACCCCCGAAGGCGGACAAACCGGGCAAGGACAACAACTACCGCGGCGTGACCGAGTTCGGTGGAGCGCTCTACTTCACCAAGGGGAGCGGCAGCAACGGCATGCAAACGGTCTACACCGTACCCTCGCTTCCCACCGTCGCAAACGCAGCCGCGGCCACGATCAGCGTCGTCCCCGGCTTTCCGACCGACTCCGCCAAGGCGACGGGGGGCAACTTCACGCCCTTCGCCGTGTTCTTCGCAAACGCCACGACGATGTACGTCAGCGACGAAGGCTCGGGCAACGCGACCGACGTCGCGAGCCATGCCGGTCTGGAGAAGTGGAGCCTGGTCAGTGGCGTCTGGCAGCTCGACTACGTGTTGACCCAGGGCCTGATTGGCGCTGTCGATAGCAACTTGAACGGCCCGGATGGCCCATATCCGAACGTGACCACGGTGGGATTGCGCAACCTCTCCGGTGTCGTCAACGGTGACAAGGTTACCTTGTGGGCGACGACCTCGACGTCGAGCGCCTCCGTCGACAACGGCGCCGACCCGAACAAAGTCGTCGTGATCACGGACCAGCTGTCCGCCACGATGTTGGCGGGCCCGGTAGCAACTGAGTCCTTCAGCACGGTCACTGGACCCACTTACGGCACGGTCTACCGGGGCGTGGCGTTCGTGAACTAGAGACCCGATTACCTCGCGAAGGCGCTGCGACGAGCGGTCCGTCACGCGCTGCTCACGAGCGCGCTTGGCACTGGACTCCTCTGCTGCGGTGGCGTGGAGCCGCGTCGGACATTGGGAGCTTCATGGCCACCGAAAGCCGGGCTTCCGGTTGGCGACGCGCGGCCCGCGCCGGAAGCAACGGCGCGAGCGAGAGGAAGCGCAGCCGGTCTCCGCGCACTTCAGCGTGCAGGCGGTCGAGCACCGTGCGGAACGGTGGCGTGTCGAGCGAGCAGGCCTTCGCGGTTGCGGCCATTGCGGCCGGCGCAAGAGCACCCAGACGGTCGCGACCGTCGAATGCACGGCCCGAGCCGCACGAACTCCGCGTCCGGCACCACCGTGATTTCGAGGAGCCGCTTGTCGTACGCGGCCCGGAACGCCGACCCGACATCGATCGGCGGCTCCGCGTCCCGCTTC
>CAYUAW010000712.1:0-1351 GCA_964442485.1 uncultured Polyangiaceae bacterium
GTCCTCGAGACGAGCTTCCGCGAGGAGACGGAGACGGATCTGTTCGGCGAGCAGGCCGTGCTCTGCGGCGGCCTCACCGCGCTCATCACCGCGGGCTTCGAGACGCTGGTCGAGGCGGGCTACGCCCCGGAGATGGCGTACTTCGAGTGCTGCCACGAGCTGAAGCTCATCATCGACCTCATCTACGAGGGCGGCATCGGCAACATGCGCTACTCGGTGAGCAACACGGCCGAGTACGGCGACCTCACCCGCGGCCCGCGCGTCGTCACCAGCGACACGAAGAAGGTCATGAAGACGATGCTGGAGGAGATCACCTCCGGCAAGTTCGCCGACGAGTGGATGAGCGAGCACAAGGCCGGCAAGCCGAAGTTCAAGGAACTCGAGAAGAAGGGCGAGCAGCACCCGATCGAGGCAGTGGGGAAGAAGCTCCGGGCGATGATGCCCTGGATGAAGGAACACCGAGCCGTGAAGGAGCGCCCGGACGCCTGAGCACGCGCCGGGCGACCCGGTTTCCCGAGAGGACCCGAATGTCTGACACACACGAATCCGCGCTGGAGGAGTGGCCGAGCTTCGCTCGAATCCCGATCGACGAGGTGCTCCCCGCGCCTCGTCCGAAGGGACAGAAGCTGGCGCGCTTCGTGTGGTGGGAAGGCAGCCTGCGGGAGGCCAGCGAGGTCGGGGTCCACTACTACGCGAATGCCCTGCACTACGGCACCGCCGTGTTCGAGGGCATTCGCGTCTACCCGGGGCCGCGCATCTTCCGCCTGCGCGATCACATCGATCGCCTCATCGGGTCTGCGCATCTCTACGGGATGACACTTCCGTTCTCCGCCGACGATCTCGTCACGGGCGCCCTGGAGGTCACGCGCAAGAACGGCATCGAGAACGGCTACCTGAGGCCGCTCGCGTACTTCGGTTACGGCCCCATCGATCTGAAGCCGAAGACGCAATGCCCGGTGAGCGTCTTCATCGCGGCGCGCGAGCTCGGCTCGTTCCTCGGCGAGAACGCGCTCCGCAACGGCATCCGCGTCACCGTCTCGTCGTGGCGCAAGTTCCACCACACCATGCTGCCGACCATGGCGAAGGCGAGCGGGCACTACGCGAACAGCGTGCTCGCCGCGCACGAGGCCCTCGACCGCGGCTTCGACGACGCCATCCTGCTGAACCACGACGGCACCGTGGCGAGCGCCACGGGCGAGAACGTCTTCTTCATGCGCCAGGGCAAGCTCTTCACGAACGACGAGATGTCGTCCATCGTCCCCGGCATCACGCGCGACTGCATCCTCAAGCTCGCCGCGACGCTCGACGTCCCCGTGGAGATCCGCTCCTTCACGCGCGAAGAGCTGCTACG
>CAYUAW010000712.1:1451-2808 GCA_964442485.1 uncultured Polyangiaceae bacterium
CGTTCTCCGTCGCCTTCGCCGACGGCGTGAGCCGCGTTGATCAGCAGGTTCAAGAAGACCTGCGACAGCTTGCCCACCGACGCCCAGATCGCGGGTAGCTCGGCGTACTCGGTGACCAGCTTCGCGCGAAACTTGATATCGTTCAGCGCCATCGTGGCCGCGCACTGGATCGAGTAGTTCAAGTCGACCCGCGACCGCTCGTTGCTCTCCACGCGAGCGAACGTACCGATCGCCCTGGTAATGCCTCGGATCCGTTGCGTACTGCCGAGCGCCTCTTCGGCACGGTCGACGAGGTCCTTCAGCGCGGATGCCTTGAGCATTCCCGCGGTGTCCCCGAGCACGGTCGCAACGCCTTCACCCCCGAGCCGGGACCGGAGGGCTCGTACGCAGCGCTCGACCGCACCGGCGAGCTTCGGGAGATCTTCCGCGAGGGTCTCCACGTTGTAGAGGACGTTCGCGAGGGGGTTGTTGATCTCGTGCGCCACACCTGCGGCGAGCATGCCCATGCTCGCGAGACGATCCTCCTGGCCGAGCATCGACTGCAACTTCTTCGGGCCGGTCTCGTCTCGCACCGTGGCCTGCAAGAAGGCATTCCCGTCGAGCGTGAGGCGCGTCAAGAGTACCTTGGCGGGAAACTCTTCCCCCGTGAGACGACGAAAAGTCCACTCGTAGGAGAGGGAACCGTCTCGCATAGCGGTCTCGATCTTCGCGGCGGCCGAAACGGCGGAACGGTTCCCGTCCGGCTGCCGCGCCGGCGAGTACTCGCCTGGGTCGCGCGACACGAAATCCTGCTGATCTCTCGCGCCGAACAGCGCGATGGTCTTCGAATTTCCAGAGGTGAACCGCCCGTCGGGCGGTACCAGGGTCATCAGCGCATCGGGGGACTCCTCGAACAAGATCCGGTGCCGCGCTTCGCTCGCCTTCAGCGTTTCCTCGACACGCCTGCGCGCGTTGATGTCGCTCACGGCGGTACGAAACAGGAGCAGACCCGCATCATTCACGACGGTCGCCTCGAGCTTCACCCAGAAGGGCTCGCCGTCTCCCGGCGAAACTCTGAGCTCTGACACCTGACGCTCCCCCGTCTGGATGAGTCGCTTTCTGTGGCGGTAGAAGACGTCCTGATCTGCCGGCAGGATGAAGCGAGTGAAAGGGTGTTCGACCAGGTCGCCTCTTGCCACGCCGAGCAGCGTCGCAAGGGTCAAATTGGCTTCGAGGATGACGCCAACCTGGTTCATCGTGGCGTAGCCGATCGGCGCGAGGTCGTACAAATCGAAGTAGCGCGCACGCGCAGTCTCGAGCTCGAGATGCGTGCGGCGCAGCTCCTCGTTCTGCGCTTCGAGCTCGAGCTGATGCACCC
>CAYUAW010000713.1:0-2792 GCA_964442485.1 uncultured Polyangiaceae bacterium
GGGCGCCCGCGTTACTCCCGCGCTTCGTCCCCCGGTAGGTGCTGACGCGCGGCGAGCAGGTATCCCTGCGCGCGCAGGCGCCATGGGCCCGTTCGATGCGTCTCCAGGTAGGCGGAAAAGAGCGCCTCTGCCTCGTCGTACTGCCCGCGCCAGTGCTCGGCGACGCCGAGGCCGAGCAGCTTGGGGTAATCGGGATCGAGCTTCGAGAGCGCATCGATGGCGCGCGCCAGCGCCGTCGCCCGCGCTGAAGGATCTTCTCTCAGCGTCCGACTCGCGAGCTCGGCGTGCGCGAGCAGCGTGCGGTAGTAGAGCCTCAGCTCGTTGAGACTCGCCGAGAACGGGCGGGTCCCGGCGACGCCCGCGAGCTTCGTCCAGCGCATGACGAAGAGCGACCTTAGCTCGTCGTCCTGGAGTGAGGCTGCTCGGTCGGCCGCGCCTCCGTCGCGGGCGCCGAAGAACGTGCCCCCGAGCTCGCGCAGCTCCGTCAGGTTCCTCGCTCGCAGCGCGTTCACGAACAGGTCCGCCTGCACCGCTCGCAGCGCGAGCACCGGCGCGTCGCCACGCTCGGCTCGTGCCGCTTCGATGCGTTTCGTGAAGGCGAACCGCTGTGCGTCTGCTTCCTGCTCGTCGCCCTTCACCTCCGCGTCGCCGAAGCGCCGGAGTGCCTCGCCTGCCGCTCGCACCAGGAACGACAGCGGTGCTGCCTTCGCGACGCGGATCCTTTCCGCATCGGCCGCCGCGGCGGACGCTTCCTCCAGCCGATCGACCACTGGTAGCGGGAGCTCGGTGGGCGCAATGGGCCGCGGCACTGCGAGCGCGGCCCCGCCGAGCGCGGTGCCGACGGCGACGACGGCGAGCTGCCAGCCCTCGAGGTGGCGCCGGAGCGCCGCGATCCGGCTCATCGGAGCGCCCCCGCGCGCCCGCGGAGTCTCTGCTCGAATCGCGAGACGAGACTCCGCCGCCCCGCTTTCGTGTAAGCTAGTAGCGTGGACGAAAAGCGCCGCCACCCCAGGGTCGTCATCAACCTCCCGGTATCCTGCGACGTGGCAGGTGGCCAGCAGTTCCAGGCGAACGCGCGCGACGTGAGCGTCGGCGGCATGTTCGTGGAAGCGTCGGTCGCGCCCGCATTTGGCGCTCAGATTACCATCGTCGGCGACTTCCCGGGGCGTCCCGGCATGCGCATCCCCGCGATCGTCCGGTGGGTCACCTCGGACGGCTTCGGCGTCCAGTTCGGCCTGCTCGGCGCACACGAAACGCACGTCCTTGCTGCCATCGTGCACAAGGGACGCGGCTGAATCGCCCCGATGGAGTCGGTTCCGGCGGATCCCGACACCTTTTTCACGTCGTACCTCCCGGCGCGGTTCGAGCGCGCGGCGGGCGGCGCCGGGCCGAAGAGCTCCGTCGGCAGCGTGACGGCGCGAGTCGTCGGGAGCGGCGAGTGGAGCCTCCGCATCGAGGGCGGCGAGCTCCGCGTTCTACGGGGCACGGAGGACGACGTGATGCTCCAGGTCACGGTGACGCTGGACGACTTCGCGGTGCTCGTCAGGGAGCCCCTGGAGGCGCTCGACGCCGCGGGTCGCTCGCCCATCGCGCGCCTGGGGCCGTTGCGCGCGCTCGCCGCGGAGCCGGAGACGGCCCGCCTGGTCCGGCACGTGCCGGGCAGCGTGCTGCTCGTCGCACGCGACGGGGAACGCTCGCACCGGCTGCTCCTGACTCCGGGCCGCCGAGCTGCGGATCTCGCCTCGGCGGAGTGCACCATCCAGTGCGCGCTCGATGATCTTCGCGCGGCGCAGTCGGGAGCCGTGCCGCCCATGCAGCTGTTCGTCTCGGGCAAGCTGCGGATCACGGGGAACGTCCAGATCGCCATGGCCCTGGCCGGCATCCTGATGTGAACGTGCCGGGAAGGTCCGGAGCGCGGTGCGGGCCTCTGGCGATTGAGCGCGTGAGGCGGTAGCAATCTCGTCGGCATGCGTTCCCGCGGAATCCTCCGGACGGCGCTCACGGCGGCGGTCGCGACCCTCGCGGCGAGCGGGTGCTACAGCGCGACGTTCGCCGACGCGCGCTTCCAGCCGGATGAGACCCACGACGTGTGGCTTCACGGCTACGTCTACGGGCTGGTCGGGTCGACCGCCGTGGACACGCGCTTCTCGTGCCGCGGGGAGGCAACCGGCGTCGGCTTCCACGAGAGCGCCGCGACGTTCGCGCTCACGTTCGTGACGCTGGGGATCTACACGCCTCGCATGGCGACCATCACGTGCTCGGGCGGCGCGGCCACGGCGAGGCGCCCGTGAAGCGTCGGCTCGCGACGGCCTGCGTGCTCGTGCCGCTCTGCTGCTCGGCGTGCGGCGAAGCGGTGGTGAGGAGCGGAAGGCCCGCGGGAGCCGTGGCTCCTCTCTACGACGAACGATGGCACGACAGCTTCTTCTTCGGGACGCTGGACCCGGCCGAAGCAGCGCCGCTCTCCACGATCTGTCCACAGGGTTGGTCGGAGATCCGGGCGTCGTCCACGTTTCTGGCTGGGCTTCTCCAGTGGAGCACGCTCGGCATCTACACCCCCACCACCGTCACCGTCGTGTGCTCGGCACCGAGCGGGGTGTACATCGGCGCACCGAGCGAGGTGCCGCTCGCGCCCCTTTGCCGCTGAAACACGCTCGAAAAAGCCTGTTTCGGCCGTGTCGTTCGTATCCGCTCACCGGGCAGTTGCCGCCCGGGGAAGGTGCGGGTCACCTATTTGCTATCCTTTCGTGACTCTGCCTTGCCGGACGTCAGAATGTCCGAAGACTCGTGGTACT
>CAYUAW010000714.1:0-2792 GCA_964442485.1 uncultured Polyangiaceae bacterium
GCCGGCGCCACAACGGATTTCCGTCGTCGATGCCTTCTTGTGGTCCATGCGCGCTCTCGCAATTGACCATCGGGTTCGAGCTGAGGAAGCCCTCGACGGTCACAATGGCGTCGCTCGCCGCGCCCCGGTGAACACGCGCTTTGTGAGGCATCCCAAGGTCTTCCGCGCCCGCCCGTCCCTCTATTTACTACTGGCAAGCTCTGCGGCCGGTTCAGAGCCGCACGTCGAGAGCGCGAGGCTCGGCAAGAGCCTCTCTGAAAATTCGTTTCGGAGGGTGCTCGCGACGCCCAGCCGTCCTCGAACGGCACGAAACTCCGCCAGCCCCTGGCCATACATTCGCTCGACGAGCCCAGGTTCGAAAGCGTTCGAGCGAAACGACCAGATCGTCGTTCAGCGCCTGCGAGTCGAACGAGTTTCCACCTGCCCTGAAAGTAATGCGCGATCTGGCATGTGCACTCAGGATTTGCCTGAGCTCCTCGGTACTCTCCGGGGTGCACACGCGCGCCACCATCGTGGAGCCACCGTAGCTCGATAGCCTGCGGCGAACGACGGCAGAGGATGATCGCGCTCCTCTTGCTTCTCTCATCCCCTGCCCTCCGCGACGGTGCGCGTCGACACCGAGCACGATTGCGAACAAGAGGATGCTTACCCCCATGAGAGCGTGCATCATTGACAATTCCTCGCGCAACTCACCGCAGGCGCCGGTCCTCGACGGCCCACCGAGACCGATACTATCAGACTACGGACGAAGGGTCCGGTGACCTTACGCGTTCAGCGGAGGGGGCAGCCAAAACGCGGTGGAGCGGTCGGTGTAACTTACGTGCACCTTCACGGTGCGTCGGGCGCATCGGAGAAGCGAATCTTGAGGATCCGCTCCGCCTTCCTGAGGATCGCCCCGCGGCTCGCCAGGATCCGAGCCAGCATGGGAAGCTGACGATGGAGGGGATACCACTTGTTGAAGTCCCCCCGAAACCTGGATACGACCGAGAGTGGCAGGTGAGCGGCCGCCATTGCCATGTTCGCCATCACCATCAGGCCCATCTGCGGCGCGAATCTCAGCTTCGGCTCGATGTCGAGACGAACTCGAAAGAGAACCGGCGCAATAGCTGCGAGCTGATCACGATACCAGAGGTGCGTCACGTAGTAGGCGGTGGTGCCAGTGAAACCCATGGCGACCTGTGGAGCGCAGACGAGGCCGCTATCCTGGAGCACCGGCTCGTGTGGAAGGCTCCGGAGGTGACTGGTGCAGTTGACGAACCACGATCCGTCGGCCACGGCCACCTCGCGGCGCTCCTTGCCTTCACGCAGGATCATCCGCGTACCCTCGACGTCGATGAGGTGCCCGCGATGTACTTCGCTGACACCCGCGCGGATCTCGTCGCGCTCTGCAAAAGACAGAGTACCGTAGCGGCAATTGCCGGCGCCGCCGAAAACGTTCATGGCCAGGCCATCCCGCTCGAGGCTCTCCATCAGCGGAGCCTCGTTCTGACCATCGAACAGCATACACATGCGCAAGAAACAGTCGCCGGTAAGCGTGCCGTGGACATGACGGCGAAGGCCGACCGGATAAAGGTTGTCCCGGGTGAAGAACCACATACCGCTGCCTATCAGGAGAATTACGGGCCGCCCCGGTCTGCTGCTCCTGAGGACGTGCCGGACGCAGTCCATCGCCGTCTTTCCACTCCCGATGATGTAGACCGGGGCGAGGCTTTCCGAGAATTCGGCTGTCATCAGGACGGGGTCGGAAACCCCGACGGACCGCACGCGCGCTGACGAAAGAGGAAAGGGCGGCAGAGGCTCGATATCGTTGCCCGTCGCCTTGAGCAGGCGCCGAGCGCGGACGAGAACACCTTTGCGAGGCCCCATTGCGTCTGAAACCGCGACGGCGTCGACTTCCACGCGCCCCTCACGGATGCGATGGCCGCGATAGGCGTGCCCGAAGAGCGGCCTGACTGCCAGGTGGCCGGCGGAGATTCCGGACACCGTTGCCAGGTGATCGAGAACCTCGCGCCGGGTCGCGAGGTAGGACGGGTCGCGACCGAGCGCCCATGGTTGATCGCCGGCTGTGAACATCCGATAGGGCTGATGCAGGCGAACGAAGTCGTACTGATGAATCCACTGCCCTCCCCACGTCTCGTTCTTGTCGATGAGAACGACGCGGTCGCCGCTGTTCAGGTACTTTGCCGCCGCGTTCAAACCGTTCAGGGCCGCGTAGCCGGCGCCCACGATACAGAGGTCGCAGTCGTAGCTCTCGGACGAGGCTTCCGTAGCAAGGCGGCTTCCGTGAGCGAGGGGTTCACGCGGCATGCAAGCGTCGGTCATGCGTGGAGAATCGGGTAGTCATTCATACGACAGCGTCGTCTCGCCGCCGCGCGCGACGCGCCGAGGCGGCGATGCACGGGATGGGCCTTGCTTCGTGGTCCGCGGTCAACCGGAATCGGGTTTCCGAGCGGTTCGTTTCATCTTACCCTGGCCATGCCATGATGTCGTTGCCTTCGAATGCGCAAGCGCCGGAGCAACTTCAGAAGGGAGTGGGACATGGCCCTGCAGAGATGGCCGGAGCATACCGGAACGAACGATGCCTTCGTCGTGCCGCTGATCGTCGATGACATCGCCGTCGAGGAGCTCCGGACCTTCCCCGCGAAGTTCAAAGAGGTGACCATAAGACATGCCAACGGCGGCAACCTGTCCGCCGACGTCGTCAGCTCTCTGATAGACGATCTACGCGGAAAACGCACGGCTTCCAGGGGGTAGTGATGTTGAACGATGGGGACTACGCAGCGCCTTCATCC
>CAYUAW010000715.1:0-2785 GCA_964442485.1 uncultured Polyangiaceae bacterium
GCGTTCCGTTGAGCCACGTCTTTTCCTGAGCGAGATTGGAGCCGACGGCGTCCGCGAGCAGATACCCCGTCCCAAGGCTGGTCGCGCCAATCACCTGATTGTAGAGATTGGCGCCGCTCGGCGCACCCCAGGACTCGTGGGTCCAGGTGTTCGTCGTGACGTGATAGATGGCGTGCAGCACCGCGCCGCTCGGCGCAGTGGTGAACGCCGACAACCAGTCTGGCCCCCACGCAGCGGACCCAGTGCCGAAACCGAGGCCATGACTGGTGCCCAGGTCTCCGACGTTCGTCCAGGCAGCCACGGTCGCATCGTCGAATGACGTGGCGTCATAGAGGTTACCGTCACCGCCGACCACGAAGACATCCACGCTTCGGCTTCCCCATCCTCCGGGTTGATTGAGCATGCCCGACGCAGCAGAGACGCCGTAGATGGCCGTAACGCCTGACGGGTGCCCCCAGTTCTGCCAGGCTCCCCACGAGCCGAACCAACGCTTGTGGTAGAGGTTGAAGTCGCTCCCGATGACGAACAGATCGAGCGAGTTCGGCCCCCACGACGCCGCCTCGGGTTGATTGTAGAAGCTGATACCCGGGTTCCCCTGGTTGTCCCAAGCTCTGGTGACGCCACCGTCATTGCTCGACATGTGCCAGACGTTCCCGTCCATGCCGATCGCTGCGACGTCGATACGCTTGCTGTCCCATGATACGGCTGCCGGCATTCCAATCAGGTTCACGCCGACCGGCTTTCCCCAGCTCGTCCAGCTTGGGTCCTCCGTGTTCGTCGTGTAGTCGTGACCCCGCTGATAGAGGCTGGAATCCGAACCTATGACGAACCGGTTTTCGTGCGAGAAGATCGAAGCTACGCAGGCGGATAGCTGGTTGTTCACCGCGGACGCGAGCAAGAACTCCTCCATCGTGCTCGCCGAGCTACCGAGCTGCGCGTAACCCATGGGCGCCACGTTGTTGGTGCACCAGTCGGAGATCTCGTCGCCGGTGTTCGCGCCGTAGATCCCGTTGTACCGGGGGTCGGTGATAGCTTCGAGAAGCTCATGATGTGCGACGAGCCCCCACAGAGAGGTCGCCGGGTAGTTGGGAACGGGGCACGTGCTCCATGAGCTGGCGCCGTTCGCCCAGTAGGTCGATCGACTCATGTACGGAATGAAGATGAACGGGATGGCCGCGCCACCGTTCGGATTCGTCGCATAGTAGTGATATGCGCAGTTCCCCGCGTCGACGATGCCGACCGTCGGCGGCGTCACGATGACCTGAATGGCGTCCGGGTTGGAGAGCGTCCCGAAGTGCGTCGCCGCTGCTACCGCCTCGGCCGCCAGATGCGCGCGGTTCGGACAGCGTTTGCTGGACGAGCAACCCGAGGCAAGGTTGTCGTTCGGAACAGCGGAGGTATCCGCCCAGTAGCCACTTGCCGTCGAGTAGATGCCCTTGGGATTGGTGATGGTGTAGCTTCCAGTCGGCTTGTAGTAGATGATCTCGTTCAGCCACCGCGTCCCGCCGATATTCGCGTAGAATTTCTGAAGGGATGGGAACTTGGTGTCCGGGTCGTCGGTGGTGTTCAGCGTCGTCGAAGTGACACCCCAGAAGGTGATATAGACCTTCGGGTTCTGGATGACCGACCCATTGTGGTATGTCATCTGATTGGGCGCCGCTGCGACCGGAAATGCCGAGAGCAGCGAAACCACCGAAAGCATCAGGACCAGGGCAAGAAACCTGTGCTTGACCATCAGCGGACCTCCTTTCACTTCGTGCCCGCCGTGCAGCACACGTTGAAACCTTTGAACGGGTAGCCCGCACCTCCCATGAAGCCGCCAACCGGACGGCAGTCGGACAGACCCGTTCCGGTGGTCGTTCCGCTCGGGCAATAGAAGAGGACCCGCGACGAGGTTGTCGTTGCGCCTGGTGGCTCGGCACAGATGTCGTCGCCGCCGGGGTTTCGGTAACAATCGCCCTGGCGACAGCCGAGCTGCCCGTAAGACGTGGGTCTGTCCACCCCGCCGCAGAGGGGAGCCCCGGGGATCGCCGCTATCGCGGGCGCGGAGGGCGGCGTCACCGTGGTCGCGGGTGTCGCTCGGTTGTCGAGCGTCGGCGGCGGCGGCGAAGGGGGCGGCGGGGGCCCTTCGGTCGAAACGACTGCAACAGTGGTGAGCGCTGCGGGAAGCGCGGCGTTCGAGGCCAGCGCTTCATGAGCCTTCGAAACACCTTCCGATGGCGGTTCTTCGATGGCGGCATCCTTCGAACATGCGGCGAGCGTGAACGCCGCGAGCACCGCAACCGAAATGTAAGCGAGCCCCACCCGCTCGCTCGAACACGGCGACAGATCTACGTCCTTCAGCACGACCACCACTCTCCTCTCCGGCCCCCGTGCGGGACCCCGCGGAGGAGACTGCCGCAACGCCGATAGGGACGCAAGCGATGGAATCCACGCGCGGCAAACCCGGGCGCAGGTCGAAAAGGCGCGGATGGATTCCGGATCACAATGGAATGAACGTGGGAACGTAGCGATCCGACAGGGTGCCGTCGCCGAGGATCCCACTCTGATTGTCGCCCCAGCACCAGAGACCGTCGTCCGGGGCCAGCATGCAGCTGCTCCACCCCATGTTCGAGCAGCGAATGGTGGTCGCCAGCCGCGTCGTGTTCACCCAGACCGGAGTGGGCTGATTGACGCCGCTTCCGTTGCCGAGCTGCCCGTCAGTGTTGAGCCCCCAACAAGCGACGGTGTTGTCGCGCGTACGCGCGCAAGTATGCATATCGCCGGCCGCGATCTCCGTGATCCA
>CAYUAW010000716.1:0-2783 GCA_964442485.1 uncultured Polyangiaceae bacterium
CGGAAATGCGGGCGGCGGGATTGAAAATGAATGTCATTTTCAATAAGGTTCACCCACATGTCGGTTCGAGGTAAATCGTTCGCGCAAGGTGCGGACGGATCCCGTGAAGAGCGCTGGTTCCGGCTGACTTTCGTGGTGGCCGTGGCGCTCGCCATCGCGGGGTGCTCGGGCGGGGACGGCGCGACGGTGCAGGCGCCGGTGGCCGCGCCGGCATCCACGGTCGCCGACGTCTTCGATGTCGCCATCCCGCAGATCGCGAGTGCACTGAAGGCGGCGTTCAACGATGGCGATGTCGCGTTCTCGCGTCCGGTGACGGATGCCGACGGGCTCGGTCCGCTCTACACCCGCGTCTCCTGCGATGCGTGTCACTCGACGGGCGTCCGTGGACCGGGCCTCGTGCAGAAGATGTCCGTCGTCCAGGCGGACGGCGTCACGCCGTCGCTCGATCAGTCGCTCCTGCCGTACGGACACACGGTGCACCCGCTCCTGACCGGCGACGCGCATACGCCCATCGTTCCGCCGAAGGACAAGAGCGTATTCGTCACCACCCGGGTCGGCCCGCCCATTCTCGGCCGCGGGTACATGGAGGCCATCGACGACTCGGAGCTCGAGCGCGTGGAGAGCGAACAGGCGGCGCGCACCGACGACATCCACGGCCGCGTGAACCACGTCGTGTACGCGTCCGAGATGAGCGCCGACCCGAGCTACCATACCCATGTCAAAGGCGACGCAGTGCTCGGCAGGTTCGGCCTGAAGTCCCGTGTCGCAACGCTCGACGATTTCACTGCCGACGCGTTCCAGGGCGACATGGGCATCACCAGCCCGCTGCGTCCCGTGGAGTTCAAGAACCCCGACGGCCTCCTCGACGACGCGAAGCCCGGCGTCGATCTCGAGCTCGAGAGCGTGAAGACACGCGCGACCTATGTGCGGCTCCTCGCCATACCCGAGCGGCGGAAGGACGACGCCGGAAGCGCGCTGTTCGCAGAGACGCTGTGCTCCGTGTGCCACGCCCCGACGATGCACACGCGCGCCGACTACCCGGTGGCCGAGCTCGCCGACATGGACGCGCCCGTCTACACGGACCTGCTACTTCATCACATGGGCCCCGGCCTCGCCGACGGCCTGCCCGCCGATCCGGCGGTGGACGGCGAGGCGAGCTCCTTCGACTGGCGAACGGCGCCGCTCATCGGGCTCCGCTTCAACCGCACCTTCCTGCACGACGGCCGCGCCACCACGGTGGAGGACGCCATCACGTCGCATGGAGGCCAGGGCTCCGAAGCGAACGAATCCATCCAGCGCTTCAACGCGCTGTCAGACGACGATCACAAGACGCTGGTCGAGTTCGTCCAGGGACTCTGAAGAGCGCGCCCGCGAGCGCCAGACGATCGAAGCGAAAGCTTCTCCTCCTTCCGAAAAGGAACCATCGATGCATCCGAAACACGGCTTTCTCGCGCTCCTGGCTCTTCTTTCCTTCGGCTGTTCGTCGAGCGATTCGACCCCGAAGACCGACGCAGAGTTCGAGCAGGGTCTCCGCACGCAGATGCACGACACGTTGCTCACCGACATCAAGGCGCTCCACGCCGCAGCGGTGGCGCTGCAAGCCGCTGCGCCCGAGCCGAAGGGCCGCGGCTGGGACGAGACCGAGGACGCCGCTGCGATCACGGCCATGAAGAACGCCTGGCTCGACGCACGCAGCGACTACGAACGAACCGAGGGCGCCATCGCGCCCCTCTTCCCGGACGTAGACCAGGCGATCGACGCCCGCTACGATGATTTTCTCACCGAGCTCGGCCCCACGGGAGATCAGGATCTGTTCGACGACCAGGGTGTGACCGGCATGCACGCCATCGAGCGCATCCTGTTCGTGAAGACCACACCGCAGACCGTCGTCGACCTGGAGGCTTCCCTTCCCGGCTACAAGGCCGCCGCCTGGCCCGCCACCGAGGACGAAGCAAACGAGTTCAAGACGAAGCTCACGGTAGAGCTCGTGAAGGACACTCAGAAGCTCGCCGACCAGTGGACGCCGCAGAAGATGGACCTCGCGGGCGCCTACGCCGGGCTCATCGACCTGATGCTCGAGCAGCGCGAGAAGGTGAGCAAGGCCGCAGGCCAGGAAGAAGAGTCGCGCTACTCGCAGCGCACCATGGCGGACATCCGTGACAACCTCGAGGGAACCCGGAAGGTCTACGCGCTCTTCCAGCCGTGGGTCGACACCAAGAAGGGCGGTACGAAGATCGACGACTCGGTCGAGGCGGCCTTCGACCAGCTCGGCAAGACGTACGACACCGTGAAGGGCGACGCGATCCCCCAGCCGCCCTCCGGCTGGAGCTCCGAGAACCCGTCTGACGCGGACCTGCAGACGCCATTCGGCAAGCTCTTCACTGCGGTGGAGAACGCGGTGAACCCGAACACGGACGGCTCCGTGGTGGACGGAATGACGAAGACGGCCAACGCCGTCGGTCTCATGGTGGAGCAGCCATGACACGGGGGGCGCGCGCAATCAGCGCGTTCGCCTCGATGCTCGCGCTGTGCTGCAGCGGCTCGTCGACCCCCGACACGTCGTCAGTCGATGACCGCGTCAAGTCGGGCACCTTCGTGGCCTTCGCAGAGGACTTCCGCGGCTTCCACTCCTGGCCGTCGTACGACGTCACCGACGGCGCCGCCCTTGCCGGCATCCATGACGGCAGCACCGTCACGGAGTACCTGAACAAGGAGCCCAAGCACGGCGCGACGGAGTTCCCCGTCGGAACCATCATCGTGAAGGAAGCGACGGGCGGCACCAT
>CAYUAW010000717.1:0-2777 GCA_964442485.1 uncultured Polyangiaceae bacterium
CTTCGCAAGGGTGACCGCCGATCCGCCGGCGAGGGGGAGCTTCATGACCATGCCGTTGGGCGTCGTCGTCTCACCCTGGTTTACCCAGTAGAGATTCGTCGCGTCCACCTTCAGATCCAGGGGGATGCTCTGGCCCGTCGCGAGGACCGTGGTCGCGCCTCCACCGATCGGGGTCTTCATGACACTGCCCGTGTTCAGCGGCGACCCGCCGTCCGGCGAAGTTTCGCTGGTCCAATACACGTAGCTCGAGTCGACCGCGACCCCGCTGGTCAGCCCTCCCTGGTCGTCGGCGACCATCAGGGGCTTCCCTCCACCCTTCGGGATCTGCCAGACGGCGTTGCCGTCGGTCCAGTACACGTTGTTCGCATCGATCGTCATGTGGTGCGGGGTGCCGCCGCCGGTGGAAGTCGCGAGCGTGACCGGCGTGCCCCCACCCAGCGCGACCTTCATGACGTCGCCCGGCGGATCGAGGACGCCGAAGTCGACCCAGTAGACGTCCGTCGCGTCGACCGCGATCCCGCCCGGCGACACCAGCCCGGTCGCGAGCGTCGTAACCGTGCCGCCGGCGATGGGAACCGACAACACGGTGCCCGTTCCGGTGCCGCTGCCGCTGCCGTCCCCGTCGTCGGTCCAGTAGACGTTCTTCGCGTCGACCACGAGGAACTGCGGGTCCGGGCTCGTAGCGAGCGTCACCATCTTGCCGCCGCCGCCGTTGCTACCGCTGCTACCGCTGCTACCGCTGCTGCCGCTGCTGCCGCTGCTGCCGCCCGAGGAAGCATCGGAAGACGAGCCCCCCGAGCTGCTGCTCGACGTCTCGTCCCCCGCGTCGGAGCTGCCTTGCCCCGACCCGCCGGTACCGCTGTTGCACGCCTCCGCGAGGACGAGAAGGAGAGACGAAGACAGACCCAGTAGATATGCCGTCTGGCTCATGACCCCCTATTGGACGGCGCTTCCGCTGCGGCGGCAAGACGGACCTGAAAGCCCGCTTACTCTGCTTAGTAATTGCCGGTCCTTAGCGAAACGGCGGGGTGGTTCGGTGGTTTATGTCGACTGTCGTCGGACACGTTCGGCTCCTTCGGTGCTGAACTTCGAGAGCGTGCTCCGTCGATGTTTGGTGGCTCGCTCCTGTGCACCGCCACTCATCGCCGTCGATGATCGGTTCGATTGAGGTTTCGGATCCTCGTGGTGATGCGTGCATCAGTCGGAGAAGAGCGCCGCTTCCCAAGCTCCGCCGCAATCCTCTCCACGATCTCCCAGCTCAGACTGATGAGGCGCTCCCGACCCGCGCGCCGTTCGCTTGTTCCACGATACGCGTTCCGACTCCGATGAGCTCACGGCGCATCGAACCGTCCTGCAACGTGTTCGCATATTGCACGAGCGCCGAAACGACCGGCCCCACCCAAGGCGCGGCCCAGGGAAAGGGCCAGTGAGGAGGACCCGGATGTCGGCCGTTGCCACACACGAAATCGATGACATCGGCCATCGCCGCATCGGAGCTCTGCACGAGCTGCTTCTGCAGCGGACCCTTCACTTGCAATGCGACCTCCTTCACGCTCACGATATCCACGATGTAGGACACGGCCTCGACCGGGAACGCCGGCGCCGCGGTGTCCCAGGGAGACGGATGCGGGTCGAGTCCGCTGGGACCAGGCCCGACGTGTGGGGGCCCCCAAATGTGCCTCCGGAACGGCCCCATCCTGACGTCATCGATGTATTCGGCCATGGCTGCTCTCCTCGTGGCTCAGAAACGCGGGGCCAACGACCATTGTCGCCCCCGTGGACATTCAAGTAGTGCCGTCAGCACGAGTCGTCTGTAGTTATCTTGTTCGACCAGCCACGGTTCCCCTGGGGACGATCCCACGTTGAAGAGGGGCTGAGTCGAGAGTGGCCAGGGCCTCGTTCGGTGTGGAGCCCCGCCCGCACGGGTACTTGCGTTCTCCGCTCCAGAAGACGATCGCGGCGCTGTCGTCGCCCTCCGGCTCGCGCGGCACGTCTTCTGGATAAGAGCGGCCGGTGCTGCGCTTGTCTGCAAGAACGGCCGTCTCATCGTCGATGACCCCTTTTGACTTGCCCGATGGAACGGTCGTGGATGTCATCCCGTGAACGACAGCGCCGATGCAGAACGAGAGGTAGATGCAGGAGCGTCGCTGTGGCGTGGTGACAACGGTCGGGGGGTGGAGTGCGGGCGCCGGGCCGCGGGCGGCAGGAACTCCGGACGGGTGATGAGGCCGCTGCAGGTGGGGAGGGTGGTGAGGACGGCAGTCGACGAACGGGTTGATCGCCGGTTTCCAGCGTGGGGGCAACCGTGGCGCATCGCTACGTCTGCATCGGGGCGTTGACGCCTGCCGATAATCAGTAATACTAATTTCTGGTGTCCAGGGTCGTCTTCGATTGGGACCCGCAGAAGGCGGCGAGCAATCGCCGAAAGCACGGGGTCTCGTTCGAAGAGGCCAGACGGTCTTCGATGACCCACTCGTTCTCTTGCTCGCGGACTGGGACCACGGCGAACCAAGGATCATCGCGATCGGCACGGCAACGAGCGAGCGAGCGCGTCCTATTCGTGGTCAGCGTCGAGCGTGCTCAAGACGTGCTGCGGATCGTTACCGCCCGAGGGCAACGAAAACCGAAAGAAAGCGCTATGAAGAAAACGAGTAGTCGAAAGAAGCGCGTGAGCGAACCAAGCGCTGCGTCGCTGCGGGAGATTCCGGAGATTGACTTCACGAAGGCGCAGGTGCTCGGGCGCGGTGCTGTCGGGCTGCGTAGAGCGAGGGCGCTAC
>CAYUAW010000718.1:0-2775 GCA_964442485.1 uncultured Polyangiaceae bacterium
ACGTGCGGAGCGTGCGGTAGCAACGGCCCCACGACGGGCGCATCGGGGTCGGCTGACGTGACCGTGCCGAACGTGGGCCTGATCAACGGCACCGCGACGGCGGCGATGCGAAGCTACAAGGGCATTCCCTACGCGGTTCCGCCCGTCGGCCCCCTGCGCTGGAAGCCGCCTCAGAAGGCCCCGCCGCTCACCGCCCCTCTCGACGCCACGAAGTTCGGAAGCGGCTGCGCACAGGACCAGAGCCCGTTCGGCACCGCGTCGGCCAGCGAAGACTGTCTCTTCTTGAACGTGTACGCGCCGCCCGGCGCGGGGCCGTACCCCGTCATGTTCTGGATTCACGGAGGCGCGTTCCTGTACGGAGAGTCGACGGAATACGACCCCACCAAGCTGGTCGCTCAGGGCGTTGTCGTCGTGACGATCAACTACCGGCTCGGGATGCTCGGCTTCCTCGCTCATCCCGCCATCGACAACGGCGCGGGCGTCGCCTCCACGAACTTCGGCCTGCTCGATCAGCAGCTCGCGCTGCAGTGGGTCCAGGACAACATCGCGAGCTTCGGCGGTGACCGCACCAACGTCACCATCTTCGGCGAGTCCGCGGGCGGCTTCAGCGTCCATTCGCAGCTCGTGATGCCTGGTGCGCACGGCCTCTTCCAGAAGGCCATCGTCGAGAGCGGGGCGTACGCCGACAGCGGTACGCTACAGCCGACGCTGGACGCCGCGAAGATGCAGGGCGCCACGTTCGCGACCAACGCCCACTGCCCGGATCCCTGTACCGCCGACTACCTGCGGACCTTGCCGACAGCGGATGTCCTCTCCGCGCAACGCGCACTGAACCTGCAGACCTTGAGTCCCTCCGCCGACGGCACGATCGTCCCGGTGGCGGGGGTCGGGATGGCGCTCGCGAGCGGCACCTACGAGAAGGTACCGGTCATCGAAGGCTCGAACCACGACGAGTGGGCGCTCTTCGTCGGCCTCTACCTCACGAAGTCCAACGCGATGCTCGCCAGCCAGACGGACTACGAGAACGCGGCCGCCGGCACGTTCGGGGTCTCGACTCAGATCGCCGACAGTCTCATCGGGAATTATCCGCTTGCGAGCTACGGGAACAACCCGGCTCTCGCGCTCACTGCGGCCGGTACGGACTTCGTCTTTGCGTGCGCGGCCCGCACTGCTGCGATGGAGCTCTCCACCAGCAAGCCGACATTCGAGTACGAGTTCAGCGATCCCAACGCTCCCTCGTTGCTCCTGCCCGTCCCGCCCAGCGATCCCGGGTTCAAGTACGGCGCGGCGCACGCGAGCGAGCTGCAGTTCCTGTTCAACCTGCCCACGCCGGCGGGCCTTGCGCTCTCCGCCGACGAGCAAGCCCTCTCCACGACGATGGTGGGCTACTGGACCCAGTTCGCGAAGACCGGTGACCCGAACTTCGCAGGTGGTCCGATGTGGCCCGCGTACAGCGCCGCGACGGACTCCGTCCTGACGCTCAGCACGCCAGCCGCAAGCGTCGTAGCGACGAACGGCTTCAAGGCCGCGCACAAGTGCCAGTAGCCCGGCGTCCCCGGCTCATGGTCGTCACCCGCGGCGCGTGAGCGACGCCGCGGGAAGGATCACGAAGGGCTCTGCAGAGCCTCGTCGGCGCTCGGGAACCAGCGGCTCGCGACGCGCACGGCGTTGGTCGCGGCGCCGAGCCGGAGATTGTCGCCGGCCACGGTGATGCAGCAGGTCCGTCCGGAGCCGTCGCGGGGGTCGAGCCTCAGACGTCCCACGAGGGCGTGATCGCGATCCGCCACGCAGGCGAGCGCGCTGAGGCCTTCGCCCGCTGGCCCGCCGAGCAACCGCACGAACGGCGAGAGCCCGCGATCGCCGAGGACCTTCTCGATGTCGGCCACTCCGGCAGGCTCTCGCAAGGTGACCCAGCCGTTGATGTAGTGACCCACGGCCACGGCGACGCGGCAGCATTGCGCCGAAATCGCGAGGTCCGGCAATCCGAGGATCTTCTTGCTCTCGAAGGTGAGCTTGCGCTCCTCTGCCGAGAATCCGCTCTCGTCCGTCTTGCCGTTGTGGGGCACGGTGTTGCCCGCGTACTTCGCGACGTCGAACGGCGTCCCGAGGCGATTCGTCTCCTCGTACCCACGCTTCGAGTCCGCGAGGAACTCGTCGAGCGGCCCGATACCGGCGCCGCTGACGGCCTGATAGGTGCTGAGCGTCGCACCCGTCAGACCCCAGCGAGTCGAAAGCGGATGCGCGGCCAGCGCAAACGGAATGGTCGTGCAGTTGGGGTTCGCGACGAGCCGCGTCGACGCGGTCACGGTGCTCGCGTTCACGCCGGCCACGACCAGCGGAACGTTCGGGTCGGCGCGATACGTGTTGCTCTTGTCGACGGTGCGATACCCGAGCGCGAGGAGCCGCGGCACGTAGCGCTTGCTGTACTCGTCATCGAGCGCGACGAACGCGAGGTCACCCTTCGGTGCGTCCTCCTTCTCGAGGCGCTCCGCCCCCGAGACCGCCAATTGCCTTCCAGAGTGCTCGAGGGTCTGATCGCGGCTTGCGAACAAGAAGAGCTCTGCGCCGGGCCACGCCCGCGCACAGAGGTCGATCGTCTCACGACCGACGAGACCGGTAGCTCCCAGAATGCAGATGCGCATCGGGGTGCAGGTAGCACACGGTCCGAATGGAGGGGAGGCGGGGAGGCACGAAGAGGCGACGCGGCGATGGGCCCCGAGCGCGCCAAGGGCGAACGGTCGCCAAATATTCGCTATGATGCGAGTTCCATGTTGC
>CAYUAW010000719.1:0-2772 GCA_964442485.1 uncultured Polyangiaceae bacterium
GCCTTCACCGCCTCCAGGTGCTCACGATTGCGCTTCAGATCGACGTCGAGCTCCTTTGCTCGGCGCTCGAGGGCACGCACCGCTTGCTCGGCGTCGTCGAGCGCGGCAACGTGCGGTAACGCTGCCCGGAGCGTCGCCCGCTCGGCGGCGGACAGGGACTCCGAACCCACGAGCGCCTCGACCTTCGCGCGGGTCAGCTGTTCGAGCGACGTCGTCGTGGCGCGCGCTTCCGTGACTCGCAAGGTGCGCAGCAGATTGCCCCGCGCAGGAGCGCTCAGAAATGCGATCGCGGCTCCGAGCTTTCCGTCGTAGTCGAGCTCGTCGGCTCCCTCGACCTTCGCGTTCTTCACGACGTGGGACAGCACGTAGCCAATGGACCGCGGCAGGGCCGCCTCGTTCTCGACGGTCAGCCGGTGCTCGGAGACGTGCACTTCGTCCTCGAGCAGCCCCGGGCCGGAGGCCGTGAACGAGACGTGGACCACCTTGCTCGAGACGTCCTTCTGCTCGACAGCGAGCGTCGCGTCCAGATCGACTCCGTACTCGAGGAACGCACGGTCCTGGGGCCGCAGGCGGTCGACCAGCGTCTCCCCCGAAAAGCCTGCAGGTTCGAAGATGGCCACCGGCCCCGCTGGGAGGATGTAGGGCGTGTCGTTCGAGAACCGGACGGCGGCGCGACCCGCGCTCTCGCCATTGAAGCGCGTGAAGCGTCGTGCGGAGACCGCGTGAGCGAGCATCGGCAGGAGTGACGAGCCGTGAGCGCCGAGCGAGACCTTCTCGGCGAGGTGGTACGAGAAAAGGCGGCCTTCGTCCTTGCCGCGCGCCGTGGCGATGCGCGAGAGATCCCCGATCTCGATGGCGTCGCTCGCGACGCTGCCGGTCGAGTGGCTACCGCGCAGGATTCCGCCGAAGGCCGACCCGTACCCCTCTCCCGTGCCGCCCCCACCCTCGCCGACTCCCGACAGCCCGAGCCCCCCCTCCCCCACTTCGCTCTCCACGTGGTCGCCCCACAGCCCGTCCGGGGTGCGAAGCGCGAGCTGCGGCACGGTCGACAGCTCGGTATCCGGTGTGTTCAGTGGGCGGCGCGCGTAGCGCGGTGCTGCCATCGGGAACAGGAACGAATCCGGCGAGCCGTTCACGAGCTCGACGTCGACGTTCGTCCACGGTTCGTCCGTGTCGTTGTGGACGAGCGCCCATCCCTGGAGCGCAGCCTCGGCACCGTCGCCCGGCAGCACCAGGCGGTAGCTTGCGCGCCACACCGGGGTCTCCGCGATGTACCCGATACGCACCGGTGCGCTGGCGCTGGCGCGGACACGGAGCTCGCGCCGGAGCTGCGCGGAGCGACCACTGAGGGCGTCAGCGGCCGTCTGCAGTCGCGCCGAGAAGGCACGATCCAGCGGGCGAATCGTGCGGATCCGGTTCGTCGAGACGCGCGACAGCTCGCCACCGTCCGCGACGACCAGGAGTGAATACGCCGGCGCCGGCACGAGCTCGGGTGACGGGCCCTTCGCGGACGACGGCGGAGCCGGCGCGTCACGCTCGACGTCGAGGAGCCTGCCCTCTGCCACGGCGCCCGATTCGCCGGAGATCTCGACGCGAAACCCGATGAGGCTGCGCAGGACGTGCTCGTAATCCGCAGGGCTCTCGCCGTCGAGCGGCAACCCGGCTAGCGAGCGTGCCGCGCCGTCGCTGACGACACTGGGAAACTCGATGCCGCTCACCTTCGCGTCGCCGTGCGACAGCACCACGAGCGTCTTCAATGCGTCGTCGACGTGGGACGCCGGGACGCCCAGCGTCGACCCGGCGCCTCCCACGAGCACGCCCTCGCGCTCGAAGTAGCCGACTCCGTTCTCGTAGAGCCGCACGGCATGCAGCGGCAGCACGGAGCTCGGGCTGGCCGGCGCCGGGAGCGACGCGTGACAGCCGGTGGCGAACAGCAACCCGAGCCCCGCGAACGACAGGATCCGCATGTGTCCGGGTTCGACAACGCCCGGAGCGCGTTGTTCCCGTCGAGGGCGACGCTGGTCGCGCTCGCCCATTTGCGGCGCGGCCGTGTGGGACGGGGTGCGCGGCGTGGTTGGCGCTTCCTTCCCCGGTCAGCCCAGACGACCCTTCGAGGCTGATGTTCTCCTCGGCCCTCACGGTGCTGGTCGCCGTCTTCCTCGCCGGCCTCCTCATCGCGGATGCGCGCGACCGGGGCCGCGCCGCATTTGCTTGCAAGGCGCTCGCCAGCACGAGCTTCGTCTTGCTGGCGCTCGAGCTCGGCGCCGTGGAGCAGGGCGCGTTCGGCACGTTCGTGCTCGCCGGCCTCGTACTCGCGGCGGCAGGAGACGTCGCGCTGGCGCTGCCCGGGTCGCGCGCGTTCCTCGTGGGGCTCGTCTCGTTCCTGTTCGGCCACGTCGCTTACGTCGCGGCGTGCGCCACGGTGACGGGGCCGGCGAAGTGGCTCTCGTTGACGTCGCTCGCCCCGGCGCTCGCGACGCTTGCCGCTTACCTTGTGCTCGCGCCGCGTCTCGGTTCGCTGCGCGGCCCCGTCATCGCTTACATGGTCGCGATCACGGTCATGGTCGTCGCGGCCCTCGGCGTGCGCCGCGCAGGGTTCGTCCACGGTGATTGTCTCGTCGCGGGCGCACTCCTCTTCTACGTCTCCGACCTTTCCGTCGCGCGAGACCGCTTCGTCGAGCGCGCGTTCGTGAACCGCGCCTGGGGTCTACCGGCGTATTACGCCGGACAGGTCCTGATGGCGTGGGCGGCCCGGGCTTCCGGCTCGCACCT
>CAYUAW010000720.1:0-2772 GCA_964442485.1 uncultured Polyangiaceae bacterium
GTCGAGTCGGTGATGCGCAGCTTCGCGTGAATGCCCGCGGGCACCTTCGCCCAGAAGGCGATCGCGGCGGCGGTCACCGGAGTGGTCAAGGTCAGGGTGGCACTCACGTAGTGCCCGCCCTTGGTCAGATCGTACGCGAGGACGGCGCCCTTGCCGGTGTGCCCCGTCCCCGACGTGAACGAGCCGGTCGCGCCCGGGAACTCGGCCCCGTTGGAGAAGACCCAGGGCGAGGGTGAGCTCGCTTGCTCGAAGTCGTCGAGGACCGTGTCCTTGGCGCTCGAACGCCGCACGACAGCGAACAGGGCGAGAAGCGCGAGCGCAGCGTGGAGGAGGGGGCCGGGGCGCATTCTCCGAGAGTCACGCGATCACCCCGATCGGTCAACCGCTCGCACGGTTCTGGCGCGTCATGGTACGACTCGTGTTCTCCAATGGCCGTCGCTTCCGGGAGCTGTCCGAGCTGCGGAGCCCCCATCGAGTTCTCGGTCGGCGCGAGCGTCTCGAAGATCTGCGAGTTCTGCAGGGCCACCGTCTTCCGCACCGACCGCGGGCTCGAGAACCTCGGCAAGGTTGCGGAGATCGCGAACGTGCCGTCGCTCGTCGCGGTCGACGACGAGGGGACGCTCGGGGGCCGGTCATTTCGCGTCACGGGTCGCGTGCAGCTCGATCAAGGCGCGGGGCCGTGGGACGAGTACTACGTCGCCTTCGACGGCGGCGCGGCCTGGGGATGGCTCGCGTACGCGGAAGGCATCTGGTACGTCACCTCGCTGTGGGCGGGGGGCGCGCCGGCGCCATCGTTCGAGCACCTGCACGTCGAGATGGACGTTCCGCTCGGCACCGCCGGAACCTTCCGCGTCGCGGAGGTGAAGACGGGGCGCGTCGTCTCGGCAGAGGGCGAGCTCCCTGCACGGCTCCCACCGGGATACGCCCGTAGCTACGTGGATCTGTTCGGGGCGGAGCCCGCGTTCGCGACGCTCGACTACGGCGATCGCACGGCCCCGCCGGAGCTCTTCGTCGGTCGCCGCTTCGAGGAGCGGGATCTCGTGGTCACTTTACGCGGCCCGCGCACCGTCGCGAAGGTGCAGATGGCCACCATCCGGTGCCCGAACTGCGGCGGCGAGCTTCCGAAGCTCTCCGGGGAACGTGCCGAGCGCGTCGGTTGCCGCTATTGCGGCGCGGTCAGCGACATCGCCGAGCAGCGCGTGATCGCCGCGCAGGACGCGGCGCGGCTCTCCTCTCCCATCCCCATCGGCGCCACGGGTACGCTCGGGGGTACCACCTACACGGCCATCGCGTGCCTGCAGCGGAGCAGCGACTTCGACGGCGAGCGCATGAGCTGGGTCGAGATCCTGCTGTTCGCGCAGGGCATCGGCTTCCGCTGGCTCGTGCGCGACGAGTCGACGTGGCTGTTCGTGATGCCGGTGAATCTCGCCGAGCTCGACCTTCGCGGAATGCCGGGGGCAGTCGGATGGCGCGGCCGAGGGTATCGGCTCCGCAATCAGAGCGTCGCGCGTGTCGACTACGTGCTCGGCGAGGTCTACTGGCGCTGCGAGGTCGGCGAGACGGTGCGCGCGAGCGACTACGTCCTCGGGCCGAACGTGCTCTCGCGCGAGGAGACGCCGGGGGAGGTGCGCTGGAGCCAGTCGAGCCCCGTGCCCTGGCCGATCATCGCGAAGGCGTTCGGGCTCGCAAGAGAGAGACCCGGGGGCGCGGTCGCGGCGCCTGGCCAGGCGCGCTCCCAGGCGGCGCTCGTCGTGCTCGTCGTCGTCGTCATCCTCATCTGGGTCGTCATCGACAACCTGATCGACGGCAGTGGTGGTGGCAGCGGCTCGAGCGGCGGCGGCGCCGTCTTCGGCGGTTCCGGCTGGTACTACGGGGGCAAGTGAGCGCCGCAGAAGACGAACCGCGCGACGCGACGCTCCACGGCTGGCTCCTGCTCGCGGCGGCGACCGCGCTGCTCGCGGCGCACTCGCTCCACCGGCTCCACGCGCTCTATCTCGTGCCAGCACGCGCTCCTCTGCTCGGGGTGCTCGCAGCCGGCGCCGGCACCGTCGTGGGCGCGCTCGCGGCGAGACGGCTCGTTCCGTCGAGCTACCGCGCTGTGCCGTGGCTGCTGCTCGGCGCCGCACTTGCCGTCGGTGCGTCGAGCGTCGTGCCCTTCGTCGCGTTCGACCGCGGCCCCTGGGCGGCGCGGGCGGCCGCGGCGTGCATCTGCACGACGGCGGCGGCGCTCACGGCGGCAGTGCTCGTCGTTGGCCGGACGGTGGGGCGCGACGCGGTCGCGCTCGGCTTCGTCGCGTTCGTGCTTCGCCCAGGCCGCCTCGGGGCGGCGATCCTGTACGTCCTCGTCGTCGAGCTCGCGCTAGCGCGCAGCGGCTTTCTGCGCAGCGGCCCCGCGCTCGCGGCCGTCCTCGCTGCACTCGGCGCGGCGTACGCCGTCGTGCATCGCGGGCTCCACCAGGGGCCGCTGCCGGGCACGCGCGCCGCGATTGCCGCGGCCTTCGCCGTCCTCGCTGCCGTCGTCGCCGCGCTGGTCGGCATCGAGCGGCTCGTCCCTTCGCGCGAGCTCGCGCGATTCCCGGACGAGATCGTCTTCGCCACGCGCGAGAGCTCGACCGACTACACCGTCGTCGCGTCCCCGGGCGGCTACGAGCTCTTCTGCGACGAGCAGCTCGCGGTGTCGAGCCTGGACGAGCAGCGGCGCACGGCGGCCCTGGTCAATCCGGCGCTGTCGAGCGCCCCACGCGCCGGTCGCGTGCTGCTTCTGCAGGGCGG
>CAYUAW010000721.1:0-2766 GCA_964442485.1 uncultured Polyangiaceae bacterium
GGCGCGACGGATGCCTGGAGCGAGGCTTGCAGCGACTCGATGCTGCCGCCTGCGTCGTACTGGAAGCGAACGTGGAGGCGGTCGCCGGCAACCACCGTGATGGGGTGGGGGAGCGCCAGCGACATGCTGGGCAGGTACCAGTCGGCCGTGCGCTTCTCGGCCATGAAGACGCCGACCGCGGTTCTCGTGATGAAGCGAAGCGCATTCACGGTACCGGGCTTGTCGACGGCGAGCAGGCCGTCGACGGGAAACGTCTCGGGTAGATCGGCAGCGTACTCGATGAGCGAATAGAGCGCGGGCGGGCCCATCTCGATGGTGCTTCCCGGACCGCTTCCCGCCTCGAAGAAGAACGGAACCGGCGCGTAGTAGCCGTGAAACTCGTACGGCTGGTAGACGAGCTGCACTCCGAGGAGGCTCGCCTCCGGGATGATCAGCGGCACTCGCCGTCCGAAGCGTGCTTCGTGCTGCGCCTTGAAACGGCCCAGCACTTCGATCTGCTTCTCCCGCAGGAGCGCGGCGTGCAGCATCTCGCAGATCACCACGTCGACTGGTTCCTCCGGGACGTAGTCTCTCGCATCGGCTTCCACGACCGAGACCTTGTCGGCGACGCCGTTCCTCGCCAGCAGTAGCCGTGCCGCCGCCGCGACCTGCGGTATGCGTTCCACCATCGTCACCTTCCTTGCCCGGCGCGAGGCGAGAAAGCTCATGACCCCGGTTCCGCCTCCGAGCTCGACCACGTACGAGCCCTGTGGCACGAGCTTTTCGATGGCCTCGTGAAAAGCGCCCATGCGCTGCTCGTCGGCAAGCATCTGCCCGTGATAGTGGAGCGGGATGTACTGACCGAGATGTGCGTCCTCATCTACGCGATGGAACGGAGAGATGTCGACGCTCCGACGAGCGTGCCGCTTCGGACGTATGTCGACAACCGCTGGCCTCATGAAGCAAGCGGAGAGCAATTCCCGGACCACGGGGTGCGTTCCCGAGCTCGCCGGGACATTGCACGGAATATAGGTAAGAAGTGAGGCCGGCTGGTACGCTCCCCTCCCTTGCCGCGTCAGGCGAACCGTGCCAGCGCCAAGGAATTGGCGGCGCGAGAACAGCGTCGACGTTGAGGCAAGACCGCCGCCATCAGTCGACGCCGCGCCTACGCGCGCGGTTTCCAGCCAGCAGGGCAGCGTGAGCGACTGGCCAGCACGACCTGTGAATCCGCGGCACTCATTCACGCACGCGCCCGGTGAATCTTCGACGACGACACCGGTCGGACACGGCTGTCGACGGAACGAGTCCGGCAGCCTCCGTCCATACAGTCGCTGTCGAGACGAAGCCCCCAGGGCGCGTGAACCCCGACGCTCGTGAGCAGGAATAGAAATTACCCGTATGGTGTGAGACCGCGCCCCGTGACGGACCAGCTCTTTGCCGTGGAGTGCGACGGAGACCTGAACTGCAGATCAGTTGAGGTATACGGTGTATGTTGGCGACAAGATGGCGTGGACTCACGGGCCCCGAATATTGCTCTGACCCGCCCGTAGCGCGCCTACTGCGAGCACTGGCTGACGTCCAGCTGGCACGTCGCGGTGCAGCGGACGGAACCATGGACATGTAAGCCCATGGTGAGTGCGGCGCAGGTCGCGCCGACCGGGACGGTCCCGTCACAGTATTCACCGGTCTCGATGACTCCGTCGCCGCAGTACGGACCCGCGCCCCCGTCTTGCGCATCGCAAGCGAGCTCGACCGGCGCGCACGCCTGCCCTGGAGGTACGAAGGACGGCTCGTACGCAGTACAGTGCGTCGCTCCCCAGCTCTCCGAGACGTATCCCACCATCGCACCGAGCGAATCGTAGAGATACCGGTCTTCTCCTTCGGAGTTCGTGGTGACCAGCGTGTTGTAGGTCCCGCAGCGTTCGAGCCGGACCGCGCCGGAAGCGTCGCACCACAGCTTGCTGTATAGATCCTGCGCGGTCTGCCAGTTCGGCGCGCAGCGAGGGTAGTCGTTCTCGTGGCACGCCTCGGGTCTGTAGCCTGCCTGGCAAGACGGCCCAGCGTCGACGATCGGCGCGGGCTGGCATCTCGCACAGCATTCGCCCGGAAGGGTAACTGGAGTCTCGCCGGGCTTGCACGCCGGGAAGGCGCAGTCGACGGAGGCGCAAGACGGCTCGCACGTCAGACAGCATTGCCCCGGCACGGAGACCGCCGAATGCCCCGGCCCGCAAGTGATGGGGGCGCAGTTGCAAGTGGCACCTCCGCTGCCCACGTTGCCGACGCCACCGCTGCCGACCGTGTTGCCGCTGCCGCCGCTACCGCTACCCGCGTTGCCGGCGCCGGCCGTGTTGCCGCCGCCGCCGCTCGCCGCGTGTATGCTGCCCTTGTCGTCGGTGATCGCAGTACCGCCACAGCTGGCAGCTCCGACGACGAGCAGTGCGCTCGTCAGCAAACCCCATTCACGAGCCACGTGTCGGTTCGTCATGTTCAGGTACCCGTACGAGCACGGACTGTTCCAGGCGCGAACCCGGCGGATTTCAGCGTGAAGACCCGTGCACGGCCTCTTCCTGTGCCAGGTTGCGCCATGCTCTCGTCAACGTGTTCCGGCTCTCCCGGTCACGGTCACCCGACGGGGAGACGTGAGCGCAACTTGCGGGCGAGCTCGAGATGTCGTTGACGTTGTCGTGAGGGCTGCTCCCCGCCAATGTGCGGCTCGGAGTGCGGTTCACGAGGAGCCGTCCCGTGACAGCAGCGGAAGGATTCACTTCGGCCGCGTCACTCCGTAAC
>CAYUAW010000722.1:0-2748 GCA_964442485.1 uncultured Polyangiaceae bacterium
CGTCGGCGTCACCCTGGATGCGGATGTCCATGAGCAACAGCTCGGGCTGGTGCTCGATGGCCTTGGCGACGGCGTCGTTCGACGAGGCAGCGATCCCGACCACGACATGGCCCAGCTCCTCGAGCGACTCCTTCAGATCGAACGCGACGAGCCCTTCGTCCTCGACGATGAGGATGCGAGTCGGACTTCGCGTGGTGGTCGGCGCTCTCGCGAGCTCGCCCCGGAGTAGCCTGCGGATCCGGGCGATGTCCCCATATGACGATACTGAGCGGCGCGTTCCCGACCGTACTTTAGCGGCGACAGGATACCTACACCTCCGCGGTGCCGCCGCTGGCTCGGCCCTGCGACAACGCCTTGACGCCGATGGAGCGGCGCGAGCGCGGCGCGGGGTTTCACCCGCAGATCGGCGAGGAGGCGAGCACGAACTCCGTCAAGGCATTGCCGTCCTCTGCCGTCACCAGCGCCGCTGAGTCGCTGGCTAGCTCCGTCATGTGTCCATCGCCGCCGGCGCTCGAGGTCGTCGCGCCGAAGTCGAGCGTCACCGGCTGAGCCGGAGTTGCCCCCGGGAACGAGAGGCTCATCGCGAGCTTGGTGCTGACGCTGAGCAGCTCGCCGCTCGCGTCGAACGACAGGGTCCCTTCGCCGACCTCGATCGGAGCGGCCGAAGTCGTGGCGTCCGCCTCGCCGATGACGGCGTGGTAGTCCCAGGTGCTCGCGCCGGTCCTGTGGAAATGGAGCGCGAGATCGTGCGTCTCGCCGAGCGAATCGTAGAGGCTCGTATGCATCGTGAAGTTCGACGTGGCGAGCGGAGCCGTCAGGCTCCACGGCGAGGCGAGCACGCCCACCACGTCCATGCGCGCGTCGAGGTTCGCCTTCACGGCCACGTGTGTCGTCGCGTGCGGCAGCGGCCACGTGCACGTCTTCGGCTGGACCACGGTCGCGCCGCACGTTGCGCCGTCCTGCCACGCCCCGACGATGGTGGTCGGCGCGGAGACCGAGATCGTCCCGCCATACCCGTTGCCGCCGTCCGCGATCGTCTTGCCAAAGTCGATCGCGATCGGTTGCGGCGCGGTGATGTCCTCGAAGTGGACCTGTGCGCTGCGCGCCTCGGTCACCGCGCGGAGCGCGCCGCCGGTGGTGAACGACAGGGTCCCGCCGGCGACCTCCGTCCCGTTCACGGCCGCGGGGACTCCGACGTAGCTGTCCACCATCGCGTGGTAGTCGTAGCCGTTCGCGCTCACCTTGCGGAACACAACGCCGAGCGTGTGCTCGCGACCGAGCGCGTCGTAGATGGTCGTCACGGACACGTAGTCGGCGTCGGCGTACGGATCGGTGGGGTCCCAGGGCGTCGTGATCACGGCGGGGGCCGAGTTCAGGTTCGCGGCCAGCGTGACGCGCGACGTCGCGCGGGCGCATCCCGCCGCGACCTGGCCGACACCGATGTCGGTGGCGGTGTTCACCGGTGCGGCGCCGGCGGTGCCGTCACCACTCGTGGAAGCGTTCGACGAGCTTCCGTTCTCACCCGAACCGTTGCCGGGCGCGGCAGGCGGCACGAGCGAGCTGTCGGTTACCTCGCCGCCGCAGGCGGTGACGAGACTCGAGAGCAGCAGGAACGACGACAATGAACGAACGAGACTCGCCACGATCCACCTTTGCACCACGAAGAGGAGGTCCGCGAGTGCATTCGCGGTCCAATCTTCCAACGGCAAGGTTCGTCGTTCATGAAGATGTACGCTGCAAAGCCACGCGCGCGCGCAGGCGCGCACAGCGACTACCGGGGTGGTCGAATACGGACGGGCGCCGCTTCAGAAGACGGTCGCAGGGTGTGCGAGAGCGAGCAGGCCGTATGTTGCGTTCTCGACGACGTCCTTCCCGAACGTCGTCAGATCCGCGCTCGAGCCGTAGTCGCCGTTCTTCGACAGCGCGAACCACGTGTCGTCGGCGTTGCTCGCGGGGTCGTCCCATGCCCACGCCATCCACCCGAAGCCACGCGCCTCGCAACCCTTGATGATGTCGCCTGGGGTCAATGAGGTCGGTGACGGGCCGATGTTCCGCCCCGGGCCGAACTCCCCGACGATGATGACGAGGCCGGTCGCGGCGAGCTTGTCGAGCCCCGTCGTCAGATCGGTGGTGCCATTCTGCCCGTTGCCCCACCCCCCGTAGATGTGCTGATCGAAGATGACGTTCTTCTGCGGGTCGCTGTCGAAGACGGCCGCCGCGTAGTTCACGAGGTCGTCGTTGTCCTGGCCGCAGCCTCCCGACGTGACGGAGATCGTGCTCAGGTACCCTGCCGAGCGCAGGCGGCTGATCGCCGTGATGTAGGAGTCGCGCCAAACCGTCCCCAACGGACCCCACTCGTTCGCGATGTTCAGGATCATGGACCTGTCGTACGTCTTCCAGGCCGACGCCTGGGCGACCCAGGTGTCGACGATGCCGGAGAGCGTCGCGGCGTCCTCCTTGCAGGTGCCGTCCCAGTTGCCGGGCATCGGCACGATGTGGTTGTCGACCGACTGCTTCATCAGCCCGAGGTTCGTGCTGGTGGACTGGTTGAAGTCGATGGTCCAGCGCTCCGTGTTCGCGTGCGTCTTCGGGATACCGGGCGAATCCGCGTCCCAGTGAAGCTTGTCGACGCCGCGGACGCGGAACTCCACGCCGTTCGCGTCGTAGAGCTTGTTGCCCACGACGAAGAAGCCCGGACCGCTGTTGTAGTTCGGTCGCTTGACGGCGCCCGTGTTGCCGCCGCTGCCC
>CAYUAW010000723.1:0-2748 GCA_964442485.1 uncultured Polyangiaceae bacterium
GGTGCCGCTCACCTGCCCATCCAGGAGGACTTTTCTGATGCAGCCCGTCGTCGTCGCGCTCAGCAAGACGGCGAGTGCCAAAGCGGGAGCACATCTCGACCCTATCATCGTCAAGCCCGTTACACCACCGAGCGTCAACGGGGCGTGAGCGGAGCGTCAAAAGCAGGGGCGAGCGCCGTCAAATCGTGATGGCGTGTTCGGCAGCCAGGCGAGCGACCGTGCCGGTCCAGAATGGCAATCGGAGCGCCGCGTACATCCGATGTGCTTCTCCGTAGAGCGCACCGGCGGCCACGAGGTCCCGCTGGGCTGCGGCGACCATTCCGCGCCCCGTGACGGCCGCTGCCGTCTCGAGAGGTGTGATTGGCTCGGCGAATCGACGAGCCTCGTCGAACCAGCTCGCCGCTCGGCCGAGGTTCCCGAGCGACAGCTCGGCAAACCCCGCCGCCCGCTGGGCTCCCGCGATCGCGAGTGGATTCGCGTCAGTGCCGAGCGCCTCGAGCGCCGAGAGTGCGTTTGCGCGTGCCCTGTCGGCATCCCGTCTGGCCAAGTACGCCTCGGCGAGGGCTACCCTGGCGGTGGCCGCCCAGGTCCCGAGCGGACTCTCCCGCGGCGTTCGCGCCACCTCCTCCATCACGGCGACCGATGCCTGGAAGTCTGCATCGAACAGCGGAGCGAGAGAGACGTAAAGAACGTCCCAGGCACGGACGCGGACATGGGCGTAGTGGGACCACCACTGGAAGTATGGATCCGTCGCCAGCGCGATCGCCCTCCGGCACGCCGCTGTCGCAGCCTCCATCTCACCCATGGCGCCACCACGCAGCAGTGCGACCGTCGCCAGACCGAGTGACTGAACGCGAGCGACGTCGCCGCGTTCACCGATGGCGACGGCGCGCGAGGCCGCATCGAGCGCCTTCCAGCACTCGCCGGCACCCAGGTAGTTCCCCGCGAGGTGGATCCACGCGAACCCGGCGGACTCCAGGTCGTCTCCTCCGTCGAGCCTGGCCACCGCCGCAAGGCTTCTCTCGATTCCGCTCTGGTAGTGCCCGGCGAACATGGCGTCGACGCCGAGCAGCGACAGAGCGATTCCGGCGGGTCGCGCGGCATCGTTGCGCTCGGCGACTGCCAGCAAGCGGGCTTCGTGCTCGTCGACCCCACGTTGGTCGCCCAATGACCTGTGTGCGACCACGGCCATGCCGTGGAATGCCACGCTCAGCTCCGGCACCTCGAGCCGATCGATCGTATGTCGATGAGGAGCGAGGAGCGGCTCGATCTCCACCACCCGGCCCAGGAAGACCAGGCACTCGGCCCGCCCGAGTGCGATCGCGACAGCGAGCGCCTCGCGTTGCGACGCGGGCAGCCCGGGAAGCTGACGTCCAGCCTCGCCGAGCGCCGCGAAGGCTTCTTCCACTCCGTGATTCTTCGACGCGCGTTCGGCGAACCGCATCAAGTGTCGGATACTCGCCTCCGCCTCGCCGGCTCGCGCGAAATGGTACCCAATCGTCCCGCAGACGTCGTCGATTCGCGTCGAATTGAGCGCTTCGAGCGCGCGAGCGACCGCGCCGTGCACCATGCGACGGCGTGGTGAGAGTAGACTCTCGTAGACGACTTCTCGGATGCGATCGTGAGTGAAGTAGAAGCCGTCGCCGGAGGCCTGGAGAAAACGCTTCCGGACGAGCTCTTCCAGGACGACCGACGACTCGCCATCCGTCAAACCACGAGCGCGCTGGAGCAGCGCAGAGTCGAAACGGCGCCCGATGACCGCAGCGGCCGCCAGCGTCTCCTGACATCGCGAATCCAGCTGGGCCACGTGCTCGGCGATGATCTTGCGAACGCGCAGGGGGACCGGCAGCCTCGTGACATCGGGCGAGATGGCGGCCTGCTCACGATCGCGCAGCGCTTCGAAGACGACGAGAGGGTTGCCCTCGCTGACGGCCCACATCAGCTCGAAGACGGTGTGCTCGCTCCCCTCCGGCGCAGACGGCGACAGCAACCGAATGAGCGTACCGGTGTCTTCGCGCGACAGGGGCGGCACGTCCATCTCGATCAGGGGGGCCTCGCGCTGGATCTCCTGGAGTATCGTCTGCAAGAACGCCGCTTCTGCGACCTGCTCGGCACGCACTGTGGCCATCCAGCCGATGCGTGAACCCGGTGGTCGGCGACGCACGACGTAGGACAGCAGCCGCAGGCTCATCGCATCGGCAAACTGGAGATCTTCCAGGAGGACGAGCAACGGCGCGCGCTCCGCCAGGTAGTCGAGCACGCGTCCGACCGCCTCGAACAGCACGCGCTCGTCCTTCGAAACCGCCGTGGATGCTTCTCCAGCTTCGAGCGTGATGGGAAGAATGCGGGCGAGCTCGGCACGCGCCGCGCGAGGCAACGCGTGGTCGATCGCCTCTCGCAAGCGCGGCCCCTCGGCCCCGAGGAGGTCGGCCCACAGGGAGAACGGGAGCACCTGCTCCGATTCGAAGCACCTGCCGCACGCGACCGAGGCCCCGCGCTCCTCGGCGCGCGACCGAGCCTCCTCGAGCAGCCGCGTCTTGCCCACGCCCGCGTCGCCATGCAGGACCACCAGCGTGCCCGCCCCCGCCCACGCTTCTTCCAGGGCGCCGTCGAGCTGCCGACGCTCCCGCTCGCGGCCGACGACCGGGAAACGCGGCTGCGCTCTGGCCGCGATGTGGACCGCGGTCTCGGCTGGAGATACCCCGTTGCGCAAGATGTCACGGTGGAGCCGTAGAGTCTCTTCCGCGG
>CAYUAW010000724.1:0-2743 GCA_964442485.1 uncultured Polyangiaceae bacterium
GCCAAAACTAGAGCCGGCGAGGTCCGACCGCCAGCATGCTCCGAGGTGAACGATCACGACCTACCCGGACTGCTCAAGTCGACGCTAGCCGCTGGCAGAGCGCCGGCACGAGCTCCGTCGCCGTTCCGCGCAGGAACGCGCCGGAGCCGCGCTCGGCGAGCGCGGAGAAGGGCGTCGGTTCGGTGTCGACGACCATGAGCATCGCGCCGCGTTCGGCGCCACGGTGACACATCTGCGTCGGCAGGTTCGTGGCGCCACTCGTCCCGATCACGATCAGCGCCGCAGCTTGCTCGACGGCGGCGAGCGAGCTCTGGAACCGGAAGCGCTCCTCGTCGTAGTACTCGTCGAACCAGAGTACGTGTGGCCGCGACGGGGCGCCGCAGCGTGGGCAGACGAGGAGCGCCTTCTCGGCGGCGCCGAGCACGCGTCCCTTCTCCCACGATGGCCCGAGCGCGTCCGGAAGCGGATGGAGGGCGGTCGTGCATTCACGCGCGCATCGCATGAAGTCGATGTTGCCGTGGATCTCGTAGGTGCGGCCCGGCGAGCTGCCGGCGCGCAGGTGGAGGCCGTCGACGTTCTGCGTGACGAGCAGGAATCGCTCGCCGAGGCGCCGCTCGAGCTCGACGAGGGCACGGTGCGCGGCGTTCGGCGCGGCTGCCCTGCATGCGGCTCGACGGTAGAGGTACCATCCCCAGACGTCGTCCGGCATGCAAGCGAACGCTGCAGCCGTCGCGAGCTCCATCGGACGATAGTGACGCGAGCCGACCACCCAGTACCCTTCGGGTCCGCGAAACGTGGGGATGCCGCTCTCCGCGGAGATGCCGGCGCCCGTGAGGACGACCACGAGCCCGTCGGTAGGAGCGTCATCCATCATGTGAACACCCGTAGCATCGTCTAGCAGGACCTGTACTACCGCAGCGGGAAAGCACGCGCTCGGGCCCGTGACGACGACGGCTGTGGCGGCCGCGCACGCATGCTAGACGGTTCGGACATGGGCGACGCAACACCCGAACAGCTCAAGCGGAAGTTCGACGAGTTCGACCTCGACGCGAACGGCTCCATCAGCGAGAGCGAGTTCACCCGGCTGGTGACGGCCCTGGGGCTCACGCTCAGCGATGGACAGGTGCAGATCGCGTTCTCGGCAATAGACGTCGACGGCAACGGCCGTATCTCCTTCGGTGAGTTCGCGGCCTGGTGGGCGAAGCGCTAGCGCTCGGCCCGGAACGCGGACATTCATCATGACAACAGCGATCGTCCTGGCCGGGGCGGGGGCAAGAGGCGCCTACGAGGCAGGCGTTCTCTCGGTGGTCGTGCCGGCGCTGCTCGCCGAAGAAGACGAGGTGGTGCTGACGGGCACGAGCGCCGGTGCGATCAACATCGCGATGCTGTGCGCGTCGGCCCATCTGCCCACCCCGACCGTCATCGAGCGGCTGCGCGACATGTGGTGCACCCTCGAGGAGTCGAAGGTCTTCGATGTCCGCCTCTCGAGCGCGCTCCCTTACGTGCTCGAGGTGCTGACGGCCGGCGGGAGCAGGCCGCGCACCTACGGGCTCCTCGATACCACGCCGCTCCTCGAGACCATCGACGGGAACGAGCACGTCGACTGGGCCGTGCTGCGCCGGAACGTCGGCTCCACCTGGATACGCGCGGCGGGTGTCGTCGCGACGGAGGTCGCGACGGGGGGAAGCGTCGTCTTCATGCAGGGCATGTCGGATCTTCCGGCAAAGAACGGGCTGCGCGGCATCGACTACCGCACGGCCGAGCTCTCGGGCGCGCACGTGCGCGCCTCGGCGGCGATCCCCATCGCCTTTCCGAGCGTGCTGATCGAAAAGCAGGGCTGGTTCGCGGACGGGGGCACGCGGCTCAACACGCCCATCGCTCCCGCGATGGCCGTGCTCGAGAAGCTCGGCAGCAGCATCAAGCGCGTCATCGTGGTCGCGACGCACCCCGATCCCACCGCCACCGCCCCATCGGTGTCCGCGCCGATCCTGGACCGGCCGGATATCATCGATGAGTGCGCGTCCATCCTGCATTCGATCTTCGTCGACCGCGTCTCGGAGGACGTGGCCGCCCTTCGAAGGCGCAATCACGTCATCGCAGCCACCCGGAGCCTCGCGGGGGTCGCTCAGCACGAGCACCGCGGTGATGGCTCGATGGAGATCGTCGAGCACGCCTACTTCGGGCCCCCCCAGTCGGGGCTCTTCGCGGCAGCGGCCGCCGCCGTCTTCGCGGCGAAATACTCCAAGTGGAGCCTGAAGGACTTCAGCCTGATCAGCCGCACCCTCGGCGGCAAGGGGCCGAGCCACGACGAGCTCCTGAGCTTCCTCTTCTTCGACCCGGATTTCTTGAAGCGCATCTTCGACATGGGCAGGGCTCACGCCGAGGCGCTCTCGCTTCACGGGATCCCGTGGGCCGTGACGCACCCGCCAGCGCGGTAAACGCTTCACGCCTCGACGCGGTTGCGGCCGGACGACTTCGCGAGATACAGGCGCTCGTCGGCGCGCGCCAGCAGGGCCGCGGCAGCGGAGGCTGTAACCTTCCTGCCATCGCAGAAGCGGCCCCGGCGAGATTCACGACGTCCAAAAATTGCGCAGTGGTGACCAGAACCGTCACGGACGCACACCGATGGCGCTTTTGCCCGGGTCGCTCCGCTTGCCGCATGTACCCGCGGCGCTCATGGTGCGCCGAGTGGCGGGCGAAGCTGCGCGTCATGGCGCGTTTCGTTAGTCGATTGAGCCTACTA
>CAYUAW010000725.1:0-2738 GCA_964442485.1 uncultured Polyangiaceae bacterium
CGTGCGGCACGCGAACCCGCTCCACGTTCGCGTTGCTCCCGCCGCAAGCAACGGCAAAAACGAACGCAGCGAGCGAAAGAGCACGAGCCTTCATGAAGAGGAGGGGACCGTGCCAGGGGCCGCCGCACAGTGCAACCGTTCGACGGAGGGAGGCCCCGGAGTGTCGGAACGAACGGCCGCCCCCGCCACAACGCCATTGCCGGCTCACCGATTCCTGGTCTTCCGGCAACAGCGTTGCCGACGAGCGCTCCACCTTGATGGGGCGCCCCACGGGAACGAGGCGCGGCGTCAGACGCTCCTCGACAGAAGCGCAGCCACAACCGTCAAGACCGTCACATCACCGCGCCGGCGCCCCGCATGAACGTGACGGCGGGCGCCACGCCACGATTCGTCGTGCCCCCGCCCTATGCGAATCACGTCGCGACCGGCGCGCAGATGTCCAGGAATCGGCACGGCCACAGCGCTGCCCGCTACGAGCCGGTGGCTTGCATCGCGCTATTCGACGTCGGATATCTGGATACTGGAAAGGGTGAGATAGAGTTCGCCCGCCGGATCAACCAATGTCCTCCACAATGCGCGAGCTTCCGTACGGTGTCATCCGCTGTGGGGCGCCAATCGAATGCGGCGCGGCGGTTGCCAGTACGGTACTACTCGAGTAGTATTCTCTTCGTGGCCCAGCCTGCCGAGAAGCTCTCGATCAGCATGCCGCGCAGGCTCGTTTCCGCCGCGCGTAAGCGGGCCGGTCGGCGAGGTCTTTCGGCATTCGTTGCTCAAGCCGTCGCTCGGGAGCTGGAGCGTGAGGCGCTGGGAGAGTTTCTGGCCGAGCTGGATGCCGCCGTGGGGGCCCTGCCCGAGGCCGAGTTGAAGCGCGTGAGGCGCGAGTGGCCGAAGCGCTGATACTCGATTCGGAAGCCGTAGACGCTCTGGCAAATGCGCCTGAGCGAGGCTCACTGTCCGTTCGAGCTCGGGCCATCGCGCGAGTCGCACATGAGCGCGGCGTGCTGGTTCGTATCCCAGCCCCGGTCCTCGCGGAGGTATGCCGCGGCCCTCGATACGACACGGCCGTCAACCAGCTCTTGAAGCGCGACGCTATCCGCGTCGTGGAGTTGAACCGTGAAGCGGCGCAGAGGGCAGGCGCGCTTCTCGAGAAGGCGCGCATGCCCTCCCGCCACGCCGTCGACGCGTTCGTCGTGTCCACGGCACTTGAATTCGACTCGGCAGTGATTGCGACGGGCCATATCGAGGATCTACGGCGGTTGTCCGCGCCGTATCGCCAGATCACCCTGATGCACCTCTGATTGGACCAGAAGGCACTTGAACGATCGCGAGTAGTTGCGGGCTGGGTGTATGCTCGATGCCGGTCAGTCTGGAGCTCCGCGGCTCCGCGGCGAATCGTTCAGGAAACGCATCTTGACGCTCCTGCTCTGTGTGGTCGCTCTGATCGCGATCGTGCTGGTCGTTCGCGCGTCCGGCAGACCGATGAACGTCGCCCAGCGAACCACGGTGACGATGTCGGACGTGCCGGGCGTGCTGGCCGCGGTCACGGCCGCGGGGGAAGGACGGAACGTTCGCAGTCTTTCTCTTCCGGGGCAGCGGGCAGCAGTCAGCGCAGGACGACGAGCTGAATGTTCAATTCTCGATCGAAGGAGGTCCGCGCCGGAGTCGACTGGTCCTCCTGGCCCAAAGCAATGTGGATACGAAGGCGCGATTCGCCTCGTTCTTCGAGAAGAAGGGGCGGACCGTCCTCGAGCGAGAGCAGAACGACGTCGAGTACCTGCGCGTCGAGGGGGACCAGCTCGCAGAGCTCGTGCAGGAGTTTCGCCGGCTCGAGTTCGGGGTGTCGCTCGAGGAGCGAATGGACCTCGTTGCGAGCGGCTTTCGATGGGTTTGAGGCGGCACAAGTCGGCACATCAGCGCGAGAAGTACGGAAAAACGCCGACATCGGACGCCGGCATGCCGGATGCTCTTACGGCTACACATGTGCCGCGTGTCCTGGTTCGGTTCGGGGGTTCTGCTCGTCGGGTCTCTGGCAATGTCGTGCTCGAGCAACGGCTCGACACTCGACCGGACGGGCAACGACGCCATGAAAGCTGCGCCCGGTCCCGCGGCTTCAGGCGCCGAGCCGGCGGCTTCGCAAGGGTGCCCGGTCGTTCACTATCACCTCGATCTGCCTGCAGCTTTCGCGGGCGCGGCCTATTGCCGAGCCGGGTTCGACGACGCCGTCGGGTGGCTGACGTTGCTCGATTCGAACGGAGTGTCGATAACCAATCCGCCGAGCTGCTTGTTTCCGGATTGCGGGACGTGCCAGGCCGGGCAACCCGGAAAGTGCCCGCCAACGCTGGGGTGCTACGTGCGCGTGCCAGCTGGCGGCGTGGATCTCGAGGCGTCCTTCGAAGCGCTCACGACCAGGACCTGCCGCGCCAGCGCAGCAATACTGTGTCGCGAATCTGCGTGTCGACCGTCAGGCCACTACATCGCGCGGATGTGCGCGGTCGTCCTCCAGGGTGCCGCCGCGGACGAGCAGTGCGCGACGGAGGCGTCCTCCGTGCCGCCCACTTGCATCGACGTCCCGTTCGATTTCCCGGCGACCACGACGGTGGTCGGTACGATTTCTGCGCTTCCGTAGGACCTGGCTAGACCTCCGGAGAGGTCGTCACCCGCCGTCGACGCCCGCGTCGGCGGTCGGAATGGTCACGCCGGGCGGGAAGGGGCCGGTTCCGCCGATGCAGAACTCCGTG
>CAYUAW010000726.1:0-2715 GCA_964442485.1 uncultured Polyangiaceae bacterium
GTTCTTCCAGGCGCACCCGTTCGGGGCAGATCCCGAGCCCTGGACCGCCAGCCTGCCCCCGGGCTTTTCGAGCGAGTGCCTCATCCAGTAGGGGACCTGGGGTGCAGCGTGCTCGTCACGCACGACGACGCCATCGCACGCGCCGGGAGCCGTAGGCATTCTTCCTACGCGCTGTGCGGAATCTACCGACTCGTTCACGCGGGCCGAGGGGGCGATGTTAGGGCCGTTTCGGCAACTTTCGGGCGGCCGCGTCCGCGGCTCGAGTAGCCTGCCAGGTCGAGTCTCCGGCGCTTCGGCGGAACGAGGCGAGGAGGGAAGCCATGAGTGAGCCACGGGACGGAGTCAGTGCTGACCAGGCACTCATGCAGGAGATGGGCCTCACGGACGAGAGCATCGAGCGCCGCAAGGTGATCGTCGGCCTCGGTCCGGACGACATGCGACGGCTCGCGTCGCTTCGGGACATCGTGACGGCGAACGCCGAGGGGCTAGCCTCGACGTTCTTCACGTACCTCGGTGGTCTGAGGGAGGCCAAGCCGCTGTTCGACGACAAGAACGTCTTGCAGCGGGCTCGCGCCCTCAAGACGGAACATCTGTCTGCGATGGTCCTCGGGGACTACGGCCCGAGCTACGTCGCGCAGCGCGTGAAGCTCGCGACGCTCTACGGCAAGGTGGGGCTCGAGCCGCATGTCTTCCTGGCGGCGTTCCACCACCTGCTCATGGCCGTCGGTCTTCACGCGATGAAGAGCTCCGAGCAGCGCCCCATGGAGGGCTTCGAGAACTTCATGTCGCTGAAGAAGATGGCGTTCTTCGATGTCGGCATCATCGTCGACACGCTCATCTTCGAGCGCGAGCGGGTCATCCGTCAGCAGCAGGAGGCGATCCGGGAGCTCTCCACGCCCGTGCTCCAGATTCGCGATCGGCTGCTCATCATTCCCGTCGTCGGTCTCCTGGACACGTACCGGGCGCGGCTCCTCACCGAAGGGCTCTTGAAGGCGATCCGCGAGCGTCGAGCAAAAGGGGTCGTCATGGACATCACCGGTGTGCCCATCGTGGACTCCAAGGTGGCCAATCACCTGGCTCAAGCCTGCGAGGCCGCGCGTCTGATGGGTGCTCTGGTCGTTCTCACAGGGATCTCGTCGGAGATTGCGCTCACGCTGGTGACCATCGGGGCCGAGCTCAAGGGCGTCCGGACCGTCGGCGACCTGCAGGGGGGTATCGAGGAGATAGAGCACTTTCTCGCCGGCAAGTCCGCCGCCCTGAACGAGTGAGGCGCCGGGCGAGAAGCGGTGATTCATGGCCGTCCCCATCCTCAAGCAAGGCAGCTTTCTCCTGGTCGCGATCCAGGACGAGCTCACCGATGCGGAGTGGCACGAGCTCAGAAACGAGCTGCTCGCTCGCGCGGGGAAGCTTCGTTCCCGCGGTGTGCTCATCGACGTCAGCGCGATGGACGTCATGGATTCGTTCGCGACGCGCATGCTCGACGGAATCGCCCGGATGCTTCGCCTGCGAGGTGCCGAGACGGTCGTGAGCGGCGTGCAGCCCGAAGTGGCGTTCGCGATGGCACAGCTCGGGCTCTCGCTGCCGCACACGGGCACAGCCCTCGACACGGACGACGGGTTCGAGGAGCTCCGGCGTCGGACCGGCAGGGTGGGGAATGATCGCTGAAGCCACCGTACCGATCAAGCACGACGCCGACATTCTCTCCGCCAGGAAAGCGGCGAGGCAGATGGCGGCTCGGCTCGGCTTCTCGTCCACCGATCTCGCATTGATCGCCACCGCGATCTCGGAGATCGCCCGGAACATCCTGGTTTACGCGAGCCGTGGCGAGATGACCTTCGAGGAGGTCTCGGAGCCGCACCGGCGCGGGATCGTCGTCGTTGCGCGCGACGAAGGTCCAGGCATCGCGGACGTCGAGCAGGCGATGCAGGACGGTTACTCGACGGGGCGCGGTCTCGGTCTCGGCCTTCCGGGGGCGCGTCGGCTGATGGACGACTTCTCCATCGAGTCGAACGTGGGCCAGGGGACCACCATCGTGATGAAGAAGTGGGCGAGATGACGCGAGGCGGCCTCGCGGGTGGTGTCCTCCAGTGGGCAGTTGCCGGGCAGCCGCTCGCTGGGCAGGCCGTGTCCGGGGATCTTCATCTCGTCGCACCATTCTCCGGAGGAGTACTCGTCGCCGTCATCGACGGGCTCGGTCACGGACCGGAGGCGGCCGCGGCGGCGATGGCGGCCACGGAGGTTCTGCTCGAAGACGCGAGCTTGCCCGTCGACGCGCTCGTCACACGTTGCCATCGCGCGCTCGGTCGCCTTCGGGGGGCGGTCATGAGCATCGCGTCGTTCGACGTCCAGAAGGCCCGGATCGGCTGGATCGGTGTGGGCAACGTCGAGACGATCCTGCTCCGCGGCGAACGTGCCGAGGGACAGCCGCGCCACGCGAGGTTGCTCCTCTGGGGCGGCGTGGTGGGCCAGACCCTTCCGACGCTCCGTCCGGAGACGCTGCCTCTCCACGCCGGCGACACAATCGTCTTCGCGACGGACGGTGTTCGCACGTCGGCCTTCGACGACACCAGCGCGACGGGCTCGGTGGAAGACATCGCCGACGGCATCCTCGAGCGACACCGGAAGGGCACCGACGACGCGCTGGTACTCGCGGCCCGATATCGAGGGGCTCCCCCGTGACCGAAGCTGCTCGCCCTTTTGCGGAGCGGCATCCTG
>CAYUAW010000727.1:0-2713 GCA_964442485.1 uncultured Polyangiaceae bacterium
CGTGGCGGGGCGCAGAATCGGACACCTCGCACCGGAGGCGGGCCCCCGCTAGATATGGGTCGTGCTACCCGCCACGCGAAGGGGGCAGCCGGAGCTTGCCTTGCACACACGCCTGCTGATCGACGCCATCGTGCGACAGACGACCGTGCTCATCGCCGAGCTGTCGACGGCGTCGGGGCTCCGCGCACCGCTCTCCCATGTCGCGAACGAGGTCTTCCTGTCGCTGTCCCGCGAGATCGAGGCGCAGGGCGTCGGTCGCAAGGTCGTAGCGGACATGTTCGGCCTCGCGCTCCGCACCTACCAGAAGAAGGTGCAGCGCTTGTCGGAGAGCGCAACCGACCCGAATCGCACTCTCTGGGAGAGCATCCTCGACTTCGTCAGCGGAGCGGGTTCGGCGACGCGCAAGCAGATCGTGGGTCGCTTCTCTAACGACACCGAGCGCGAGATCGTCGGTGTGCTGTCCGACCTCGTCCAGAATGGCCTCTTGCATGCTTCGGGCCGCGGCGCGTCGGCGGTGTACGGAATCACGAGCGATGCCGAGCGCCACCTTTTCGTAGCGTCCTCCGACGCGGAGTCTCTCGGCCCGCTCTTCTGGGCGCTGGTGCGCGGCGCGCCTCGGCTCACGACACAGGAGCTGGCAGAGGCGACCCGGTTCGATCTCGACGAGACGCGGGCGGTCGTCGAGCGCCTCGTCGCCGAAGGGCGGCTCGCACGGCACGGAGACTCCAACGCCTCACCGCTCGAAGCGGCGCCGCTCTTCGTCCCCCTGGGAAGGGAATTCGGCTGGGAGGCGAGTGTTCTCGATCACTTTCGCGCCGTCTCGAACGCGATCGCGACCAAGCTCCGGTCCGGAAAGACGCGCGCCGCGGCGGAGGACGTCGTCGGTGGAACGACGCTCAGCTTCAAGCTGAACCCGGCCCACCCGCTCCGTGACGAGGTGCGAGGTCTCCTGTCGCGAACGCGGCGGGAATCGATCGCGTTGTGGGAACGTGTCGAAGCTGAAAATCGAGACCGCCCCGTTCCAGACGAGGCGTCGTCCCGGGTATGGTTCTATTTCGGGCAATACGAGGAAGCCGTCGAGGAGGAGTCATGACTTCCAACGCCACATGGGCATTCGTGCTGGTCGCCTTCGCCGTCTTCGCGGGGTGTCGGTCGACGAGCGGCGGCGGCAGCCAGACGAACTGGATCACCTGCAAGAAGGACATCGACTGCCCAGCGGGTAGCTGTGTTCATGGATCCTGTGCGCCTTCCACTCGTACGAACGACTCCGGCAACGACGGCGCAACCGCGAGGGGCGAGAAGGACTCTGGCGCCCACGGAGCGACCGCGATGAGTGACAGCGGGGAGCTCGGTCCGTGGTCGCCAACCACAGGTTTCCCGGATGCCTTGCCGAAGGCGTGTGTCGCTGGAGCCGACTACGCCTATTGCCGGGCGGGGAGCAGCACGTCCATACACTACAGCCGCCTGTCCGCGACGGGGCTCGCATCGTCCTGGACACCGACGACCGACTACCCGCTACCCACGGCTGGTACGAGCTGCGTCGTCGGCTCGGGATACATCTACTGCATGGGCGGTTATCTCGAGGGACAGGACGGCGCTGCGCCTGGCCCCACGGCGGACGTGTACTTCGCCCCTCTTTCGGCGCCTGGTATCGGCACCTGGGGCGCATCCACTCCCTTGCCGGCGCCGTGGAGCAACCCGAAGTGCATGGAGAGCGCCGGATACGTCTACTGCATCGGGTCCGTCATCTCCGACGTGACGCCCGAAGCCTACTTCGCTCCGATCTCGTCGAGCGGCGTCGGAGCATGGACCCGGACGGAAGCGCCGCCGACATTCACGCAGGGATGCTCCGCCATTGGCGGGTACGCTTACTGTTTCGGTGCAGGGAATTGTCCTCCGCGTGGGCCGCAGGGAGATTGCTACAGTCCTTCCTATTTCGCTCCGCTCGGTGCCAACGGGATCGGCACGTGGAAAGTCACGACGGAGCTTCCGACGGCCGTCTCCGCGAGCTATGTCACCGCTGGCTCGTATATCTATTACCTCTCCATTCCCGTCTTCTTCGCGAACGTCTCTCAGGACGGGATAGCAGCGTGGAAGACCACGACCAACTATCCTGACGCCTTGTACGGGGACGGCTGCATTTCGAATTCAGGCTACCTTTACTGTGCGGGCCCGGGCGCGAACGCAGCGTACTTCACGCAGATTGGCGCTCCCAATCCACAGGCCTTGCAACTACGGAATCCGCCGCCGTTCCCCAGGTCCGACTATCTCGTCCCAGCGTGGAACCACGGCGACGGATGCATGGTGTCCGCAAACGGCGTGACCGCTGGAGAGCCCTGCTTCAGCAACGACATCGACGGAGCATTCATCTTCGACTGCGCTTCACGCGCCAGGACACCCGCGGGCTGCAAGACGACCGTCGTGAGCTCGGACGTGACATACAATTACGACGTCACGGTCTGGTATCCCTGTCCGAACGACGCCGGCGCTGACACGAACTGCTGCTTCCTGCCGTCGGTGGGGTACGACACGCCGATCAACGACTGGTGCGTCTCGACCGGCTCGAACGCGTTCATCATCGCGAGCAAGATCAACCTGGTGAAGAGCCAGTAGAGCACGTCGGTGCGCCCGTGATGCACGGGTGCGCTACGAGTGTCCGCGAAGGATGTTGCCGACCATAGCGCCTACCGCTGGTAGCGCGCGCTCAGACCCT
>CAYUAW010000728.1:0-1268 GCA_964442485.1 uncultured Polyangiaceae bacterium
TCGGAGGCGCACAATCGCCGCAAGAACCCGTCCTGGCAAAAAAACGATTCGAATCTCCGAACGCGCTGCGTGTGAACGAGTAGAAGCCACCAGCGTGCGGGAGCGGCGCCGTGAGCTCCGAGATGCAATAGACCATGCACACGTACATCGCGGCCATCAGCGCGGTCGCGATGGAGAGGCCCCAGAAGCCGCCGGCGGCGAGGCCGAAGTTCCAGCCGAAGAACTCCCCCGAGATCACCACGCCGACACCGAGCGCCCAGAGCCAGACCCAGCCGGCGCTCTTCTTCAGCGACCGTCGCTCGAGGTACGCCGTGTCCACGTTCTCGTAGCGAATGAATCCGCTCGAGGGCGCCTCCGAGATGCGCATTTTTGCGTCCATGATCACCGGTGTTGGTTCCATTGCTTCTCCTATGTGTCGACGCGACGAAGCGTCGACGCAGAGGGCAGGCTTCCGGCGCACCGCGCGCCTCATCCGGAAACCTACTCGGCGCGGGTCACGCCGCGGTTTCCGCAGCACGCTCCGTGAAGGGACGCTCAGGTCACGCCGCGGATTCGTTTCGCGCGACGACACGCGCGTGACGCGCAGACGATAGACGCGCGCAGGCGTGTCGTTCCGACCACGTCACGGGTCCGGCGTGTGATGCGCCGTGCGTGTCACGGTGCGCGCGGCGCGGTGGCGTGTCGATGTTCGGCGGTGCTCGGCTGCGCTCGCGCCGACACACGTCTCCCGGTCGCGCTCGTTCATGCGTCGGCGGGCAAGTTGATGCTTCTTCACAACTCCGATGCCGGAAAGCAAAAGCCGACCTTCGCGACTTGAAGAACAGCGAGCGCTCGGTCTCGCCGAGACTTCCGTGGGTTTCGGTCCCTGTGGCGGATCGTGATCCGCTCTTCCGGAGCTGGAAGTCGTGGCACGAGCCCACGCAAGCGCCGGCTCCGCGCGACCGGAGGCTCTTCCTGAATTTGCGAGCATCGTCGGCCGGCCTTTCCTGACGCGAACGGCGGTCTCGTGCATTTCGCGGCGAATTCGGCCCGGAAACGGGGCTCTGGGACCGGGAATCAGAGCCTTAAAGCGCCCGGACGCGGGTGGTATGGTGGGAGGCTTGCTGGTCCTTCTTCCTGAGACGAAGTTCCGTCGGGGCACGCGCGCGTGCTGGGTGCTCGTGGTTCCCGTGCTGTTCGGCTGCTCCGGTCCCTCGTTCAGCTCTGCGAAGGCGGACGGCACCGCCGGAGGCGCGCACGGGACGCACGACGCCGGCAGCGGCGGGCGG
>CAYUAW010000728.1:1368-2707 GCA_964442485.1 uncultured Polyangiaceae bacterium
GGCGCGAGCGCAGGCGGCGCGAGCGCGGGCGGCAGAACGAATCGCGGCGGTTCGGGCGGAAGAGGGCCGGGCTCGGGTGGAACGCGAAACCAGGATGCGTCCATCCCGGAGGCCGGAGCCGGCGGTGGCGCGAGCGTGCCGGACGCTGCGTCGGTCGACGCTGGACCCCCGCCGATCACCGTGTGCCCGACGGCTCCGCCGTCACTGACCAGCGCGTGCGCCGGACACTTCGCGTGCTCGTATGGCGACGACCCGCGTATTTCGTGCAGGACGATCTACTCGTGCGACGGGTCGGCGTGGTCGACCGGGGGCCCGAGCTGCGCGCCGCTCAAGTCGTGCATCGGGGACTTCGTTCCCGCAGCGATGGTCGGAGGGCCATGTCCGTCGGGCGGTGACACCTGCGCGTTCACCATGGGGCTGTTCTGCGAATGCATCGCCTGCACCGGGCAGACGGTCTGCAAGACCGCGGCGTGGGATTGCCTGCCGCCGCCCGCGGCTCCGTGCCCGGCGTCGCCGCCCAACGAGGGCCAGCCCTGTGCGAGCGGGACTTCGGATTGCAGCTATCAGCCGTGCGACGCGACCGATCACGTGGTCGCGCACTGCAGCTCGGGGACGTGGTCGTGGCAGCGGGGTAAGTGCAACTGAGTCGAGCCGGATGCAGATGAGAAGCGTCGTGACTGCGGTCCTGTCTCCCGGGGCGTTGCTGCTCTTCGCCTGCAGCCCCCCGGCCATCCCTCCGCCGGTGACGGTCGCGTCGTCGAAGATGGACGAGCATTCGGCGGCGCCCAACCCGGCGAACGCCGATCCGAACCTGCGGCCGCCGTTCGGGCCGTTCGACGTGCAGACGGCGTTCTATATCAGCAAGAGCAACGACCGTGACCGTGTGGACTACGGCATGCGGCTCGACGCGCATTGCATGCCGACGGGCGACGGTGCCGTGTTCCCTTACTGGCGGGAGCTTGAGCACGCGCCTCCCGTCCGCTCTCACCCGCTGAGCTTCCTGCAGTACATCGGGTACGGGTTCTCCGACCAGCGCTTGCTCGCTCATGGCGAGACGGGCGGGCAGTACCGCGTACAGCTGAAGCAGGTCGACAGGCCCATCACGATCATGACGTGGCTGGACGGGGAGCGGCACTGTTCGACCAGGGCGTACGTCCGGATCAAGGACGTGTCGAACGCGAAACTCGACCACATCTTCCTGACGGTGTCAGGCCCCATGAGCGTCGACTACGTCGACGTGTACGGCACCGATGCGAAGACCGGCGCCCCGCTCGTAGAGCGCATGAAGCGCTGAGGGCGGCGCCGGGCCGTCGGGTCTACCGCAGCAGATCCCAACGCG
>CAYUAW010000729.1:0-2702 GCA_964442485.1 uncultured Polyangiaceae bacterium
TCCTTCGCGAGATAGGACCCGAGCCGGTGCGCGCCCCAGGTGGTCAGGGCGCGGACGCCCCCGAGGAAGAGCGCGATCGGCCAGAGCTCCTTCACGAGCGGCAAGTCGAGGTGCGCGCCCGCTGTGGCGAAGAACACGACATACACGACGTTGCCGGTCCTATCGACGCTCGAGAGGAGCTTGTCGCCCTGCTGGCTGAAGTTTGCCACGACGAAGCCTGCGACCATGAAGGCGAGGAGCGGCTCGAACCGGAGGTAGTGCAGCGCCTCCGTCAGGCCGAAGCCGATCGCCACCAGCACCACGAGAAAGCCGCCGGTCCCGATGGCCCAGAGGTACGCGGTCAGCGCGAGCCCGAGGGTCGTGCCGAGCGAGACGCTCCCGAGGATCTCGTGGCCGAGCTCGGTGAAATCGCGAAGCGCGAGCCCCGCGGAGGGCTCGATCAATGGGCGTGTCAGGGCGATGGCCGTCGTCAGGAGCATCGCGACGATGACGTCCGAGCTCATGACGAACGCGAGTGCGAACCGCGAGACGGGGCCGTCCGGGCGCAGCTGCGAGAAGATGCCGAGCGTCGCCGAAGGGCTCCTGCAGATCGCGAGCACGCCCCAGAGGATGGCGATGCCGACGAGGGCGCTGAGCCCGAGTCCATGAGTGAAGGGCAGGAACCGGGCGATCGCCAGGAACGCGAGTGCCACCACCACCACACCGAGCACGGACTGGATCACCATCGCGAACACGAGGCTCCGGAGGACGCGCTTCAGGAGATCGATCTTGAGCTCGGTGCCGCCCGCGAGGGCGATGAGCGAGAGGGCGAGCGTGTTGACGGGCTCGAGGCTCTGGACCGCGTGATGATCGACGAGCTGAAGGACGTTCGGCCCCGAGATCGCGCCGGCAAGGAGGTATCCCGTGAGATGCGGGAGCCCGATCATCTCGAGCAGCGCGCTGGCGAGCATGCCGGACAGGAGCAAGAAGCCCATCGCGGTGATGAGCCCCGCGGCGCGCTCGGTGGAAGGAACGGCACGCGACGCGACGAACATCACGGCGAACACCACGGCGAGCGCCACGACCTCGGCTGCGCGCTCCGCGAACCCCTTGCGCGCGGTGTTGCCGTGGCTGCTCATCGCGTTCCCTCCGTGACCGCGTTCGTTGAGAGAGGCCGCGCTTCGGGAGCGCGAACCACGGTGAGCTCGCCGGCCCCGGCCAGCGCCTTCCTGAGGGACGACGGCCCTACGATCTCGCCGGCGATCGCGAGACCCACGGAAATGGCGAGGATCGTGTCGCCGGCGGCGCCCGGGTAACGACTCTCGAAGGCGAGCCCGAGCGTCACGCTGAGCGCGCCGCTCGGCAAGAGGCCGACGGCTAGCAGCGGCGCGATGCGACGGGGGGCGCCGGACATCCCCGAGAGCACCGGCGCCACGAGCAGGCGCACGAGCAACCGCGCCGCGAGCACTGCCGCGAGAAGGCCGAGGAGCGGTCCGATGCTCTTCACCTCCGACTCGGCGCCCGAGAGCATGAGGACGGGCAAGAGCACGGCTTGCTCGGAGCGGGCGAGCATGGCGCGGAGCTCGCTCCGGTGGCGCGAGAGCACCGAGAGCGAAACGCCGATCGCGAACGTCACCGCTTGCGGCGCGAGCCCGAGCCGCGACGCGATCCCCGTGCCGAGGAGGGCGGCGCCGATGATGACACCCCAGCCGTCACTCGCGCGCGGCTCGGCGCGGAGCAGCGCCGCGGCCGTTCCTCCGAGCAGCACGCCGAGGATCGGCGTGAGGGCGAGCCACCCCCACACCGGAACGTGCCGCGCGATGGAGGGCGGGTCCATCAACGGAAAGAGCAGCGAGATGCCCGCGATCGGAAAGAGGTCGTCGCACTCCGACACTTCCGCGACGAGCCGCGACAGCGGCCCGTCGGCGCCGTGGCGACCGACGACCCAGCGCACGGCGTGACGGGTCGTCTCACACGCGACGATGCCCACTCCGGCCGCGACCAGGACGAGCTCGTCCCCGGAGATCGCCCAGAACCGCTCGAGGACGACGTAAGCCGCGAGCGCCGCCATCGTCCCGGAGAGCGCGGCCACGCATATCCCGGCGATCATGCCGCGCCACGATACCCGGCGTCCGTCACGGAACCCGAAGCCGACCCCGATGACCAGCGTGATCCAGGCGGTGCCGACGACGGCGAGCGGCTGGAACGAGTGCAGCGTCGAGCGCTCCGCAGCGCCGAGCGCGTAAGGCCCGAGCGCGACGCCGAGCACGAGGTACTCCGCCCCGGACGCGAGCCTGAGGCTCTCCCCGCGGTGGCCCATGAGCTGGCTGCCGACGTACGCGACCACCAGGAGGCCGAGCAGCAACGCGACCGCGCTCACGACCAGCTCCTGCCGTGAGCGCGACCGAAGGCGATGCCGGCGTCGGTCAGCGCCTCGGCGATGGCGACGCGTACCTGACCTATGCCGAGCTCTGGCACGACCGAAAGCGCGATGCGATACGAGGCCGCATCCGCGTCGATGCCAGTCATCTCCACCGCAGGCGACTCGCCCATGACGGAGACCGCGTCGAGGAGCACCTGGCGGACGTGAGCTGGCGCGGAATCCGGCGTGACCACGACCTCCACGGCGATGCGCGGGCGCACTCCGAGGACGCGCGTCGGGTGCACCAGCGCGAGCAGGTGCGGGACGCGCACCTCGCAGCCGTCGCGGTCGCGCAGGCGCA
>CAYUAW010000730.1:0-2700 GCA_964442485.1 uncultured Polyangiaceae bacterium
CTAGGAGTGGTTCCCGTCAGCCAACGCGTCGAGCAGGCCGTTCCAGAGCTCGCGGACACCCGGGTACCTGCCCGACGGCTCGATCGCGAGCGCACGGCTCACCCAGGCGTCCACCGCGAGCGGCAGGTCCGGACGGCGCGCATGGAGGCTCGGCCGCGCCGCCGTGGTCGCGGCCACCAGCTTCTCCTGCAGGCTCGCGACCGGGAAAGGCACACACCCCGCGAGCGCGCGAAACACGATCGCTCCGAGCGAGTAGACGTCGGCGCGCCGATCGAGCGCGCGCGGATTGCCCGCCCAGACCTCGGGAGCGATGTAGCTCGGCGAGCCGATGACGATCCCGTCACGCGTGATGGGAGTGGACAGCTCCGACCACGCGAGCCCGAAATCCAGCAGCCGGGCGCCGCCCGGTCCCCCGCGGCCGAGCACGAAGACGTTCCCCGGTTTCAAGTCGCGGTGAACGATTCCTCTCCTGTGCGCGCGCTCGAGCGTCGAGACGATGGGCCCCAGAAACTCGACCAGGGTCCGGACGTCCATCCTCTGCCCCTCTGCCTCGATGTCGCGCAGGTAGTCGTCCAGATCCTGGCCGCGTAGAAGCTCCATCGCGAGACACGGCGCGCCATTGTGGCGATGCAGGCCGTAGGCACGCGGGGCGGCAGTCCCCTCGAGCTCGACCAGGGCGGCGTACTCACGCTCGAGCCGCAGCTCGAGCTCGGCGGACGCAGCGACGTCCTCCCGCAGCATTTTCACGGCGACCTCGCGCCCCGTGCTCTTCTCGATGGCCCGGTGGACGAAGCCGTGGCCTCCACACCCGACGACTTCCATCAGCCGGTAACGATCTTCGACGATCTGCCCTACGAGGCTCAAATCTCCGCCCTCATATCATCGGGGCGCGCGCAGGACCCAGTTTCCGGGCTACCCGTGAGAGCAGGACCCTGCCCCCGTGCCCGTGCCCGAAGACGGCGGAGAACCTTCAGCCGACACCTGTCCGCAACGTCCCTTCGTGAGCACGCCGGCGCAGTCCCGCAGCAACAAAACTCTTCGGCGGTCGCCGAATGCCGCGGTCTACGGTCTCGGATCGGGCACGGGCACGGGCACGGGCACGGGCACGGGCACGTTTACGGGGGAGAATACTGGGAACGCCCTACTCGACGTCGACCACCCGTAGGCTCACCATCCCGAGCGCGGTGCTGCCCGGGAAGGTCGCCCAGACGCTGACCTCATAACGACCCGGCTGCCCGTGCTCCGTCAGGGGGACGTCGATGGTGAACCGTTTGCCGTCGAGCTGCACCGGCTTCGGCGTCTTGAAGCCGGGGGGCGAGTAGAGGATGAACGGAGCGGGCATCGGATACGTGTAGGTCTTGTTCAGGTGCTCCACCGTGAGGGGCGCCGCTCGGTCGATGCGCGCAATGCCGACCGCGGCGAACTTCGCCGGCGAGGACACCTCACCTTGAACGGTCACACTCTGTCCGACGTGGGCGCGGTGCGGGAGAGCCGCGTAGCTGCCGTACACGTCGACGAACTCCTGCGACATGCACGGCTGATGCAGGCCGGTCGGCATGGAGAGACCCACTCCGAACTTCGTGTGGTGCGGCTTCAGGATGTTCTGACGGTGACCGTCGTTGGGCGGCGTCTCGGCCATGAACGCCGTCTCGATCTTCTCGAGCTCGACGGCGTCGTACCGCGGCGCGGCGGCGACCTCACGCGTGGTCCCGTCGAAGAAGCACGCGGCGTTCTCGAACGACAGATGCGTCCCGCCGGCTTCGGTGTAGCGCTGCTCGGGCACCGAGCCGTCGGTGCCCCAGTGCGCGGTGTACCCGTGACGCGCCATGTCCTCGGCGTGCCTTCGCCCGGCAACCGCGGCGGTCTCGTCCCACGTCACCTCGGGGAGCTCCGCCTCCTTGCGGTCGTGGTTCACGAGCGCGAGCACGTATTGCTCGGCATGCCGCTGATCCAGGGGGCCCGTCGGGCGTGCGATCGGGCCTGCTTCCGAGACGTAGCCGGAGCCGCCGGCGCCGGCGTGGGCTTCGCACGCCACGCAGAGCGAAAGGAACATCGGCGTGAAATAGCGTGTGGGTCGATGTGTCACGGCGCTACTTATACCGCTCTGTCGCGCCATTCGCGCCAGCGCCGGCAAGGCTCCGCGCTCGGCGGGGCGCGAGCCGTTTGGGGCCTTGTGCTCGAACGGCGCTGAGCTACATTCGCCGCCGCGCTCGCTGCGCCGAGGAGTCACATTCGATGCTGGATTTGCCTGAACCGGGACTTTACCGAACCACCGAGCCCTACCCGGGCCAAGAGGCGGCGTTCCCCGCGGGAGTGCTCGTCTACCTCGGGCAGCCGTCGAACGGGGGGGTGAAGTTCGTGGTGCGTCCCGGCCAGAACCGGAACAACCGGTGGTTCTGGGGCGAGCCGACGACGCCGCTCCGCTCCCCGACCTGGGCGCGTACGCTGAAGCCCCTGCGCTCGGAGGGCTTCTACACCCTGCCGCAGGATCTGGAGTTCGAGGGCGGAGGCAAGTGGCTGAAGAACGCCCTCGTCCAGCTCGGATACAACGGCGAGGGGCAGCCGATCATCTTCGTCGGAGAGCAGCGCGAGGCAGAGACGACGAACGCGCTCTACTTCAGCGATCGCGGGATGATGGTCGACGACGGCCTGCTCGAGCGGCTCGTCTGGGCGCCGATCCTGCCCGTCCCGGCTTAGTAG
>CAYUAW010000731.1:0-2697 GCA_964442485.1 uncultured Polyangiaceae bacterium
ACTGGGTGTCGATGGTGAACGAATCAGCGTCGGCCTCCGTGGCGAAGCCGAAGCCGCCCTTCGGCATGGGCCCACTGGCGCTCTGCAGCGTCGACGCCACCTTCCCCAGCTTCTGGGATGTCACTGTCTGGGTCCATGTCATGCCGTCCGTCCCGAGCTTGTATTCGATAGTGACGTGGTCGTCAGGGTCGATGGCGACGGTCGGGCCGTTACGCTGACCGAAGCTGCCGAAGACCGACGCTTCCACGCACCACTGGCCGGTGGCGGCACCGCAATAGCTCTTGTTGTCCGCCCAGGCATCCATCGTGGTCTGGACCAGATCGCTCGTGGGGTTGGACATGCCGGGCCAGAGGAATAGCGGGCCCGTGGTCGACGTGATCGGTGGTAGCCGACCCGGCACGAGCGTGGTTCTGGCGTAGATGATGCGCGACGTGGTCGGTCCGAAGCTCCAGCTCGCACCCCAGCCGTCCGCCGCCATGGCCCGCGCAGGCGGCAGAACGACCAGCAAAGTGATGGGAAGCGCAGCTATCCAGTGTGAAGTCGCGCGCGTCATTCGAGCAGTCCGTTCGCAGGTGATTCGAGCTCCCTGCGACGGTTCACGAAAATTCACGCCGGCAGCCTGACTAGAAGAATCCCGCAGTCGAGCGTCCAGATCGCAGTGACGTCGCCGTCGTCCCGTGGATTCAGAACGACAGGTCTACGGCTGGAAGATTGTCACCCATCTCGCCTGGCTGATCGCCGCGCGACAGTGTGTCGCCCAGTCCCAGGTCCCCGTTGTTGCTTCCCCAGCATTTCAGCGTGCCGTCGTCCAGAAGCGCGCAAGTGGTGTTCTCTCCCGCTGTGATGGTCTTGGCTTTGCGGCCGCTTCCGAGATCGATGGCCGGGAGATTGTCCCCCATCTCGCCGGGTTGATCGCCCCTGATCTGTGTGTCGCCCTGGCCAAGTTGTCCGAAGCTGTTCACACCCCAGCACTTGACGGTACCGTCGTCCAGGAGTGCGCACGAGTGAGAGTAGCCGAGCCGAACCATCGTGGCCGTCCTTCCGGAGCCGAGGTCGACGACCGGCAGGTCTGCGCCGGCAGGGCGGTTTGTCGTATCTCCGAGGCCGAGCTGGCCGCCGACGTTATTGCCCCAGCACTTGACCGCGCCGCCGTCGAGAAGGGCGCACGCGTGAAACTGACCGGCAGAAACCTGCAGCGCCGTGCGTCCCGAACCGAGGTTGATCGGCGGTTGAAGGGCGCCGAAGTTGTCGATACCCCTCACGGAGCCATCCACGAACAAGGCGCAGGTCTGCGGTCCGGTGCTCATCGCCGTGGCGAGGATTCCGAGGGGTAGCGGCTTCAGGTTGTCGCCCATGCCGCCCGGGGTCTTACCGGCGGTGATCTGGGGGCCCCACCAGCACTTCACCGAGCCGTCGTCGAGCGCCGTGCAACGAAAGCCGACGTCCTTCGCCGAGCGGCCGGTACCCAGATCCACGACCGGCAGGTGGTCGCCCATCTCGCCAGGACCATCGCCGCGGATCGAGGTGTCACCGATGCCGAGCATGCCGTTGTCGTTGTCGCCCCAGCACTTGAGCGTGTCGTTGTCGAGCAACGCACAATTGTTCAAGCCCTGCGTCCATACCTTCTTCACGCGACGGCCTGTGCCTAGCTGGACGACCGGAAGATGCGCGCCCATCTGGTTGGGCCCTGCGCCGTAGGGGATATTGTTGCCGAGGCCCAGGTCGCCGTAGGCGGCGTCTCCAAAGCACTTCAGGAGGCCATTGCCGCCAATGGCGCAAGTCACGACCCCAGACGTCGCGACCGCCACCGGCTCCCAGCTGCAGGTCGAGGAACAGCCATCGCCGGACCGCGTGTTGGCGTCGTCACACTGCTCCAGGCCGCAACACACGATGCCGTCGCCGCAGGTTGCGGAAGTGCATCCGGGGGTGCAGGGCTCCGGCAGACACGCCGAGGCGCGGCACGCGCCGATCCGGTCGATGAACCGACGACAAAGCTCGCCCGTGGAACACGTCAACGGAGTGTCGCAGCTTGCCCTGTCCGCGCCGCCCGCGCGGCAGGTGCCGGTCGTGTCACAGTATCGACCCGCCCCGCATGTCACGTCGGGCGAACAGACCCCAGTGGCTTCGCAGAGTGCGACCATTCCGCCGGCGAAGATCTGAGAGGAGCCGCAGGTCGAGCCCTCGACGCACTCGGCCGAGAACCCGGAGGGAACCAACTCGACGGTGCTGCACGCGGTGCCCTGACATGAACAAGCCGCGTTCGTTCCGGCACGCGCGGCACAAATTCCATTGCTGTCCGCGTAATAGCCGCGTGCGCACTCTCCATCGATCGCCGGCTGACCGACAACGGGACCTGCGACGCACGTCCTGGTCGTCGAGCAACGCGTACCCACGGCGCAGTCCGTCCAGTCGGTGCACCAGCTCGACCGGCTGACACAACCTTCGCGAGTGATGTCTCCGATACAGGATGCGAAGTGACCACAGTCCTGGTCGCGAGAGCAGGGCGATGTCGGTGGCTGGCAGGTGCCCTGGGTGCACAGAAGCCCCGGCCGACAATCGTCGCTCTCGGCGCACGCGCCGCCGACCACGGCGTAGCTCTCGCAATCGATGATCGGTGCCACGCCTCCGTCATTGTCAGATGACGCCCCGCTCTCCGGTCCTGCGTCAGACGCATCTGGTGGAACGGAGGCATCGTTC
>CAYUAW010000732.1:0-2695 GCA_964442485.1 uncultured Polyangiaceae bacterium
AGGCGCATGATGTTTCCGCGGTAGAGGAACCTCGCGTCGTCGAACGACGGCGGGCCGAAGAACGCCTTCGCGTCGCGCGACGTGCACCAGCTCTCGGTGGGAATTCCGAGGAAGTTCGTGTCGAGCTTCGTGTTGTCGTTCTCGTCGTGGAACGCGCTGATCCCGTACGAGTCCGGTGCCACACCGCTGAACACGCAGTCGGCGTGCCCCTTCCGGATCACGACGCGCGCCCATTTCACCGGCCTGTCCAGCCAGCCCGCGCGCCGGAAGAGCGCGCAGACGATGTGGCCCGGCGGCGAGCCGACCGACACCGAGAACCGGATCTCGTTCGTGCTCGGCGGAGCCGCGGCCTCGGCAGCGGCGCGCCCGGCGAGTAGCACCGCCCCCGCGATGAGCGCGAGGGCCGCCGCGCGGGCCGACGACGGGCTCTGCTCGACGACCCGCTCGACGAAGGCCCGGAAGCGCTCGGCGTACGACACGGACGCGATCTGCTGCTTCACCGCCTCGGCCTTCTGCCGGTGGTGCGACGACGCGAGTAGCAGAGCCGCGGCCCGATGCACCGCGCCCGCCGTCAGCGTGCGAGCCGGAAGGAGCACCCCGGCTCCGGCCTTCTCGATCGCCGACATGGAAAGGTACTGATCGAGGTTCGAAGGGATCCCGAGTACGGGTACGCCCTCGGCGAGCGCCTGGTAGCCGGTGCTGCTGCCGCCGTTCGACACGACGAAGGCCGAGCGCCGTGCCGCGAGGTCTCCGCGTACGAACGGCACCACGTGAAAGCGCGGGGGCATCGCCGTCGAGACCGCTCGACCCGCGGTGGCGAGGAGCACGTCGACGTCGAGCGCACCGAGGCCTTCGAGGACGGCAGGGAGCACGTCGAGCCGTCCAGAAGAGCCGAGCGTCACGTAGACCTGCGGCCGCGGGCCGTCGAGGGCAGCGAAGACCTCGTCGCCGGTGTGCTCGGGAGCCCAGGGCACGTAGCCGAGATACTCGTGATGCGCAGGAAGCGCGGCGATGGGGACGAGCTCCGGCGGATCCGGATAAAGGACGTGGTCGCCGTGGGTGAGCACCTCGGGCAATCCGCCTATGGGGGAGAGCCCGTGACGGCGGCGCAGGGTGTTCACCGGCGAAGCGAAGTGCGCGAACGCGCGCGGCGCGGCCCGCGGGAAGTAGCGCGCCGTCAATCGCTCGCCGAGCAGCCGCACGATGGGATGGTCGGGAACCGGCAGCTCTTCCCGGAGGCGCCCCGGGTCCCAGTATGCGTTGATGAGCGCGGCGTGACGAACGCCCGCGAGCGGCGCGCTCACGGCGAGTGACAGCCTGAAATCCCCGACGACGAGCGACGGCCTCACCTTCGCGAAGAGCGCGAGGTCCTCCTTCACGTAGCTCGAGAGCGTCGGGACGTCGTAGATGCGCCGCCCCGCTCGCAGAGCGCTCGCGGCCTTCTCCGGGTCCACACAGGTGACCGCGTGGCGCACGCACTCGCTCTCGCGAAACACCATCGGGTCGAAGCGGGCGCTGGCGAAATGAACCTCGAAGCGCCCCGGATCGAGGCAGCGCGACAGCGAGACGAGCCGCGTCACCTGCGCAGCGGTCACCGCTTCCGCGAGAAAAAGCACCCTTCGTCGCATGTCGTACCCGTGGCGGCGAAGTGTCGTAAGGGCCGTCATCCGAGCGTCAAGAGGGCCCCTTTACAACGGGAACGCGGCACCTAGTATTGAACCGGTTTTGGCCAGAATTTCGCGCTCGCGCCGTCCTCCGCCACGCAACCCGACGAGCGAGCTCGGCACGACGGACCCTTACTCGGTGCTCAGCATCGGGGCGCTGTCGGCGGCAACCGGGCTGCCCGTCGAGACACTCCGCACGTGGGAGCGGAGGTACGGCTTCCCGACGCCCGTGGGACGCGAAGGGTCGGGTCATCGACGCTACCCGCTCGAGACGGTGGAGCGCCTCAAGCTCGCCGTCCGCGCGATGGAGCTCGAGCACAAGCCCTCCATCGCGCTCCGGGCGTCGCTCTCGACGCTGCGCGATCTGCTCGCGGTGAGCGGCGTCCCGGAGCCGAAGCGCAGGCCGTCACCGTCCGCCGCCGCCGACGGCTCCTTCGTCGAGCGGTGCATCCGGAGCGTCACGCAGCTGGAAGGGGAGCCGTTCGTCCAGGAGCTCGATCGCGCGTGGAACGAGCTCGGCGCCATGGAGTTCCTGACGACCGCCGTCGGGCCGCTGCTCTCCGCGATCGGCGACGCCTGGAGCCGCGGCGCGCTGGAGGTGGGCCACGAGCATTTCGCGAGCGAGCACGTCAGGGAATTCCTGAGCGCGCGGTGGCGCCCGATGAGCGAGCGCTCCCAGGGACCGCGGGTCGTCTGCGGGACGATCGAGGCCGAGCAGCACGTGCTCGGCCTGCACATGGCGGCGGTCGCGCTGAGCCTGGCCGGCGTTCGCGTCGTCTTCCTCGGCAGCGGCACCCCGGTGAGCGAGCTCGTGCAGAGCGCGGCAGAGACCGGCGCCCGCGCGGTGTTGCTCAGCGCCGCCGAGGGCGCGGACCGGAGGCAGCTCGAGCGCGAGGTGAAGACGCTGCTGAAGGCGCTTCCCTCCCGCACGCATGTCGTCGTGGGGGGACGCGGCTTCGAGCCGGCCCCGCGAGGCGTCATCGCGCCCGGCGGCCTGCACGAGCTCGAATCCTGGGCCTCGACGCTCTCCT
>CAYUAW010000733.1:0-2687 GCA_964442485.1 uncultured Polyangiaceae bacterium
TCTGTCCGAGATTGCCGGATGGATGCCTTTGCCGCATCGCGAGAAGACGGGCGTGCAGATTGCTGCGACCGACGTCCTGCGCGCGATGACATCAGTGCGCGAGCGGATCTGAGCGCGGCGTCACTCCGCGAGCCACTTCACGGCCCGCAGCCGAGGATCGCCGCCTTCACGGTGCCGTCCACCCACGACACTGCGACGTGCTTGTCGTCCAGAGTCGCGAGCCCGGCGCCGCTCACCTTCGTGCCGAGTTCCACGTCGGTGAGCGGGAACACCTCGGGCGCGGCCGCGTCGAAGGTCGAAGGCGCCCAGCCGAACGAGAGCCGCGTCGCACCCCGCGAGAACGAAAGAAGCACACCGTTGCCGACCGCCACGAGCCGTGGCGACAGCACGGAATCCCCCGCGATGGAGATGTTCGCGACGCGCAGCTCCTTCAGCGACGCGCCGTCGACGGCGGAGACGTCGAGCGAGCCACGCGTCGAGTGCGCGACGAAGAAGCGGCCCCCGCTGTACGCGACCGCGAGCGGCGCGGTCTGGAACGAGTTCGGCAGATCCACTGGCCCGACGACGATGGACAGCGTCGCCGGATCGAGCAGCGCCATCCGGACCGTCGCCTGCGCGACGAAGGCGACGAAGATCCGCGTGGGCGAGGTGGTGACGAGCGCCTGCGGGAAGACCGCCCCGTCGTTCGTGGTGGAATCGGATTCGCTGGCCGTGACCGTGTGAACGCCGCTGATCGAGCCGGCCGTGCTCACCGTCGCGACCCAGGCGTGCGCGGGGCTGCCGCTGTGAGGATCGACCCACGTCGCGACGTACTTCGAGAGCGACGGTACCCACGCCGTGCTCGCGGTGCCGATGCGCAGCGTCGGCGTGGCGGCCGTGCACGCCACGTCGGCGTCGTCGTCGAAGTGGATGACCTTCGGCTTCGTCAGGTCGCCCGCCACGAGGGCTCCGAGGACCGAGCGCGTCCACTGCGCGTTCGCGGCACAGCAGCTGCCCGGCTGCGGCACGGCCTGGATGAACCCCGCGAGGAGATTCGAGCCGTCGGACGACAGCGTGGGAAAGGCAACGCGCTTGCCGGAGCTCGTGCCGCAGTCCGTCCCCGCTGCGGTCGCGAGCGTCGCGGAACCGAGCAGCTTGCCGGCGCGGCTCAGCCGGAACGCCTCGACGGCGCCCGTCGTCGCGTCTGCGGTCGCCACGATGGCGAACCCTTCCGACGTCGCGGCGACGCCGGGCGTGGTCTCGGTGCCGAGGGGGTTGCCGAGCGGGAAATCGCTGCCCTGGGTGAGCGCGGCCGGCGTGCCGAGCTGCCAGACGCCCTCGTCGGCGATCCCGTTGCAGTTGTTGTCGGCCTCGTCGCAGAGCTCCGGGTGGCCGGGGTAGACGTTCGCGTCGTGGTCGTCGCAGTCGTCGGCGCGCGCCGAGTCCGCCCCGCAGGCTGCGCCGATCGCGTAGTGGCCGTCACCGTCCTCGTCGACCGGGCCGACGACGGCGTGCGCGCAGGACCCCTTCTTCTCGTCGCAGGTGTCCTTCGTGCAAGGATCCGAGTCGTCGCAGGCCGTTGCCGCCGCTGGCCGACAGCGCCCCGCGACGCAGCGCTCGAAGCCGTCGCAGGTGACGCCGTTCTGGCAGTCGAGATCACCGGAGCAAGCGGCGCCTGCTCCCGCGTCGGGGGGCGTCACGATCCCCGCGTCGGCGCTGCAGGCGATGCCCGTGATGCAGCGGTGGTCCTTGCAACACTGGTCGGCGGCGCAATCGAAGGCGGTGCTGCATTCATAGACGCAGGTTCCGTGCGGACCGCACCGGAGTCCAGGGCAGTCGCTCGGGTAGTCGCACGGCGCACCCAGCGCGCCGCCGACGGCGGCGTCGGGGGAGCTCGTCCTGCCGCCGGTCTCCGAGGCGCCGCCCCCGGCTCCGCCGTTTCCACGACGGCCGAGGCTTCCTCCATCGGTGCCGGGCCCGACGCACTCGCCGCGCACGCACGACTCGCCTCGCGCGCAGTCGCGCGCCGTCAGGCATTCGGCCTGGCACATTCCGCTCTGGCACACGAGCGGCGCGGGGCACTCCGAGGTGTACGTGCAAGGGACGAGAATCGACGCGTCGGCGTCGGGCACGAACTTCCCGTCGGGGCCGAGCTGGGCGGTGTCCGCGCACGACGACTCGACGCACACCTGCCGCGACACGCAATCGGCGTCCGTCACGCAGCGATCGTGGCACTGCCCGTCGACCGCGCATTGCTCCGTGCCGGGGCAATCGCTCGTCCGGGTGCAATCTTGCTCGCCCGGCAGCTGGCACACCCGGTACGGTCGATCGCTCGAGACGCAGTGAAGGCCGGCAGGGCAATCGCGCGAGTCGGTGCAGGCGTTGTGGCACTTCTGGAACGCGCACACGAGCGGCTGATTGCAATCCGTGTTGATGGTGCAACTGGAGGCGAGCGCATGAGACGGCTCGCTCGAGCACGCGACGCCGACTTGCCATGCAGTGCCGACGAACAGCGCAACTCGACCCAGCGCACTGAAGGCCCGGTTCATCGTCGGAGAGCGTTGCGCAAGGACGGCTCTGCAGGCAAGGAGCGCCACGCTGGATCGGGTTGCTGCTCGTCACGCTCTGGTCGCGGGGGGCCTTAGCCCCCCGCAGCTTCGCCTTCGGCGAACTGCTCCCCCCGCCGCCTTCGGCGCGCTCGCTCTAAC
>CAYUAW010000734.1:0-1243 GCA_964442485.1 uncultured Polyangiaceae bacterium
TCAGCGACCGGCCATGCGCCGGTAGGTGAGCGGCGTTTGACCCGTCCAGCGACGGAAGGCGCGGTGGAACGCTGCGACGTGCGAGAACCCGAGCCGGTACGAGAGCTCGGAGAACCCGATGTCGCGGTTTCCGACGTGGTCGACGGCGAGCTTGCGCCGCACCTCGTCCACCAGATCGCGGAACGTCGTGCCCTCGCTCTCGAGCCTCCGCGCCAGCGTGCGCATGCTCATCGCGAGCTCCGACGCGACGTCGGCGATCTCCGGAGCGCCGAGCTGGAGACGTTCGTGGATGATGCGGCGGACGTCGGACGTCACCGTCCTGGCCTCCGCCATGTTGCCCAGGGTCTGGTCGGCCACGGGTACGAGCACGGCGTGCAGGTTGGGATCGGCGCTCGGCAGCGGGAGCTGGAGCAGGGAGCTGTCGAACGCGAACCCGACGAACGGAGCGCTGAACCGCACGGTCGCGGGTGCGAAGGTCCGCTCGTACTCCGCGAGGCTCTCCGGCGCCTGGTGCGCGAAGTAGATGGTCAGCTTCGAGGCGTGCTCTCCCAGCCACTCCTTCACGTGGTTCCGGTAGAAGCTGCCCACCTGGAAGTCGATCGCCGCGCGGGGCAGCACGACGGAGTTCTCGAACCGCACGACCACGAGAGGCCCGTCGAAGTGGACGGCAACGTCGAGCGCATCGTTGATGAGACGGATGTATCGCGCCGCGTGCTCCACGGCGTCGCGCACCGTCGGCGACGAGCTGACCACGTAGTAGTAAGCCCCGGCGTCACCGACGATGTGGCGCCGCGACGCGCGGAGGCCGAGATCGGGGTCTCCTGTCACGCTCAGCGCGACGGAGAGCGCCTGATGAGCGACCTCCACGAGCACACGGTCGCCGATGTTGTCGAAGACACGCTGCGAGAAGCCTGGAATGTCGTCGTACTCCTCGAGAAGCTCGAGGAAGGCGTTCAGCAAACGCACGGAGTACGTGGGTCGGTCACGCGAGCCGGAATCGGCCATCCCGCGCATTCTAGCTGCAACGGAGCGCGAATGACGTGTCGTGAAGACGAAAGAAGGAGAACTGGTGCAGCTTTCGCATGGCGCAACACAGCGTCACGCCTCCTGTGCGGCTGTGTGCAACGGATAACCCTTTGTGCGCGAGAGACAATTTGACCGACGTTGCGCAGGTGATAGACGCTCGAGCACCGCATCGCGTTGCGCGCACCGCATGGTTCGAACGGCCGGCACGCGGCGCGGA
>CAYUAW010000734.1:1343-2673 GCA_964442485.1 uncultured Polyangiaceae bacterium
TTGACGCGAGCCCACATGACCCGGCCCTGCTCCGTCGCGTCCGTGCCCCCTCCCGAAACGAAGCAGAAGACGAGACCCGGGCTGCGGCGCGAGATGCTCTCGGCCGCCGCCACCGTGTAGTCGTAGGTGACCCGGGTGTAGTCGGCCTCGCTCATGCCTGACGAGGAGACGCCGAGGCAGTAGAAGCAAGCGTCGTAGCCGGCGAAGCGCTCCTCGACCGCCGAGAAATCGGTGAAGTCACGGTGGAGGAGCTCCTCGAGCTTCGGATCCGAGACGCCCGACGAGGTGCGCCCGACGACGAGCACCCTGGAAACGTCTGCCGCGCGGAGGCATTCGCGCAAGACGCCCTGACCGATCATCCCGCTCGCCCCGAAGAGGATCACCTTCATGGGCGAATGGCGTATCACGCCCGCGTCGGATTCGGTTCTGCGGACGGACTTGCCGGGCTCCGGCCTGCGGTGCTCTGGCGACCGCGGGCCTGTTCACGGGAGAAGCGGGCTCAGGGAGCGCAGCAACCGCTCGCCTGACCGAGACATTGCGACGTCATCATGTCGGTGATGAGCTTCGCGAGGATGTTCTGTCCCGCCTGGGTCGGGTGGACGCCGTCGCCCGAGATGTTCGCCGCGTAGTCGCTCCCGAACGCAGCGCGGGTATCGATGAAGTGGCAATTGAGCTTGCCGCCTGTCCTCATGGTCGCACTCGCGCAATCTTGCTGCACCAGCGGAGTGGAGTAGTCGTCGATGGCGTTGGGGTTCGTCCCGCTGAGGATGCCGGTGCCGGGCAGGTGCGGATAGAAGAAGTAGACGATGTCCTTCACTCCGCCGTCCGCCATCTTCTGGACGAGTGTCTCGGCCGTCTTGATGGTCGTCGCGACGAGCGCCTGACAGTTCATGTCGGTGCCCGCCATCGCGTTGTTCTTGCAGTTTGCCGCGGGGCTTCCGGCGGGCGGCAGGAGCGCGTCGTTTCCGCCGCCGTCCATGATCACGAGCTTGATGTCCTTGTCCGCCATGACCGCCTCCGGCCACTGGTCGGGGATGTACATGACGCCAGCCGGGTTGCCGAGCGGGATCCCGCCCTGCGCCATGGACATGCCGGCTATCGCGTAATTGCGCCACATGGCCGCGGTCGAAACGATCGTCGTGAGCGCGGGTTGCAGCGCGGGCGAGCCCGAGAACCCGGTGATGTAAGAATCGCCGATCAGCACGATCTGGCTCGGCTTCGTGACACAAGGAGGCTTGCCCCCGGTGGTCGCGCCACCCGCGCCGCCCATGGGCGCTCCGCCACCTGCGCCGCCCGTCGGCGAACCGCCGCCGTTACCGGTGGATATTCC
>CAYUAW010000735.1:0-2660 GCA_964442485.1 uncultured Polyangiaceae bacterium
CGCCATCCGAGTCGAACGTGCCGAACGATTGGGGGCGCAACCGCCGCGAGGTCAGCCACCCTTCACGACCGGCAGGGACGCAACGTACGCCTCGGTCGCCGGTGTTCTCGCGAGCGCGCACTCCCACTCGCAATACGGGGCGCCGCGGGTGGTGCTGCGGATCACGGTTGCGTAGAGCTCGAGCCCGATGAGGCGCGCATACTCTTCGAGATAGTAGCCCTGGAGGTGGACGAAGCCTTCGATGTGAATGACGAAGTCGAGCAAGCGCAAGACGACGGCATTCCGCTGCGGGCGGCTCCCGACGACTTCGACGCGCCCGGTGTCGTGATACTCCGCCCACAGGAGCTCCGCCCGATGGAAAAAGCTCGGAAGATCGGTCACGACCGCAAACGCGCTGTGCACGCCGGTCGCCGGGGACGGTGCTCCGCCAGCGCCTTTCGGCCGCCGCCCGCCTATGTCGAGCTGCACACTGAAGCGCGCGAAGTAGCGAAAGACGTCGCCACCGACGGTGTCGGGGTTCAACGTCCTGATCAGCGCTTCGAGCAGCACCCAGTAGTCGCGCTCGGGATACCATTCGAGTACCTCGATGGGATCGTCGAGATACCGCCAGAGAGACGGCGGCAAGAAGTTCCAGGCATCAGGGTTCCGCTTCAGGGCCTGTACGACCGGGAGTACGGAGATGCCTCGCTGGGAAGGGGGGCGGCTCACGTCTCGAATTTCCCCAAATGACGCGCGCGGGTCGTCGATTGACCGGACAGATCCGCAAGGGCCATTGTGAAGAGTCTCGCGGAGAAAGGCCCGGGACGCTAGCACCGCTGCACCGCGGCGATCGCTCGGGCTGCACGAGCTCATATCCGCGGCGGCGCGTACCGCTCGATGAAATAGCGGGCGTGTGCTGTCGCGCAGCGCACCGTGCTGTCGCTCCTCTCAGTCGCGAGGGTTCACGAGCGTCCAGGTCCGGGAATTTCGCGTGCGGGCACCACGGCACGGTCGTTGCGATGAGGGGCACGTCGCCGCGCCACGGTGCGTGCCGGCGACGCGTGTTGCGGAACGGACACGTCCGCCGACACGAGCCGACGCTTCATCTCAGCCGAAGGAACGATCACCATGTCCATCCGCTCCGCGAATCTTCGCCGGCCCGCGCTCAGCGTCCTGTGCTTCATCACCTCCGCGACCCTCGCTGCCTGCAGTGGCGGCAACGACAACGCTCCGCACGCTGCCGTGACGAAGGACAAAGCCGCCATCCAGGGCGGTGATACCGACGATCCGGGAGACGACCAGGATTCGACGACCGGCGACGACGGCCCGGACGCCGGGGACGCGCCTGCCAGCGGCGCGGATGACGAGCCGGACAGCGGCGTCGGCGCGGGCCCCACGGGAGGCCCCGGAAGCGATGCGATCGGCATCGATGGGACAGACCCGGACCCCGCTGCTGCCGCTGGCGGCGTCGATTCCGACGGAGACGGTTTCAGCGACGCCATGGAGGAGCAGCAGATGACCGCCGAGGCTCTGGGCGTCGACGAGCCCGCGGATCCGGAGCACAAGGACGTCTACATCTACATCGACTACTACACTGCGCCCGACTGGAACGCCGTCGAGGACGTGAAGGCGGCGTTCGAGGAAGGCGACGTCGAGAACCCTGACGGGACCACGGGCATCACGCTGCACGTGATCCGCGGGAACCAGGTCAAGAACCCGAGAGATTATTTTCCCGACGCCTGCGAGGACGACGACGGCTTGCGACAAGCCGAATGGGCGAACTTCGACACCATCAAGCACGGAAGCTTCCCCGCGAAGTGGATCCCCATCGCACACTACGTCCTCTGGGCAGACATGATGGGTCCCATGGATGGCAGCAGCGGTTGCTCTCGCGGCATCCCTGGACACGACCTCCTGGTGACGCTCGGCGGCTGGAAAGATCGCGGCACGCGGCTCGAGCAAGCCGGGACGCTGATGCACGAGCTCGGACACAACCTCGGACTCCGGCACGGTGGCAACGAGGACTACAACTGGAAGCCCAACTATCTCTCGGTGATGAACTACATGTACCAGGTGGACGGGCTGATCTTGGACGGCGTGCGCGGCGTCCTGGACTACTCGCGCTTCGAGCTCGACACGGTCGACGAGAGCGCGCTGGACGAGACGGTCGGCATGCGCCCCGTCCCCGACACGACGACCGATGTCGACGCGCTGAGCGGATACGGCATTCGTCTCGCGAAGGCCGGCCTCCTGCAACCGCTCAGTGTCGAGGTGAACGGCACGTGCTACGACGGCGATGGGCTCGACTTCAACGACAACAAGCAGATCGACTGCGACCTGAGCAGCGGCCCGACGTGCAAGCCCATCTCCGTCGATCTGAACGGAAACCGCGCGGCGAACGACGTGTTCATCCCGTCCCAGGACGACTGGACCTTGCTCAGTTACAGCGGTGGAGAGGGCGGCACCATCGGCGACGTCCAGACGAACACGCCGATCCGCTACACCACGCCGATCACCGCTCACGACCTCGGGCCGGAGCTCGACTACAACCCCGGTGCGACCTCCAACTGAACCGCGTCAGCGCCGGCCTGACTCAGAGCTCGCACGAATGGAACGATGGTCGTCGCCGGTGGAGCTATCACGGCAAGAGGAGCTGCTCATGAAACGGTTGGTGCGCGTCC
>CAYUAW010000736.1:0-2653 GCA_964442485.1 uncultured Polyangiaceae bacterium
GGCTCAGAGAGATGCAGCTAGCGTACCGCGCAATATTTCCGTCCTACCGTCGCAAGTCTCTCCCCGCGCGGCGAAAAGAACGCAACTGGGACGCAAGACCTGCGCAGGCGAGAGCCTGGCTGACCGTTGACGTGCTCGATTCCTGTCCTCGCGGTGGCGGTAGGAGGAGGCGACGCTGGCCCCCCCGTGCTCGAAGGCCAGCAGAAACCGATGCCACGTCCGGGGGGGAAGGACCGCGTTTCAGCCGCTACCTTGACCACTGACTCGAGTGGAGCGAGCGTTGTTGCGTGGTGGGTCCGGAACGCTCTCGTCCTGCCTTGTTTGCACTGGTGTCGAGCACCCTCGTGGCGTCGTGCCTGTTGGCGTGTAGCTCGAGCGACCCCGACAGGGCGATGGGTACCGAGAGTCGCCCGAACGGCAACGGCGGCACATCACCCTCGACGACACCGACGCCGCGCCCATCCTTCTGCTCCCGTCCCGGCGACGACCCCGTGCGCGACGTGTTCTGCAACGACGACACTCCGATCACGAGCCTCAGGGACCTCCAGGATGCCCTCGGGGTCCCTTACGCCGACGATACCCTGCACGGCATAGCGACGTTCATGGGCCATTCGACGTCGCTTTCCGGTCGCGTCGTGTCGCCGATAAACCCTCGGGTCATCATGAACAGGATCGATCCGCGGCGCACGGCCGATAGCGCGTTGCTCGCGTTCCAGCGCGGGGAGCAGCGCGTCGAGATGGCCGCACGCGCTCGCGGGAGCACCTCGTTCGATTTCTACCTTTTGACGTTCAAGCAGGCGTGCAACACGTCCCTGGGTGGCTGCTTGCCGGGCGATCTCTACACGCCGGCGATCGAGACGAAGTGGTTCGACGTCGAAGTCCGCGACGACGAGGAGCTGAAAGACACGATCTCCGATTGCCGGCAGTGTCACGAACGCGCGCGGCCGAGTCCCGTGGTGCTCATGCGAGAGCTGGACAGCCCCTGGATGCACTTCTTCGAGGAGCCGCCAGATGGGGAGCTCCAGGTGTCGAGCTTCGACCGCGCCGGCGGCATGGCGCTCGAGCTCGCTTTTCTGGCTGCGAAGGCAGACGAACCGTACGCAAACTTCTCCCTTTCGGCGATCCGAGCTTCAGCCGTCACGGCGATCACGGGAAACGCGGATTCTTCGCAACCGCTGCTCTTCGATTCGGAAGTGATCATCGACGAACGACTGCCGGTCTCCGCTGTGGCGGGCACGACTCCCGGGCGCAGTCCCACCTGGGATCGTGCATACGAGACCTTCAAGCTCGGCGAGCACCTCGCGCTTCCGTACTTCGACCCGAACCCGACGGACCCCGGCAAGCTAGCGGCGCTCACGACCGCGTATCGAAGCTACCTGGTCGGGTCGACGACCGCAGCGGAGCTACCGGATCTCGCCGACATCTTCCCTGACGATCCGCACGTCAGAGCAGAGATTGGCCTACAAACGGAGCCCGACGCCACGCCGGCCGAGACACTAATCCAGGCCTGCTCTCCCTGCCACGACGACGTGCTCGACCAGACCATCTCGCGAGCAAAGTTCAACGTCGCGCTGTCACGTCTCGATCGCGCCGAGCTCGCCAGCGCGGCGGAGCGCATCGGCAGAGCCTCGGTCGAGCCCGGCGCGATGCCACCTCCCGATGCGCGTCAGCTCGATCCGGCGATGCGGCAGCGCCTCATCGATTACCTTGAGGCGAGCGATTTCTCGAAGGCAGATCTGGAGATGCTCGCGCACGCGGCGCAGGCAGGGATGGCGGGGGACGCGCGTCAGTGAATATTCCGGTTGCGTGAGGCCCGCTACGGGACGCCGATCGACAGGCAAAGATCGTTCGTGCTGTGAACACCGGCGGAGTCGGTCGCGCTGAGGTTGCCGATCGTCTCTCCGCCGGCCTTCTTGCCGTCCGAATAGATGAGCGCGACGCACATCTCCTGAAGGCCCTCCCCGTACTTCACGGTGGTCGCGCTCGGGTTCACGTAGTCGCAGGTGATGCCGAGCGCAGTCGCACCGGTGATTGCGATCGGCGGGTCGAACATCCTTCCGAGGCTCTCGCCGATGGAGCCCATCGACTGAAAGATGGTTTGACCGTCCCTCGAGCCGCCCGCGACGTCGATCGACAGCCCCTGACCGAGCGCGTGGAAGTGGGGCAGGATGTAGTAGATGTTGAAATCCGGTTGAGGCGTCGCGCATTGCATGCGGGCGCGCGTCTCCGTGGACGGCGCGATGTCCAGGGTGAGGTTCGTGAACGCCATCGGCTGGAGCGGCACGCGCACGTCCGACTCCGGCAGCGTGTACACGTCGAAGTGCAGGCTCGACGTCGTCGCCGTGTCGCTGCTGTTGAAGAGGTGCACGTCGCCGATGATGCGAGCATGGGCCGGCATCTGGAAGGCGACGCCGGAAGGAAACGCCTGGGTGTCCGCGCGCGACTGGGTGGACTGCGCGAAGAAGACGCCTCCAAAGGCCCCGGCCGCGATCTGATCGAACCCGCGATCGGTGCAGTTCCAGGTTCCGTCGGGCCCCGTGTAAAGCGTGTCCGGCACCCAGATCCAGTTCGAGTGATGGAAATATCCGGCGTTGTTCTCGACCACCTGGTTCACGTAGAGCGGGGTATCGTTTCCGAGCGTCCAGCTCTGACA
>CAYUAW010000737.1:0-2652 GCA_964442485.1 uncultured Polyangiaceae bacterium
CGGTCGACGTAGAGCGCGCGCCGGTGATCCGTGAGCGAGTGCAGCACGGCCAGCGAGTCGTGGCGCGCTTCGACGACCTCGTCCAGGTAACAGATGGCGCCGTCCTTGATTGCTCGCGTGAGCGGACCGTCGTTCCACACCACGTCGCCGCCAGAAACGAGGAAGCGGCCGACGAGATCGGAGCTCGTGAGATCGTCGTGGCAGCTGATGGTCACGACGGGTCGATTCAGGACCTGGCCCATGTGCTCGACGAGCCGCGTCTTCCCGCAACCGGTCGGCCCGGTGAGCATCACCGCGAGGTGTTGCTCGTACGCGCGCGTGAACAGCTCGATCTCGCTGCCGGTCGCCTTGTACGAATCGGTTTTCATGCGAATTTCCCGGTCAGGTAGTTCACGCGGCGACCAGCTCTCGATGAACTTGCGCCAGCGCTCGAGGCAGCTCGTCGACGCGCTTGATGCGCGTCGAGCGCTGTGACCCGAAGACGTCCGGCAGTGGATCGACCTGGGCTCGTCCGACGCCGACGTAATGAACGGTCACGCCGGCCTCGGAAGCCTCCTCGACGGCGTGCGCGGTGTCGGCCCAGGCATAGCGGCCTTCGTAGCCGTCGTCCGAGATGAGGCCGTCACCGATCACGATCAGCAGCCGCCGCTCCGAGGGCTGGTCGAGCAAGCGCCGGGTGAGATGGCGCAGCGGAGCACCGAGTCGCGTGTACCCACCGGTGGTGAGGCCGAGCGCACTCGGCACGACGGAATGGCGGTCCGCGAAATCCCGCAGGCACGTCACGTCGACGCGATGACGCGTGTTGCCGGCGAACACGAACAATCCGTGCCGCTCTCGCGCGACCGCCATGGCGTGGCAGAGCGCGTCGGCGCACGCGAGCTCGAGCTGGAAGATGGCGCCCTGATGGACGCCGAGCGAAGAGCTGCCGTCGAGCAAGAGCGCGGTCGTCACGTCGCGCAAGCCGGGTTGCAGATCGCGGAAGACCTTCGCCGCCGACGGCCTGCCGAGCAATCCATCGATGTGATGCTCGATGTAGTGCTCGACATCGAGCTCGGAGCCGTCCTCGAGGCGGCTCTTGAGCACCCGGTGGGTGCGCTGCTCGAACCACCGGCGCAGGCTGGCGGAGGAGGGTCGAGCCTGGACGGGGCGCGACGGGTGCTTGCGCTCGAGCACGGCCACGTGGTCGCGAAGGAACGTCTCGGTCCAGAGGTTCCACTCGGGATAGGGGACGCCGAGGCGTCGATCGGCACGCGCTTCGAGATCTTCTTCCTCGGGCCGGCTCGGTGGCGGAGTGATCGGGTTCTCCACGCCGCCATTGCCGCCGACGGGGATCGTGTCGAAGCCGGGCGACAGCACGCGCCTGCGCTCCGACCAGGGCATGCGGCCGTACATCTTGAGGACGGACGCCAGGAGCCCGCGCTCCGTCGCCGTGCCGGCAGGGAGCTCGCCGAGCAGCGAGTGATAGAACAGCTCGCGGCCGGATCGCGCGAGCGTCAGCGCGCGGTCGAGGATCGCAGAGCCGCTGAGCTCGCTGTCCCCGACCGCGAGGCTCGGGAGGAACCCTCGAAGATCCGGGAGCAAGCCGGCCCAGGTCGCGTTCACCCACCCGAGCGCGACCTCCGCCTCGACGCAGGTGAGCGCCTTGAGCTCACGAGTGGTCAGCTCCCCCAGCCGATACTGCGCGATGCGATCCTTCGATGGGGAGCACTGCAGTGCGATGCCACAGGTCGTGGCTCGTAACGTCCAGTCCGCGCCGAGGCCGGGGTAGGGGACATTCACGATCGTCCGCGTCGGGTTCATGCCGAAGCATCGGCGCTCGCCCGACACGAGGCGCACGCCGCTGCGGCGCCCCCCCGAGAGCACCGAAGCGACGAGCGCGCAGCAGCGCTCGAGCGCGAGGGCCTGGCCGTCACGCGCGCCGCTCATCACCGGTCCACCCGTCGCGAGCTGCAAGGGCGGCACTCAGAACGTGCCTACCGACTCCATGAACCAGTACCAGAACCGGATGATCAGACCCATCGCGCCGAACGCGGCGGCCAGGCGAAGAACTTCCGAGAGCATGACGACACCTCCGTGCGGACGGCCGACAGGACCCCCTGCGAATCGTTTCGGTCATGGACGGTCCCGCGGCCATTGACCAGACGCTACCTGATTCTACTTGCGAGTCAATCGATTTTCGACTGACGAGTAAGTAGAATCTACCTGCGAGTCAATTGGGTTCGTGCGATATCATGGAGCAGTTCCCATGCAGCAAGCCGCGGCAATCAAAGCAATCCCTGTCGAACCGAGCGCCAGAGCCGAGCGAACGCGGGCTGCCATCCTCGCGGCTGCGGAGCAACAGTTCGCCCGGCACGGCTACGTTGCAACGCGTCTAGAGGACGTGGCTTCCGCCGTGGACCTGAAGCGGGCGGCGCTCTTCTACCACTTTCGCGACAAGCAGAGCCTCTATGACGCGGTGGTCGCGGATGCCTTCGGCTCGCTCGCAGCGCGCCTCGAGGAGGCATTCTCGGCAGCCGACCCGATCCCCGTGCGCATCGAGCGTGCGGTCGAGGCCTGGGTAGACACGGTCGTCGCGCGGCCCACGCTCGGCCGGCTGATCTTGCGCCACGCCGCCGAAGCAGACGAGCACGGCACGCACGCCATGTTCCCCGG
>CAYUAW010000738.1:0-2650 GCA_964442485.1 uncultured Polyangiaceae bacterium
CGTCGAACGGCGGAACATCGAACGGCGGCGCCGCAGGAAGCGGTGGCGCAAAGAGCAGCGGCGGAACGGCAGGAAGCGGCGGAACGGCAGGAAGCGGCGGCGCCGGCGGCACTGGTGGCGCGCCCCCGACGCCCGGCGACTCGGTGCTCATGCACCACAAGAACCCGAGCCGCGACGGTGTTTACATCGAACCGGCGCTGACGAAGGCGGCCGTGGCCGGCCTCAAGCTGGACACGACGTTCAAGCCCACGATCGGGAGCGAGGCGATCTACTCACAGCCGCTCTTCGTCGACCGCGGAGGGACGGGCAAGGATCTCGTGGTCGTCGCAACGGAGTCGAACAACGTGTACGCGCTCGACGCGGCGACCGGTAGCCAGGTCTGGAAAACGCCGCTCGGCGCTTCGGTCCCGCTGTCCATGATGAGCTGCGGCAACATCGACCTCTTCGGCGTCACGAGCACGCCGGTCATCGACTTCGCTTCGCAGACGGTGTTCGTCGGCGCCCTCGTGCTTCCTCCCGGCGTAGGCTCGGTGCCGAAGCACGAGATCTTCGCCCTGTCGCTCGCGAACGGCGGCATCGAGCAGGGCTGGCCCGTCGACGTCGCGGCGCAGGTGGGAACGGCGGCAGTGCCGTTCAATGCGAAGACGACGGGGCAGCGCGGTGCACTCGCCCTCGTCGGCGGCACGCTCTACGTTCCGTACGGCGGTCTATACGGGGACTGCCCCACCTATCACGGCAGGGTCGTCGCAGTGTCCATCTCCGACCCGACGAAGGTGCAGACCTGGGCGACGACCGCCGCCGCAGGTGGCATCTGGGCGCCTGGCGGCATCTCGTCCGACGGTTCTTACCTCTACGCATCCACGGGCAACACGCAGGGGACGGCGACCTGGGGCGGCGGCGACGCGCTCATCCGGCTGGGGGTCGGGGCGGCGTTCACGAACGCGCCCGCGTATTTCGCGCCCACCAACTGGCACGACCTCGACAACGGCGACCTCGACATGGGAACCGCGCCCATCCCGTTCGACCTGGCGGGCTCGACGCCATCGCATCTGGTCATCATGTTCGGCAAGGACGGCAAGGCCTACCTCCTCGATCGCACCACCCTGAACGGTGTCGGTAGCGCGATCGGCGCGAAGGGCGGCTCGTTTGCCACGGCGACGGTCGCGACCAACGAGATCATCACCGCACCCGTTCTCTACCAGACGTCCACCGCGACCTATGTCTCGTTCAAGGGCAACAACTCGGCGTGCGGCGGCGCCGGAACTCTCACGACGTACAAGATCACACCCGGTTCGCCACCCACCCTGAACTACGCCTGGTGCGGCGGCTCCGGGAACGGCTCTCCCATGGTCACCACGACGGACGGCAAGGCCGACGCCATCGTGTGGTTCCCCGCTGCCGAAGGAAGCAACCGGTTGCAAGCCTTCGACGGCGACACGGGCGCCGCGGTCCCGTTCACGGCGAGCACCTCGACCCTCTCCGGCATGCGCCGCTTCAACACACCGATCGCCGCCAAGGGCAAGATCTACGTCGCAACCGACGGCAACGTTATCAAGTTGACGCCGTGAGCGCGCGCTTCACGCCAAAGCCCTCTGACGGCCGGTAAAATTCGGCCGCGAGAAAAACTCCGGCCTCCGCGTCGGTGACCCTGACGTTCGACGAGTCGACGAGAATGGCGACACCGTCGGGGACGGGTGGCACACTCCGCCAGCGGTCCAGTAACCGCTGGAGGTTTTGGTTACATGCACAACGCACGCATCCACCCGGTGTGGGTCTGCTCGTCGTTCGCTCTGCTCGTCGCGTGCGGAAGCACCGATAGCGGCAAAGGCACGAGCACGTCACCCTCTTCGTCCCAGACGTCTCAGGGGGAGTCTTACGAGATGACGACGACGATGCTCGACATTCCCGCGGGTGGTGAGGTCTACAAGTGCCAGGATTTCGACAATCCGTTCGGCAAGGACATCGCCATCCTGGAGAGCGACTCGAACATGGCGCCGGGGTCGCACCACTTCGCCGCGTTCCGCATCGAAGGGCTGACCGCCGCCGCGGTGGAGGATTGTCCCGCAGGGGGTCTCGAGGCGCACGAGTTCGTCCACGCGGCGCAGACGCTGGTGCAGAAGACGACCTATCCCGCGGACGTGGGCCGGTTCCTTCCTGCGACCGATGGGCTCCGACTGATGGTGCACTACCTCAACACGACCGCCGACACGCTCCACGTGCAGGCGACGTTCTCGATGAGGTACGTCGATGCCGATGCCATCAAGTACAAGGCCGGCGGCGTCTTCCTGAACAACCTCGGTCTTCAGGTCCCCCCTGGGCACAGCGTCGTGAGCAAATCCTACACGCTCGAGTCGGACCTGAAGCTCCTCGTGGCCGTCAGCCACATGCACAAGCACGCGATCGGCTTCACCTCGTCGACCGACGACGGGCGGATGCTCTACAAGGGTTCGGACTGGGACGAGCCGAAGCTCGCGGCGTTCGATCCGCCCATGGTGCTCACCGCTGGAACCACGATCAACTGGGCGTGCGAGTATCAGAACGATACGGCCGATACGTTCACCTTCGGCGAGTCTGCCGTGAAGAACGAGATGTGCATCTTCAACGGTGTCTTCTACCCGACGCCGGACGGAAGCAGCCTGACGAAGAACCT
>CAYUAW010000739.1:0-2647 GCA_964442485.1 uncultured Polyangiaceae bacterium
GGCGAAGGCGACCCTCGCGTGCGACACGACCACGACGGGCTGCGAGAGGATCCAGAGTGGCTACTTGATGTGCCAATCGCAGTTCACGGTGAAGATCGGCTGCGCCGTCCAGGGCAAGGACCCGATTTGCCCGGCGGCAAAGCCGTATGGGCTCAGCTGCAGAACCATCCCCGCGAGCTGCGACCAGATCGTGGTGTCCGGCGGAGGTTCCCAGCTGTGCTGCGCGGCATTTCCGCCAATGTGAGGCTCTCGCCGGGCGGTGGCATACTGTGCTCGCTGGAGCGGTCGGCGAAGGCCGCAAGAGGACGTCACCGTGAAGACACTGCGGATTGCCAGCGGGGCTCTGTTGTTCGGGGCGAGCGCGTTGTCCTGCGAGGGGGAGTCGACCAGAGCGGTCAGCGACGCCGCCGTCCACGATGACGCGAGCGTTGCCCCGAGCAGCGACTCGGCAGTGGCGCTCTCCTGCGACGAGCTCCGGAACCGGGGCGAAGTCGCGCTGAACTCCATCACGAGCTCGGTGGGCGTGTCCTGTCAGAACGATGCGGATTGCGTCAGTCTGCCGACCCTCTCGTGCATCGATGGGTGCCCGACCAACGCGGCCTACTCCAGGAAGGACGTGTCCGCCGTTCAGGGGAAGGTCGACGCGCTCGAGCAGAGCTTCTGCGCGACCTATGCGAAGGAGGGATGCCCGCCCAGGTTCGGCCCCTGCACCTACAGGGGCATTCCCGCGTGCCTCCTCGGTAGATGTGCGCACGATCTCTCCGACTCCCGGGACGCGGGCTCGTCCACCTGTGAGGGGCGCGTGGCGCAGATCGAGAACGGTCTGAAGCACGTGGCCAGTGCGCTCGACAGAGCCTGCAAGACGAGCGACGATTGCACGACGCTCCTGGCGGAAGACGACTGCTTTCGGGGGTGTCCCGTCACGGTCTCCACGGCGGGCGCCTCGGCGTTCGCAGTGGAGCGGGCCTCGGTCGACCACGCACTGTGCGAGCCGTATCTCGCGGATGGATGCCCGCCGTCCGAGCCCTTCTTTTGCTTCGGGGGCCTGGGCAAGCAGGAATGCGTCGGCGGAGAATGTAACGACGTCTCGCCGTCCGTCCCCGACGCGGGGTACTCGTGCACGCAGGAGCAAGACGGGTTGAAGAATCAGCTGAACCTCGGTGGCAACCTGGTCGACAAGAAGTGCTCCGCCGACGGGGATTGCAGCGTCGTCCAGCTCACGACCTCGTGCTACGAGAGCTGCACGTATGCGGCGGCGTCGAGCAACGGCGCAGACGCGTTCAAGAAGGCAATTTCAGGGCTCGACGCAATGGTGTGCCCCGGCTTCACGAAGGCCGGCTGCTCCGTGCAACACGCGACCTGCAACGACGCGCCGCCAGTCGCGACCTGCAGCGCAGGTGTCTGTTCGCTTCCGTGATTGGGCCCGCTATTCCACCAGCTCCATCCCCCGCATCCCGAGCACCTTGTTCACGAGCGTCTTGTCATACGTGCCGCGCGCGAGGCCCTTGACGACCTTGCGGAGGAGCTTTTCCCACTCGTCGTGCTCGGCTTGCGTGTAGCGGACCACGCCCATCTTCTGGGCGATGCGCGCGTACGCCTCGTCGTCGAGCTTGCGGATCCGGCCTTGCTGGGTCTGGCTGACGCGGGTCTGGATGTCGTCCCAGGTCGCCTTCATGTCGGCGGGCAGGCTCTCGAGCGCACCCGACTTGAAGATGAGCGCGCCGAGGGCACACGTGATGACCTCGCTGTTCACGTGGTCGAGGTAAGGAGTCCACTGCAGCTGCTCCGCCGCGAGCGCCGGCGCGGCGATGAGGTTCACGCTTCCGGAGCGGAGCGCGGGGAGCATCTCCATGACGTCGACCGGCACCGGGACGATGTTGCCGATGGCGGCATAGACGGCGGGCTGCGTGGGTTCGTTGCGCCAGACCGCCGGCCTCTTGTCCTTGACGTCTGCGGGGCGGTGAATCTCGAAGCCCCGGCTGAACTGCCGCACCAGCCCGACGTCGCCCCATCCGACCACCTCGAAGCCGGCGGCCTTGATGTGCGCGTCGATGTCCGGCTCGAGTTTGTCGCGGACCTCGTCGAGCTCGCTCCATTTCGTGAGCACGCCGGGCAGCTGGAGGACGAGGACGCTCTTGTAGATCATCGAGAGGCCGAGCGAGGTGATCGCGGCGCCGTCGAGCTGCCCCGTCTTCATCTTGCTGACCATGGCGTCCTCGTTGCCCTGGACCCCGTTGAAGTAGATCTCGAGCTCGAGCTTGCCGCTCGTCTTCTCGGCGATCGCCTTCTGCCACGCCCCGTACACCTTGCCCCACGAGGAGCTCTTCGGCGCGACCGTCGCGATGCGAAGGGTACGGTCGGCGGCGTGGGCGCCGCTCGCGATCGTGACAACGAGACCCGCTACGGCAACCGCGACGAAGGAGTGAAGCGACTTCATGCGATTGCCCGGAGCAAGGGCCGCGCCATCCCCCGACGAGGCCTCTGCGGTCGCCCTTGCGACGCGAGGACGACCGGCAAATGGGGGAGTTACTCACCGCTCGGGCGACACGGCGCACTCCAGACTCGGGTGCTTCAACGCGGCGAATCCATGATCGGAGACAGTGGCGTCTCGCGATCGGGACATCGCCGCCTCGACACCGTTCGGGCG
>CAYUAW010000740.1:0-2639 GCA_964442485.1 uncultured Polyangiaceae bacterium
GCGACAGGGAGGGGCCTCGAGGCCCGTGGTCACGGGGACGCCGAGGGGACGCACAGCGTCCAGATGCCCGGGTCGGTGACACCATCCTCGTGCAACGCCCAGTTGGAACAAACTGCAGGCGCGAGGGCAGTCTCGCCGTCCGGAGCGCCGACGGTCGCAGCATGAGTGGCAGAGCTTCGCGAGTAGATGGTGGACGGACTCAAGACGATGACAGAGCCCATCGCTGGAGCGTCTGCCACTCCGGTTTCGGTAGAGACACGCGGATCTTCGCTCATGAGCACGACCGGCCGATAAACCTCTGATGAATGCTGCCAGCTCGTGTGAACCGCGGATCGCGCGCGAGCCGAGAGGTAAACGTCGCTGCCCATGGTCGCGCCGCCCAAGCCGGTCAGCGCGATCGCCACGATTTTGATGCCGATCATCGGATCACCTCCTGGTGAATACGGAACGATGGCACTCGGAATATGCTTATCGTCTTACGAAGCTGCACATGTGAGAGCACGCGCGCAAGGTGAGTAGAACACTTGAGTGCGAATCCACCCGTGTTGGACGACGCGTGAATGGTCCCGACGACGACACGCGGGCACCCAGTGAGACGTTCGCGAGTTCGTTCAGGTGGAACGATCACGTGGCGGGCGGAGCCGCTCGATGATGCGCGCGACGAGGGGACCTGTGGGTGGACGGCCCGCGACTTCTTCGGAATGTGGCGCGGGCAAGAACGCGCCCTCCGGGACGTCTATCGCGCTGAACACGACGGCGCCGTCCTTCTCGTGGATGTAGCCGATCGGAACGACGCGCAGGTGAAAGCCGCCGCCACCACCACCGCCGAGGAATGCGCTACCGCCCCCGCCGCCGACCTGAGACGAGACCACCGCGACCGGAACGACGGTCTGCGTCGCGAGCTTGACGGGCTCACCGAAGACGGCCCTGGCGTTCCCGCCGTGCTCGATCGCTTCCGCAATGTGGCGCGCGATGGCTTCGAGGTCCATGACGGAAGTGTAAGGGGACGGGCGCGCCGCTGTCGATGGAGCGCCCCGCCCAGACCGCGGCGCCGTATCATCGCGGCATCATGGCGGACGCGGTGAAGTGGGAGCGCGGCGCTCTCGAACGACTCAAGAAGGTCCCCTTCTTCGTCCGCCCCTGGGTCAAGAAGCGCGCAGAGGCTGCCGCGAGGGAACGCGGCGTCGCAGAAGTGACGTCGGCCCTCCTGGACGAGATCAAGCGAGACGAGCACAAGGGGTGAGGCTCAGGGCGTGGAGCACACGTCCATGTCGCCCTTCGCGCCACGGCGCTTCTGCGGCCGGCACGCGTACGGTGGCGCGCAGTCGAGGTTCGATCGACACGGCACGAGGCAGCTCCCGGGCGCGGGCTCGATGCAGAAGCTGCTCACGACGCAGTCGGCGTCTGACGCACAAGGACCCGGCGGGTAGAACCAGTACGGCGGGACGTCAGGACCGCAGGCGCCGGCCACCGTGCACACGGCTGCGGCCAGCGCCACGCGAACGCGGCGATGGGGCCCGAAGAGACGGAGGCTTCCTGTCCGCGTGTGGGAGGCTCGCACCAGCCAAAAGTAACCGCAGCGCCCGCTTCATGCTCAGGAATCATTCGGAGTCTTGCGAGACTACGAAGCGAGAGATTGCCACTTTACCCTAATAGCCCGTCCTGCTAGCCATCGTGGGTCGCTGTGACTGGCGCCTGAGTGTGGAAAACCACAAGGGAGCAGCGACGTTCCTGCCGCGCGCCTGGGCTCTTCCACAACGGAGGTCCCATGTCCGCGAAGCTCCTCGAAGGAAAACCAGTCGCTGACGGCGTCATGCAGCGGGTGGCTGCCAGGGCTGCCGCGTTGCGCTCGCGCGGCGTCGTTCCCGGGCTCGCCACGATTCTCGTCGGTGACGATCCAGCGAGCGCAGGCTACGTGCGCAAGAAACACGACGCCTGCGCCAGCGCTGGCTTCTGGTCAGAGAACGTCCGCCTCACGGCGAACACCGCGCAGGACGAGCTCCACGCGACCGTCGACCGGCTCAACGGCGATCGTCGAGTTCACGGCTTCCTGATCCAGCATCCGTTGCCGCCTCACCTGGACTTCGCTCGCGCGCTGCTGCGGATGGACCCCATGAAGGACGCCGACGGCTTGCATCCGACGAACCTCGGCCGCCTCGCGATCGGCGATCCGGGGCCGATCCCGGCCACGCCGTCCGGCGTGCGCGCGATGCTCATGCATTACGAGATACCGACCGCCGGCCGCCACGTCGTTGTGCTCGGGCGAGGGCCCACCCTGGGGCGTCCTCTCTCCATGCTCCTCAGCGCGAAGGCCGCGGGCGCAAACGCCGCCGTCACCATCGTTCACTCCGGGGTCGCAAACCTCTCGGAGCACACGCTCCGCGCGGACATCGTGATCGCGGGGGTGGGGCAACCCGGCATCGTTCAACCGCGCATGGTTCGCGAGGGCGCCGTCGTCGTCAGCGCGGGGATCACGTGGGAAGGCAAGCGTCTCTTGCCGGACGTCGACGAATCCGTCGCGGAGAAGGCGTCGTGGATCACGCCGCGGCTCGGCGGGGTCGGCGTCACCACGGTCGCCATGCTCCTGCAGAACACCGTCGAGCTCGCCGAAGCGCAGGCGGGTGCGCGAGTAGCGTAAA
>CAYUAW010000741.1:0-2635 GCA_964442485.1 uncultured Polyangiaceae bacterium
CGGTGGTGCCGGCGCAGATGACGACCATGCCGCCCGTCTCGCAGACGAAGCACGACGTGGGCACCGTATCCTCGCCAGGATGCTCGAAGACGAGCGTCGGGTTCGACTTCTCGCCGAGTGCTTCCCAGAACGCCTTGCCGAAGGCCCGTGCGCCGGACAGCCACTTCCCGTAGGCGGCCTCGTCCTTCCAGTGCGGGAGCATGCCCCAGTGATTGAACTGCTTCCGATTGATGGTGCCGACCGCGCCGAGCTTCTTGCAGTAGTCGACCTTGTCGTCGCCGCTGAGCACCGCGACCGGACGCCCGCCGGCGGCCTTCACGATCTGGATCGCCATCGACCCGAGCCCGCCGGCGCCGCCCCAGATGAGGACCGGATCGCCCTTCTGGACGGTGTTCCCCGACCACCCGTGCAGCATGCGGTACGCCGTCGCGCCGACCAGCATGTACGCCGCGGCCTCTTCCCACGAGAGGTGGCGAGGCTTCGGCAGGCACATGTGATCCTGCACCTTCGTGAACTGCGCGAAGCTGCCCCAGTTCGTCTAGTAGCCCCAGATGAGCTGTGAGGGCGCGAACATCGGATGCTTGCCGGCGACCACGTGAGGGTCGTCGTGGTTCCACCACCCGCAGTGGGTGACGACCTCGTCGCCGACCTTCACGTTCTTGACGTCCTTGCCGACCTTCCACACGACGCCGCTCGCATCGGAGCCGCCGATGTGGAACGCCTCCTTCTCGCCCTTCTTCTGGCGCGCCTTGATGACGTCGACGGGGATGCCGAGCGCTGCCCAGACGTTGTTGTAGTTCACGCCCGCGGCCATGACGTACACGAGCACCTCGCGAGGGCCGATCTCGGGAACCTCGATCGCCTCCTGCTTGAAGGCGTCACGCGGCTCGCCGTAGCGCTCGGGGCGAATCAGCTGCCCGTACATCTTCGGGGGAACCTCCCCAACATCCGGAATTTGTCCCAGTTCGTAGATCTCTTTGGCCATTGCGGGCGCGCATCCTAGTAGAAGCGACCTCACGCCGGGAAGAGCGCTCGACGCAGTCGCGCACTCCAGGAAACCCTGAACACCGGGAGCCGCCACATCAGGCTGTTGACGCGGGAGGGACCTGCACCTATTTGCGAGCCGCGTCCGAACCCCGCTAATGCCCACGAAGTTTCGGGCCGGCCGGGCCGCACGGGCGAGGAGCCGTCGAGTGAGCACAGAAATCAATCTCCGTTCCGCCGTCGCTGCCATCGAGGAGCTTTACCGCCGCGCGCTGCCACGCGTCACGGAGCACGTCACCGAAGGCGGCAAGATCTCGGGGAAAAAGCTGGAGAATAACCAGCTCGCAGCTCACGCGCTGGCCTACCTGGCGACGGAGCTCGAGGCTGCGCGCCAGGTCTCGGAGTGGGCCGATCGCGTCTCCCCGGGCAGTGGCTCGCTCGAGCGCAAGATCGCCGAGGCGTACGTCGGTGAGCTCATCCGCGAGCTTCAGGGCGGCGTGAATCTCGGACCGTGCGAGTCCATCGCACCGTCGGATCTGTGGCTGACGCCCAAGGATTTCGCCGAGACGGTCGGCAGCCCGTCCCTCGAGCCCGTCGTGCGTGGAGCCTCGTCCACCGTCATCTGTGAGATCGCCCGACGCGCGTTCGAGGAGCGCACCTACGGGGCGTGGGGCATGGGCGACGACACGCTCGACTCGATCCGCGACGAGTTCCGGAAATTCTCGGACAAGGAAGTGCTCCCCATTGCGCAGGACGTGCACCGCAAGGACGTCCTCATCCCAATGTCGCTCATCGGCAAGATGGCCGAGATGGGCGTCTTTGGGCTCACCATCCCCGAGGAATACGGCGGGCAGGGGCTCACGAAGGTGGCGATGTGCGTCGTCACGGAGGAGCTCAGCCGCGGTTACATCGGCGTCGGCTCGCTCGGCACCCGCTCGGAGATCGCCGCGGAGCTCATCATCGGCGGCGGCACCGAGGCTCAGAAGAAGTACTGGCTCCCCCGCCTCGCCTCGGGCGAAGCGATGTCGACCGCGGTGTTCACCGAGCCGAACTTCGGCTCCGACCTCGCGCACATCCGGACGAAGGCGACGAAAGAGGCCGACGGCTCGTACCGGATCGACGGCGCCAAGACGTGGATCACGCACGCGACCCGCGCCGATCTCATGACGCTGCTCGCCCGCACGAACCCCGCGGATGACGGCTACGGCGGGCTCTCGATGTTCCTCGCGAAGAAGCAGCGCGGCAGCGAGACGAACCCCGAGCACGAGGGCTTTCCGGACGCCGCCATCAACGGCACCGAGATCAAGGTGCTCGGCTACCGCGGCATGAAGGAGTTCGAGATGGGCTTCGACGGCTTCAAGGTCGAAGCCGACGCGCTGCTCGGTGGCAAGGAAGGCATGGGCTTCAAGCAGCTCATGGCGACCTTCGAGAGCGCTCGCATCCAGACTGCGGCACGCGGCATCGGCGTCGCGCAGGCGGCCCTCGAGGAATCGATGAAGTACGCGAACGAGCGCATCCAGTTCGGCGCGCCGCTCTTCGTGTTCCCGCGCGTGCAGCGGAAGATCGGCCGCATGATCGTGCGCATCATGGCGACGCGCCAGCTCACCTTCTACGCCGCGCGCACGAAGGACGGCGGCAAGCGCTGCGATCT
>CAYUAW010000742.1:0-2628 GCA_964442485.1 uncultured Polyangiaceae bacterium
CAGCGGCTCTCGACGTACCGGGCCAGCTCCGGTGGGTAAACGGGTCCGTGCATCGAGCTCGAGCGTCCCCTGTTCGTGGGCCGTCCGCCACTTCCGTTCGCGCCTCAGGGCGGATCTTCGATCTGCGCGTGCAGGCGCTCGGCAAGGGCGTCGAAGGTCGCGGCCACCCTGGCGAGCGGCTCTTCTGCGCCCTTCTCGAGGCGACGCCCGTAGGCTGCCGCCACCCGGAGCCGCTCTGCCATGACGATCCAGGCGGCACGCCGGTGCGGCAGCAGGTAGTCCGACGTGTAGAACAGCTCGAAGCTCGGGCCCGCGTTCCGGCCGGGATACTCGTCGCCCGCCGGGAGCTCCGTGAGGTAGCGCCCGAGGGGACCTACCACGTCGAACATCAGGCTCACCGCGACGTCGGCGAGGACGGCTCGCTGCGCGTCCGTCTCGTCCACGTTGGCGAAGAAGCGCGACAGGAGCTGCAGGACGAGCTCGTAGCCCACGTTGAACCAGTCCGCGACGCGCGCGGTCTCGTGATTCGTGAAGCGCGGCACGCTGCCGGACTCGGTGGGCCACACCGTCCCCGCCAGCACGGGGCGCGCGGGCTCGAACGACGGATCTTCGGCCTTGAGCGCCATCAGCTCGTCGAACACCGATTTGAAGCGCCCGAAGTGCGCCGCCTTCCAGTCGCCGCGCGGTCCCTCGCCCTGCTCGACGATCGTCTCGATGGCCCGGATGGCGGACGCCAGATCCGTCACCACCACGAGCTCCTTCCACTGGAAGTGCTCCGGCCGCGCCTGCGCGCGCTCGGGGCCGATGAAGATGCACTTCTCGCCCCACTTCTCGACGAGACGGCGGAAGCCCGCCTCTATCGAGCGATAGAGATGCCCGACCGTCGCGAAGGTCTGCAGCACCGGCGCGATCGCATCCGCGTCGAGGTGCGGCACCGCGTGCCGGCTCGCGTCGAGGGCCTCCGTGTCCTCGAGAGCCATCCCCTCGGGCCGCTCGAGGAACATGAAATGACGGAGCGCGGGCTCGCCAAAGGGGAGGAGCGCGACGGTCACTCCCGGCGGATAGTGACGGGCGGGGTGCGGCATGTTCGGCCGAACCAGGTGCGGCGCCATGCCGACGGCCGCGAGGAGGTTCGACGCGAGCGTGAGGTGAAACATCTCCTGGGCGGCGACGCCGAGGATCACGCGGCGCCAGCGTTCGATCGCCTGGAGCTGCCGGGCGGTGACGCCCTCGTCCACGCGCGCCTTCAAGGTGAAGGCTGCGAACAGGTACTCGCACATGAGGCCGTGCTCGAGCTCCGCGGCCTGACACAGCATGTAGATGAGTGCCTCGCGGTGCTCGATGACGAAGGGGCTCTCTGCGTCTGCCAGCGCCTCCGCGCCGAGCGTCGAAGCGCTTCCACGGTGGGGGCTGAGGGGTGGCGGTGCCGTCGGCGGAGTCATCGACTGTTCGCCTCGAAACCGACGTCTAGGTCCCGGACGCTCTCACGGCCAGTCCGACACGCTCGCCGGGCGCTGGCGATACCAGCTGGAAATGTCGTGCAAGGCATCCCGAGCCCCCTCGTCGTCCGCATTTCCTGGGTGCTCGTCGGAAAGCCGTCTCCCGTGCGTGTGGCAGCGATCGCAGCGGATTCCGCCGAAGTCGAGAGGCCCGCGGGGGAGAGCGACGGGCGGCAAAGTCGGCCTCCGAGAGCGACGGGTCGGCGAGCTCCGCGAAGCAGACCGTCATGCCGTCGCTGCCGGTCTTCCGGAGGACGAGCGCTGCCGGCAGCGTGAGAGCGTGCGCGTTGCCCGACCGGTCGACGACCACGAGGTCACCGTAGAAGGCGTCCGCGCCGTGCACGGTGCCGAGCGGATGAGTCACGAGGGTGAAACCGCTCGCACTCGAGTGCAGGCGGGGGAGGGCACGAGGCTCGAGGAGCGGCACTGGCCGCTTCCGCGTCGATCCCGAGCCAGGCGGTCAGCGGCGACGACACGCGGCCAAGCGCCGAGAGCGTCGCGTTGTCGATGGCGACCTGCTCCACCAGCTTCCGCGCGTGGGCCTTCACGCGGGCGAGCTGGGTGACGCTCGGGACGCCGTCCGCGGAGGTGGCGCCGGCAGCGCGTGCGCACCGCGCGAGCGCGATCGCCGCGTTCTGCACCGTCGCGCGCGCGAACGGCGTGAGCGACGAACGCGCAGTTCGGGTCATGGCGCCCTCGAGTTCCACGCAATCCCCGGCGGTGAGCGGTAACCCGGCGCCGCGGAGCACGGCGCTCGCGCCTCGGAGCTTCGCTCTTTGCAGGATGACACTCGTGTCGCTCTGCGTCGGTGGCGGCCCGGGCGACGGCGCCGCGGGTGGCGCGAACTCCGAGCAATCGTAGCGCACCGGATCGGCGGGCCACGAGCGGACGGAGGCCGTCTCCGCCGGCGGTGCCGACGCGCCCGGAAGAGCTCGCACGGAAGCCGTCGTCGGAGCGGTCGGCGGATGGGCGTCCGTCGTCGGACGACGCGGCGCGACGAACGTTGCAGCCAGCACGACGGCAACCACGACGACGGAGGCGAGGAGACGCGGGCGCGTCACCGCGTGACCGTACCTTGGCTTCGGCGGGTACGACACTGGCTGGGGCAGCCAACCCGCGCGGCTCCGCC
>CAYUAW010000743.1:0-2619 GCA_964442485.1 uncultured Polyangiaceae bacterium
GAAGCTCCCGGGAGCTTCGATTCGTTCACTTTGAATCTACGCTGCACGAGGCGATTCGAAATGGGTCGATCGCTCCACCAGAACTTCACCAGACTTGGGGTAGCCGATATTCGCCTTCCATCGGTGCAGGAATCGATTCGCTGACAGCCGTGAAGTCGCCTTCACGGCTCGGCCCTCGCGGGCGCGCGCCAGTCGCCAGGGAACGATTCAAATTCGCTCATCAGCTCGGGCCTGCTTACAGCAAGTCGCCACCGCAGGCGCCGGCCGTCGTGCCAGTCGCCTTGAAGGCCTTGATGACGTTACGCCCGGTCGTCCACTTGTGCACCTCGTCCGGGCCGTCGACGAGGCGCTGGCTGCGAATATGGGTGTACCAGACCGCGAGCGGCGTATCGCGCGAATAGCCCAGGGCGCCGTGGAGCTGGATGGCGGTGTCGACCACCTTGTGCACCATGTGAGCCAAAAACACCTTTGCGATGCCGTTCTCCTGGCGAATGTCCATCTTGTTCTCGGCCTTGTAGGCGATGTGCATGATCATGAGGCGCGCGATGTAGAGCTCGCTCGCGCATTCAGCGAGCATGAACTGGACCGCTTGGCGCTCGTCGAGCTTCTTGCCGAACGTCGAACGCTTGGTGACGTGCTCCGTCGCCATGTCGAGCGCGCGCTGCGCCATCGAGACATTGTGCATGCCGTGTCGCAGGCGCCCGTAAGCCAGACGATGCTGGCCCATGCTGAAGCCGTTGCCTTCACCGCCGAGCAGATTGCGGGCGGGCACTTCGAGCTCCTTGATCTCGATTTCGGCGTGCCCGCCGCCGAGAATGTGGGAGAGCGGGCCTTCAGCCGCCATGGTGGGGATGTTGCGCTTGATCTTGTAGCCCGGGTTGGGCAGCTCGACGAGGAAGGTGGAAAATTGCTGGTGCCGTGGTGCATCGGGATCCGTCTTCGCCATCACCAATGCGATGTCGGCAACGGATGCTGCCGTGGAGAACCACTTCTCGCCATTCAGGACATACATGTCGCTGCCCTTCTTTTCGGCGCGCGTCTGCATGCCGGTGGCGTCGGCCCCGGCGGCCTTCTCGGTCATCGAGTAGCAAATGCGCTTCTCGCCGTTGAGCAGCGGCTTGAGGAACTTCTCCTTCTGATATTCCGTGCCGTGCTCCAGGAGCGTCATCATCGTGGCGTCATCGGGCCCCTGCGTGTTCATCGAGAGCGCGCCCAGGTAGCTTTCGCCGAGCTCCATCTGCACCAGCGCATTGGCGAGCGGCCCGAGCCCCATGCCGCCATATTCCTTCGGGATGAACGGACACCATAAGCCCTGCGCGCGCGCCTTGGTGCGCAGCTCGCCGAGGATGGTCTTGTAGTCGCCGCCGTCGAGCAGCCGTTTCTCGGCCGGGATGCACTCGTCATGGACCCACTGCCGCACCTGCTCGCGTAGCTTCTTTGCCTCTTCTGGAATTGCGAAGTCGATCGCCACGAGGTCCTCCTGTTGGCTGCCCTTCGTTGTTGCCCTCGGAGGGTACGGTGCCGAGCACGCCCCACGCACGTTCATTTCTCGAATCCCCATCATCACCAGCAGTGATAATATCGCTGCCCTCCATTGAATCTGCGCGCCATCGACCTCAACCTGCTGCCCATCTTCGAGGCCATTTACGCAGAGCGGAGCCTCACCCGGGCGAGCGAGACTCTCCACCTCACCCAGCCGGCCGTGTCCAACGCGCTCGCGCGCCTGCGAGCCGCCCTCGACGATCCGCTGTTCATCCGGGAGGCGCGCAGCATGACCCCCACGCCCGCTGCCGAGGCGCTGATCGGGCCGGTCCGCGAGGCGCTGACCCGGCTGCGCTCGGGCCTCGGCGCACGCGCGCGGTTCCATCCCGGGACCTCGCAGCGGGTGTTCAGCGTCGCCATGGGCGACGTCGCGGCTGCCACCCTCGCGCCGGCGATCGCGCGCCGTCTCGTGGCTGCGCCTGGCCTGCGCTTCAACATCGTCCAGATCGAGCGCGCCAAGGTGGCGCACGAACTCGCCACCGGCGGAGTCGATTTCGCCGTGGACATCCCTGTGGTGGCGCGCGCCGATCTTGAGAGCGCGCCGATGGGAAGGAGCGCTCGATATTTCTGCGCGCTGCGCCGCGATCATCCCGCGGCGCGCGGTAAGCTCACGCTGTCGCGCTTCCTCGCCTTGCAGCACGTCCTGGTGTCATCGCGGCGTAGCGGGCGGACGGCGCTTGACCACGCCCTCGCTGAGATCGGCGAGCGCGTGCACGCGGCGATGCGGATCGCCCACTATCACGCTGCCTTCGAGGTCGTGAAGGCGAGCGACATGGCGCTCACCGCACCTCACTCCATCGCGCAGCAATTCGACGTAGTGCTGCGCCCTTTGCCATTCGCCGTACCCTCGCCCGGCTTTCACCTGTTCTGGCGGCGCAACGCGCGCCACGACCCGGCGCATGTCTGGGGGCGGCAGGCGCTTCTCGACGCGGCGCAAGACTACGAGGGGCAGCGGTCATCGAAGCGATGACACGCTGTCCGGGCACCGCTTTCCGCGCAGCATGATTTCGTCAATGATCTGGCGGAGGAGAAGGGATTCGAACCCCTGGTAGGGTTGCCCCTACGGCGGTTTTCAAA
>CAYUAW010000744.1:0-2613 GCA_964442485.1 uncultured Polyangiaceae bacterium
GCGAACGGCTGGTTCGCGCGCGCGCAGCGCCTGGTCGAGCAGCTCGGCGGCGAGTGCGCGGTGACCGGATACCTGCTCCTGCCGGCGATTCGCCGACACATGCAGCAATGCGAATACGACGCCGCACTTCGCGTGGCAAAAGACGCCGTCGCCATCGGCGAGCGGTTCGCGGAGCCGGATCTCGTGAACTTCGCGCGGCACGCGCAGGGAAGGGCGCTGGTCCTCCTCGGCAAGGTCGAGGAGGGGCTCGGCCTGCTCGACGAGGTCATGGTGTCGGTGGTCGCGGGCGAGCTCTCGCCGATCATGACGGGGGTCGTCTACTGCGCCGTCATCGACACCTGCCACCAGGCGTGCGCGCTGCACCGCGCACGGGAATGGACGAACGCGTTCGCCGTCTGGTGCGAGGCCCAGCCGCAGGCCGCAAACTTCGGCGGCATCTGCCTCGCGCACCGCGCCGAGATCCTCTCGCTCGGCGGGGCGTGGTCGGAGGCGATGGACGAGATGCGTGACGCGGAGCAGGCTCCGTCGCGCGCGAAGCCCGTCACGGCGGAGGTGCTCTACCAGCGGGCGGAGATCCACCGGCTGCGCGGTGAGTTCGCGCTGGCCGAGGAAGCGTATCGCGTCGCGAGCGAGTACGGACGTGACCCGCAGCCGGGCCTCGCACTCCTGCGCGTGGCGCAGGGACGCCCGGACGCTGCGGCGACGGCCATGCGGCGCATGATCGGCGCGACCACCGCGCCGCTCGAGCGCGCGCGGCTCCTGCCGGCACACGTCGAGATCTCGCTCGCCGCGGGCGACATGGACGCGGCACGCGCGGGCGCCGAGGAGCTCGTCCAGATCGCCGCGGGCGCGGGCGGCGAGGTGCTGGAGGCGATGGCCGCGCACGCACGCGGCGCGGTGGCGCTCGCGTCGGGCGACGCGCAGGCGGCCGCGCCCTGTCTGCGTCGCGCCTTCGCGGTGTGGCAGCGCATCGGCGCGCCGTACATCGCGGCGCGGATCCGGGTCTCGCTGTCCCGCGCCTGTCGCGAGCTCGGCGATCACGACGGCGCCGAGCTCGAGCTTTCCGCGGCGCGCCAGGTCTTCGAACGCCTCGGCGCGGCTCACGACCTCGGCCGCCTCGACGACCCTCCGGAGCCTGCGAGCGAGCACGGTCTGACGGTCCGGGAGCTCGAGGTCCTGCGGCTGCTCGCGACGGGCATGACGAACAAGGCCATCTCGCTGCAGCTTTTTCTGAGCGAGAAGACGGTGGACCGGCACGTGAGCAACATCTTCTCGAAGACCGGCGTCACCTCGCGTGCCGCGGCCACGGCCTTCGCGTACGAGCGGGGCATCGTCCGGACGTCGCATGGGTGAAACTACCCATGCCGGGTCCCCCTGAAAATTGGGGGATAGGCCCGAAGGCAGGACCCTCGGCGGTCCCTAGCCTCGGGGTATGGCAAACACCGCAGACGACCTCCGCCAGGTAGACGTCCCCCTGCTCGAAGAGGGAGCCGCCTTTGGCGCCCTTGCTCGACTCGAACCCGTCGCGTCCACAGGCGAAGGCCCCGACCGGAGCATTCGTTCGCGCCCCACGGAGCGCTTGCCGGTGGTGGTCATCGGCGGCGGCCAGTCGGGCCTCGTCACCGGCTACCATCTGAAGAAGCGCGGCATTCCCTTCGTGATCCTGGACGCGGCGGCGCGCACCGGCGACTCGTGGCGCAAGCGGTGGGACTCGCTCCGGCTCTTCACGCCGGCCGGCTACGACGCGCTCGACGGCATGCGCTTTCCGGCGCCGTCGACGTCGTTCCCCACCAAGGACCAGATGGCGGACTATCTGGAAGCGTACGCGGGGAAGTTCGAGCTCCCCATCCGCCACTCCGTCGAGGTGAAGCGGGTCACGCGGCAGGGCGACCGCTACGTCGTCGACACGGAAAATGCCCGGTTCGAGGCCGAGCACGTCGTCGTGGCCACGTCTCACTACCGCAGCCCTCGCGCGCCGTCCTTCGCTCGACTGCTCGTCCCGGGCATCCGGCAGCTGCACTCGACCGAGTACCGGAGCCCGGCGGATCTTCGCGAAGGGCCGGTGCTCGTGGTGGGCGCTGGCAACTCCGGCGCCGAGATCGCGCTCGAGCTCGCGAAGGCGGGGCGCAAGGTGCTGCTCTCGGGCCGCGATGTTGGCGGCGTGCCCTTCGGTATCGAGAGCTTCATTGCGCGGGTGCTGCTGGTCCACGTTCTGTTCCGGCTGGTGTTCCACCGGCTCCTGACGATCCGCACGCCGATGGGACGGCGCGCGGCGCGCAACTCGGCGGGCAAGGGCACGCCCCTGATCCGCACCCAGTTGAAGGACCTGGCAGCGGTCGGTGTGGAGCGCGTCGGACGCGTCCGCAACGTACTCGGCGGCATGCCGCTGCTCGACGACGGCCGCACGCTCGACGTCACGAACGTCATCTGGTGCACGGGCTTCGCCCCTGGATACTCGTGGGTCGACCTGCCCATCTTCGACGAGCACGGCGAACCCTTCCACGACGCGGGTGTCGCGAGGGGCGAGCCCGGGCTCTACTTCCTCGGGCTACCCTTCCTCTACGCGATGTCGTCGATCATGATCCACGGCGTGTCGCGCGACGCGGCGCGGGT
>CAYUAW010000745.1:0-2610 GCA_964442485.1 uncultured Polyangiaceae bacterium
GTGTGACCGCGAAGGACGTTGACCGCATCACCGCTGTCGAGGTCCCAGAGGATCAAGGTGCCGTCGCTCGAACCGCTCAAGGCACGACGGCCGCCGGGGAGCATGCAGACGGCGGTGACCGGTCCCTCGTGACCCTGCAGGACGCGGAGGAGGGCGGGGTCTTCGGCGCTCGCGGAGCGGGTGACCAGCCCGGGAATGCCCGCGCGACGGCAGCTCTCGATCAGGTCCCGTCGTAGCACGTCGCTGTCCTGGCCCATGAGCACGGCGCGGTGCTGGAGCTGCTGAAAGAGCAGCGGCCGGATCGGCCCCCTCCGATCATCGAGATTGCCGCGCTCGCGATCGAGCAATTGTCGCAGAGCGTCGATCCTCGTCCGTGTGGAGTCGCCCTCGTCGAGCCACTCAGCAGCGACGGCCAGGTCGCCGATGATTTGATGCGCGCCACGATCGAGATACCCCAATTCAAAGCGCGTCGCGTCGTCGTATGTGGCCGCCAGGTGCGCGGCGGCGCCGGCGCGGAGGCGGGGGCGGTCCTCCTCGACTACCAGGCGAAAGGAGAAGTCGCGAACAAGGGGATGGAGCGAGACGGATCTGGTGTTCTCCTGGAACGACATCAGGCTCAGGTCGCGCAGGGCCATGAATGCCTCGTCGACCGGCATCTCCAGCTCGGTCGCGCCGGGGCCGATCCCGGAGAGCAGGCGCAGTCGGTCCCTGGGGATCAGCGCCGCCTGCGCCAATTGACCGGCCAGCTTGAAGAGCAGTCGAGCGTTCTCGTCGGAGACCATGCGCCACTGCTCGGCCAGCGTGCGCCCGACGGCGGCTTCGTGGCGCGTCGCGAGCTTCTGTTTGCTGGCGAGCCGCGTGTCGATGGCGTCGAGACCATATTTGAGGAGGAGCTCGCGATAGCTCTCGAACGATTTCTCACGGAAGGTGCGGAGATAGGCTCCAGCCAGCACGAGCGCCAGCGGGAGATAGCCGACTGCATTGCAGATGGCGTCTGCGCTCGCCTCCTCGGCGGGCGTCGCGGGTGGGCGGCCGAGCGTGAGCAGCGCACGGGCGCTCTCCGGGGAGAGCATGCCCACCTCCTGCAAAGGGACATCGGATTCGAACTCGAACCGTTGACGGGTGGTGAAGAGAAGATTGCAGCCGAGCGCGAGCGGCGAGAAGGCGGTGCCGCCCAGAAGATCGTTCAGATTGCTGGGATTCGTGACGTTGTCGAGAACCAGCAGCATCGACGGGTGTTCGATGCAATGCTGCCGCAGGGCGGCGAGCCATTGCGCGTCGGTGGTCTTGTCCGGGTCCGGCACCGGCAGGGCGAGACGCTTTGCGAGACCGACGAGCTGGGAGCGCCACTCCTCGGGATTGGTGCCGTCGAGCCAGTGGGTGCCGTCGAACGCGAAGGCGAAGCGCCACGCCAGCTCGACGGCGAGCTGGGTCTTTCCGGTGCCGCCCATGCCGACCAGGCCCACCGCCCGCGTCCCGGTGTTGTTGAGATTGCCGATCAATCTCAAATAGAGATCGAGCAGATCGGAATGGCGGCCGACGAAGCTCGGGATCGGTTGATAGGGGACGTCGAAGCGATCGGGACGGACGGTGTAGTCGTATGCGGCGCGTTCTCCGTCGAGCGCGTTGAGTCGCGCAATGAGTCGTTCGCTGAACTGGCCGATCAGTTGCTCTGGCCCGCCGGCGTCTCGGACGACGATTCCGTGAAGATTGTAGAGCGGTTCAGGGAGCTCTGGAGCATCGGGAAACGCGCAGGGGAGGATGGGAATCTCCGAGGCGCGGGCGGTCAGCCATTCGTTCTTGACCCAGCGCGAGCGCGCGGAGTGGTCAGTCCAGATGAGGACCACCGCGTCGGAGTTACAGAGCGCCTCGGCGATCTCGCGCGACCAGTCGGTGTCGAGGCGCGTTTGATCGCGCCAGACGGTGATGCCGGCGGACTCGAGTCGCTGGTGCAGGAGCTCGACGGCCGGGCGGTCTCTTGACGAATAGCTGAGGAAGACGTGCGCCACGGGACGAGCATCGCCCGGATCGATTGGGGGTGTATTCGGCAAAACCAGGGCGCCGGCGGCGGCTACACGCTGCGCCTCGAACTGCGGTAGAGTCCGGCGCATGAGCATCAAGGTCGGCGATCGCGTTCCAGAGGCCACTTTGACCGAGTCCACGGAGTTTGGTGAGGCGTGCCCCGTTGCGCCCACTCCCGTCTCCGTTTCCAGCGCGCTCAAGGGGAAGCGAGTCGTAATTTTCGGCCTGCCCGGTGCGTACACACCCACGTGCTCCGCGAAGCACGTGCCTGGGTACCTGGAGAGGCTCGCCGAGCTCAAGTCGAAGAAGGTCGACGAGGTGTGGTGCGTGGCCGTCAACGACGGCTTCGTGATGGCCGCGTGGGGTCGCGACCAGAAAGCCATCGGGAAGATCAGGATGCTCGGCGACGGCAGCGCCGACTTCACGAAGGGGCTCGGCCTCGAGGTGCAGATCCCTGGTATGGGCGTTCGCACGAAGCGGTTCTCGATGTTCGTCGACGACGGCATCGTGAAGGCGCTCAACGTGGAGGCGCCGGGTAAGTTCGAGGTCAGCGACGCCGCCACGATGGTCAAGCAGATCGGCTGAAGG
>CAYUAW010000746.1:0-2602 GCA_964442485.1 uncultured Polyangiaceae bacterium
GGAGAATCGAACCCCCGCCCCAGACCCCTGCCGCTCCGCATTCCAGTCGTTGTTCGGCAGCCGAACGGCTATTCAGTGCAGCTGCGTGGAGGGTCGTCCAGATGAGGGTGTGATGGCTGAACAGAACCAGATCATGTCCGGGCTCGTCACGTTCACGACGGACGGATTCTTCATCCAGCTGACGGACAACGGGCCCTTCGTGGATCTCAGCGGCCCGGCGGTCTTCAGGCCTGGATTCGATGAAGAGCACTTCGATCACCAGCACGCCTCGGTCCTTGCGCAGATGGGCGAGCGAGCGATCGGCGGCTCTTCCGGAGGTCCGGCGGTCAGGTCGCTGGTTGCCGAGCGGATCGTGAGCCACCTCGATGTCGCCACACGCGCCTACTACATGTTCCAGGCCGACGGTCGACCGTCGGCGTTCGACAACTGGTTGCGTGCCGAGCGTGAGTCACTGGAAAGGTGAGGGTAGGCCGCGCTCCGCCACCCCCCACGGGACCTTCGGCAAAGCAGACGAAATTTTGCTGCTCCGCATTCCAGTCTTTGTTCAAAGTGAACGAGGAAGGGCATCCGGGAGCCCCGTCGCGTTCAAAGTGAACGACGGAGGGCATCCGGGAGCCCTGGCTCGTTCGAAGTGAACGACGGAAGGCATCCGGGAGCTCCTGTCGCGTTCAAAGTGAATGACGAAGGGCATCCGGGAGCTCCGTCGCGTTCAAAGTGAACGACTAAGCGCAGCCGGGAGCTCTGCCATGTTCGAAGTGAACGACGGAGGGCATCCGGGAGCTCCGTCGCGTTCGAAGTGAACGAGGGGAGGGCATCCGGGAGCTCCGTCGCGTTCGAAGTGAACGAGGGGAGGGGGCTCGTTCCGTGGTCACGCGGACTCCGCGGCCACGTGGGCCTCGAGATGATGCGCCAGGTGATCGAAGAGGAGGCGCACGCGGCGGCTCGATCTCATGTCCCGGTGCATCACGAGCCAGGTGGGCATATCGAAGCGGACGAGGTCGGGAAGGATGGCGATGAGCCGCTCGCGCCGGGCGAGCGCCACCTGGCAGAAACCGATGCCGAAGCCTGCCCGCAGCGCCGCGTATTGCCCGAGATCGCTGTCACAGCGGAGCGCGAATTGCGCTCGGTCGAGCTCGACGCCGAGCTTCGGGAGGCGCCGGATCGAGGGGTGCTTGTCGAAGCCGATGAGGGAGTGGGCAAGGAGCTCCTCTGGCGTCGTGGGGGCGCCGTGCGCCTTCACGTAGCGGGGGTGAGCGTACAGGGCGACGTGGAGGATGCCGACCTTGCGCGCCACGAGCGCGGTCTGGGTGGGGCGGGTCATGCGCACGGCGATGTCGGCGTCGCGGCGGAGCATGTCGTCGGTGCGGTTCGATAGCACGAGCTCGACGGCGATCCGTGGATGCGCCTCGCGGAAGGTCGCGAGAGACGCGGGAAGCACCTCCGCGCCCATCATCTCGCTCGCCGTGATGCGCACCGAGCCGCGCTCTTCGGCCATCTCACCCGACGCGACGCGCTGTAGCGCTTCGGCGGCGCTCGCCATGGTCTCGGCGTAGGGGACGAGCGCGGTGGCGCCCGCCGTCGCGAGCAGCCCCTTCGGCGACCGCGTGAACAGCGAGACGCCGAGCCCCTCTTCGAGCGCGTCGATGTGACGGCCGATGGTGGGCTGGGTCGAAGCGAGCGCTCGCGCGGCTCCGGAGAGGCTCCGCTCGCGAAAGACCGCGAGAAAGGAGCGGTAGAGCTCCCACCCTGGCTGGGGCCTGATCATACGAAAACGTATAACAGGTATGGCAGACTGCGGAATTTCGTTTGTCGGGTCGCGGATGCATCCTCTCTTCACCGAAGGAGATGCAGCCATGAACCGAACAGCACTGATCATCGGAGCAACAGGGGGAATCGGAAGTGAGGCGGTGCGCGCCCTCGTCGCGCACGGATGGAGCGTCCGGGCGATGCACCGCGAGCCGGGCCAGGCCGCGAGGCGCTCCGGGTCGCTCGCGGTCGAATGGGTGAAAGGCGACGCCATGAACGCGGCGGACGTGATCGCCGCGGCAGCCGGAGTCGATGCGATCGTGCACGCCGCGAACCCGCCGGGGTACAGGAACTGGAAAGGGCTCGCGCTCCCCATGCTGGAGAGCACCATCGCCGCCGCGCGCGCCTCGGGCGCTCGCATCGTGCTGCCCGGGACGGTCTACAACTTCGGGAGGGAAGTGCTGCCGCTGGTGAACGAATCGACACCCCAGCGCCCGCACACCCGCAAGGGAGCCATCCGCGTCCAGATGGAGAAGCGATTGGAGGAGGCCGCTCGCGCGGGAGTACCGGTGCTCATCGTCCGTGCGGGCGATTTCTTCGGAGCGCGTGCGGCGAACAGCTGGTTTTCGCAGGGGCTCGTGAAGCCGGGTAAGCCGCTGCGCTCGGTCACCTATCCGGGCGAGCCCAGCGTCGGGCACTCCTGGGCGTATCTGCCGGACGTCGCGGAGACCATTGCACGGCTTCTCGATCGGCAGAACGAGCTCCAGCGGTTCGACGTGTTCCACGTTGCCGGTCACTGGTTCGAGCGTGGGCTCTCGCTTGCCGAGGCGACACGGGACGCAGCCGGAGTACCCGA
>CAYUAW010000747.1:0-2599 GCA_964442485.1 uncultured Polyangiaceae bacterium
GCGCGAATCGCCCTGGGCAGGACGACCCGGCCGGCGAGGTGCTCGACGACGTCATCGAGCGATCCGGCCACGTAGGTGGGCAGATCTCCGACGAGGCCGGCCTCCGCGCGGTTCGCCTCCGGAACGATGGCGCTGACGATGCCGCGCGCGCGGGCGCCGTCGAGCTGCGGGAGGACTCCGCGGATCGCTCGCAGACCGCCGTCGAGCGACAGCTCCCCGAGCAGCAGCACGCCGTGGAGCGCGCCCTCGGGAAGCTTCCCCACCGCGGCGAGGACCGCCACCCCGAGCGCCAGATCCAGAGCGGCGCCCGTCTTCCGAAGGTCGGCAGGGGCGAGGTTCACGGTGATGGCGTACTCGTCGAGGAGCACCCCGAGACGGGCGAGTGCGCTCGCGACGCGGACGCGCGACTCGCGGACCGCGGCGTACGCGAGCCCCACCAGCTGAAAGAACGCAGGGCCGCGCGTGCAGCACACCTCCACCCGGATGGGGCGGGGCTCGAGGCCCATGAGCGTGCTCGTCTCCGCAACGGCGAGACCCAGGGGAGTGCCCTGGATGGTGGCGGCACCGCTGGCGATGGCGAGCATGACCGCCGTCGGTACGCAACCCGCGTGCCGCAAGCCATCAACCGCCCGCGCCGCCACTTCTCGACTGCGGCGGGCGGCGACCGTCGCTGACCGTCATGGCGATCGCCACGACGAGCGCGCGGTCAGCGCACCTTCTTCGCCGCGGGCGTGTCTCGCCGGGTTCCCCTGCGCGGAGGCGCGCTCTTCGCCGGCGCCGGCAGCGTGGGGCGCTTGTCGTCGTCGTCGTCCGACGCGGTGCCGTGCAACGTGATGAAGCGGTTCCGGCGTGCCTCGTCGTCAGCGCTCTGAGCGCGCGCGACGAGGCGCTCACCGAGCGCGATCGGATCCAGCGGGTGGCCGTTCGGTGTCACGCTCTTGCGGTCGTCGAGCAGAATGCGCCACCACGTCTGCCGGAAGAACCGTGGGCCCCGCTGCGCGGCGTACTGGACCGCTTCGACCAGCGCGCCCTGAACCTGATTGTCGAACTCGTGCCCGAACTCGTCGTCGACCGCCCGTTCGGCGTCGGTGCGCGGATCGGCCGAGGACGCGCCGTTCGGGTCTTCGGAGTCCGACAGCCCCAGCAACCGAGCTGATTTCTTGGGGTTGAGCCTGGCGAGGCCCTTCAGGAGCTTGGGTCCCGCGCCGCGCGTCCCACCGATGAACTCGTTCAGGTACGACTGCGAGACGCCGAGCCTCTGGGCCGCCTCCGTCTGCGTGGATGCCGAATCCAGCACCTTCTGCACCAGGCCTCTGAGGAATGTGTTCTCGGCGCTCGGAAGGGATTTCGTACTCGGCATCAACCTACCACCATACCACGACTCGCCACCTCCCTGCCGCACGCCCCCTGGGCCGCCCGACGCCGTGATGTCGTCACACTGAAACGCAAACGAAAACCGGAACGCGTGTGTGCCTCCTCCGGGACGACCTCGTTTCGCGTGACGCTGTCTCGCCTCGGTCGAACACCTCGATTTCACGTCGAAGTCCGTGTGATGCGCTGTAAGCTTCCTGGAGACGAGGTAGCCGAGCATGCATACGGTCGTATTGATTCCAGGGGATGGCATCGGGCCCGAGGTCTCCGCCAGCGTGCGGACGGTGTTCGAGGCCGCGAATGCGCCGATCCGGTTCGTCGAGCACCAGGCAGGCGAGGCCGCGGTGAAGGCGGGCCACAAGGATCTCCTGCCCGAGGAGACGCTCGACGCGATCCGGCATCACCACGTGGCGCTGAAGGGTCCCTGCACGACGCCGATCGGCACGGGCTTCCGCTCCATCAACGTGGCCCTGCGCAAGACGCTGAATCTCTATGCAGCGGTGCGCCCGGTCCGCTCCCTCCCCGGCGTGGCGACCCGCTACGACAACGTGGATCTCGTGATCATCCGCGAGAACACGGAGGGCCTGTACAGCGGCATCGAGAACCAGATCACGGACGGCGTGGTGGCCTCGATGAAGGTCGCCACGCGACCGGCGTGCCACCGCATCGCGCTCTGGAGCTTCCGGTACGCGACCCACCGCAAGCGGCGCAAGGTGACGGTTCTCCACAAGGCGAACATCATGAAGCTCACGGACGGCATGTTCATCGAGGAGTCCCGGCACGTGCATGCGCGCGACTATCCGAACATCGAGTACGAGGAGATGATCATCGATGCCGCCAGCATGCGGCTCGTCCAGGACCCGACCCAGTTCGACATCCTGCTCTGCGAGAACCTCTACGGGGACATCGTCTCGGACCTGTGCGCGGGGTTCGTCGGGGGCCTCGGTGTGACCCCGGGGGCCAACATCGGCGACAACGACGCGGTGTTCGAGGCCGTGCACGGCTCTGCCCCCAACATCGCCGGTCAGGACCTCGCCAATCCACTCGCGCTCCTGATGAGCGGCGTGATGATGCTGAACTACATGGCCGACGAGCGCGAGGACCCCGAATGCCGGAAGGCGAGCGACCGCATCAAGGCCGCGTACAACCGCGCTCTCGACGACGGGCAGAAGACGAAGGATCTCGGCGGGGCCCTGGGCACCCGCGATTTCACCAAGGCCATCACCGA
>CAYUAW010000748.1:0-2593 GCA_964442485.1 uncultured Polyangiaceae bacterium
CCGAAGCAGGCCAGGGTGTACTCGGTCACGTCGTAGCCCCGCTGCACGGAGATGACCTTGATGGCGTTCGCCATGCTGGAGACGGCGACGCGGAGGAAACCTTCCGCGATCTGCTCGGGGCTCCTTCCCTGCGCTGTCTTCTCCTCGACCTCGGCCGCGAGCGAGCCGAACGCATGCGTCACGACGTCGCGATCGAGGGGCGCGTCCGCGGCTGGCCCGAACACGCTCGGAAAGAAGCCGGGAACGAGCTTGCCGAGGAGCACGTTGCAGTCGGTTACGGTGAGCGGGCCGCCTCTGCGGTACGAGGCCGGCCCCGGGTTCGCACCGGCGGAGGCTGGACCGACCTGGAACCTCTGTCCATCGAAGTAAAGCCGCGAGCCGCCGCCCGCGGCGATCGTGTGGATGGCCATCATCGGCGCGCGGATGCGGATGCCAGCCACCTGCGTGTCGAACACGCGCTCGCAGTCCGCGAGGCTCTTACCCGAGAAGTGCGAAACGTCGGTGGACGTCCCGCCCATGTCGAAGCCGATGACCTTCTCGAAGCCGGCCGCGAGCGCCGTGTGGACCATCCCGACAATTCCGCCGGCCGGCCCGGAAAGGATGGAATCCTTGCCGTGAAACCGTGCTGCCTCCGCGAGCCCGCCGTTCGACTTCATGAAAAAGAGGGCCGCGCGCCTGCCGCCCGCGGCAAGCTCGGCCGCGACGGCGTCGACATGGCGGCGGAGCACGGGTGAAAGGTACGCGTCGACCACCGTCGTATCCCCGCGCGCCACGAACTTCATCAGCGGGCTCACCTCGGACGACACCGAGATCTGCTCGAACCCCGCCGCGAGCGCCAGCGCCCGGGCGCGTTCCTCGTGCACCGCCGATCTCCAGGCGTGCATGAAGACGATCGCGACGGAGCGAAAGCCGGCCGTGCGCGCCTCCTCCAGCGCCCGCCGCGTCGACCTCTCGTCGAGTGGAACCAGGACGTCGCCGCTGGCGGAGATGCGCTCGTCGGCCTCGATCACGCGCGAGTGGAGGAGCGCCGGCAGCCGGATCGCGAGCTCGAACAGCTTCGGCCGGTTCTGGTAACCAATCCTCAGCTGATCGCGGAAGCCGCGCGTCACGAGCAGAACAGTGGGCTCGCCGCGGCGCTCGAGCAGCGCGTTGGTTGCGACGGTGGTCCCCATCTTCACCGCGTCGATTCGCTCGATGGGAAGCCGGTCGTCGTCTTCGACGCCGAGGATGCGACGGATGCCGGATATGGCAGCGTCGCGTTCGGCCCCGGGAGCCTCTGAAAGAACCTTCACGGTGACGAGCGCACCGTCCGGCCGACGCGCGACGACGTCCGTGAAGGTGCCACCCCGATCGATGAAGAATTGCCAGCCACGCGGGCGGCCCGTCGGGTCATTCATTCGACGTCCGTTCATGCTGCGACGTGGTGTACCAACGCTGCGCGCTTCGACCCCGCGGTTGGGTATCCGTACTCTCCTTTTGCGCTGACGGCGGCGCACACCGTCGCCACGACTGACGCGAACAGTCGCGTGAGCGCGGAGTACGTCGCGCTCCTCGTGCGTTCCTCGACGGATACGGCAGCTCGTGGATTGACGCGACGCGGAGCCGAGCACGAACGACGCGCGATACCGCGCTGAGTCGAGCACACGCGCGCACATGTCGGACGCGCGGCGGCCGCGCAGTCTCGAGCGGAGTAACCCACATCGCGTTGATTTTCTTCATGCCCCGCGCGCCTTCGCCGTTCCGATGAAGACCAGCATGCGATACGATGGAGCTTCGAGGAGATGACGGACGTCTCATGAGAAGGCGCGAGGCGCATACTGCTCTCGTGGCGCTGGGCTCGCAATTGTTGGCGGGCCTTGTCTCGTCTCAGGCGCTTGCCGAGACGAAAGCGAGCGCTTCTGTCGCGCAGCTCTCCATCCCGCCGGAGACCGGGAAAATCGCGGGATCGGCACGCGCGGATGAGCCGAGCGACGAGCCCCCGCCCGGCGCGTGGGCAACGACGGATGCATCGTTGTCAGTTCATCCCAGGGCCGCGTTCGTCGTCAGCATCGAGCCGCAAGCGCCAGCGTCGGCTGGCAACAGTGAGACGACATCCGCATACGTCGACGGCATCACGACTCCGCCGCCCGCGCTCAGTTTCGCGGATGCTTCGGCGCCTGTCGCGCGCGTACCTGCTCCCACGTTTCACCGCGCGCCGGCCGACGCCACCAATCCGCAGATCTCGCAGCGGCGGATCCTCGGCTACATCGCGGGCAGCCTGGGGCTCGCCGGCATCGGCCTCGGCGCCACGACCAGCGTCATCGCGCTGACTCGGAAAGATCCGCTGGATCGCCAGTGCGCCGATCCCATCCGCATCTGCTCACCCGACGGCAAGGCCGGCGGGGGTGGCCACTCGCTCGGCGGCGTCAGCGTCGCGGGCTGGGCGCTCGGCGTGCTCGGCATCACCACCGGCGCCGCGCTCATCCTCACGAGCAATCCGAAGACGGGCCGCGAGACGGCGCTCGGTACCGACTTCTACCGCGGCGGCGCGGGTCTGAAGGTCAGTCGTACCTGGTAGCTCGCGTTCCTGCGTGACGCAGGCGCGGCTGCAGCG
>CAYUAW010000749.1:0-2592 GCA_964442485.1 uncultured Polyangiaceae bacterium
CCATGACGTGGCACATCGGGCGCGCGCGGCACACGGTCGTGGAGGGACGACGGCGGCTCACGCACTGAGCCGCACGAGCAGGCCCGTTCGCCCGACGTGATCCGTCGCGGGTGCACGCGGAGGAACACAGCGATGCTCGGTTGCTGCAATATTCGCGCTTGGGATGATCTTAATCACTACAAGATTCGATCTCGATTACTACAAACCCCGATGGGGCCGAGGCGGGTAGTTCTTATCGCTGCCCGGGGTAGTCGGCGCCGCGCGAAAACATCGTCGATGTAGGATGCTTGATGGGCGGGTGCGAGGCCGTGTGCACTCCCGCGGCGCAATCTCGAGCGCGGGCCGCAGGTCCGCGGAGGAAACCAATGAAGCATCGATACGTACTTCGGACATCGACGACCGTGGTTGTCGCTACCGTGGCACTGTGGGGTTGCAGCGGAAGTGACAACAAGAATTCGGGCACCGTGGCGGGGACCGGTGGCGCACTGGCGACGAGCGGGGCGGCGGGCGTGGCCACGCCGGGCGCAGGCGGCAGCGTTACTAACCCGGGGAGCGGCGGTACAGGCGTCGGGCCGGCGACCGGAACCGGCGGCTTTGCACCTGCAGCGGGCGGCGTGACGAGCATCGGCGCCGGCGGAAGCGTCATTCCGATCGGCGGTGCGCCAGGCGCAACCGGCGGTGCGGTAGGCGCAACCGGCGGCGCGCCGGCGGCAACTGGCGGTGCCGGACCCGCGGGCGGCGCGGGCGGCGGCACGGGTGCCACTGCGGGCAGCTGCGGCCCTGAAGCGACGCTTGGCCCGGTGGACCTCGGCGACCCGACGATGAAGGGGCCCTGGACGCCGACCACGAAGTCGGCGACCGGTCCGACTGGCGCAAGCATGCTCTTCTACCCGACGGAGCTCGGCAAGGGCGGCGTTCTACATCCCGTGTTCCACTGGGGATGCGGCGCCGGCACGCAGCCGTCGGCGTACGCGGATCACCTGAACCTGCTCGCGTCGTACGGATTCGTCGTCATCTCCAACGCGTCGGGCACGAACCCTGCGAAGGCGTCGCTCGACTGGATGGTCGCCGAGAACGGCAGGATGGGCAGCGACTTCTATCAGAAGCTCGACACGAAGAAGCTCGGCATCGGCGGTCATTCGCTCGGCGCGCTCGAGACGTTGCAGTCCGCCGCGGATCCGCGGCTCGGCCTGTACGTACTGGTCTGCGGTGGCTCCGGCTCGGGCACCACCGGCGCGGCGAGCATCCACGCCCCGTCGATCTTCCTCGGCGGTGAAAACGAGGCGGGAACCACCAACTTTCAGCCCGATTACAAGGCCATCACCATGGCGCCCTCGGTCTTCGTGACGAAGACCATGACCGATCACATCTACTGCGCCCGAAACAACCTGGCGCCCTGGGTCGCGTTCATGCGCTGGCAGTTCTGCGGCGAAGACAAGTGGAAGAAGGAATTCGCGGCGGACGGCACGTACTGCAAGGCCCCCTGGCTCGCGTGTCAGAGCAAGGGCTTCATGTAGAAGCCGGGCGCGCAGTAGCTCAGCCGCTCCGCCCGCGCGCGTCCAGGACGACGGCGCCCGCGAGCAATGTCTCGAGCACCTCCTGCGTCGCGGCCAGGAGCTCCTGGCGCCGACGCGGCCGCTCCAGGTACTCGATGCAATTCCGGAAGACCTCGTTCACGCTGACCTCGAGCACACGTCGCAGGTAGCCGGGCTCGATGTCGGGCAGAAAGCCGAGCATCGTGAGGTCGCGCTGTGTGTCTGCCGTGAGTTGCTCGAGCACGCGTCGAACGGCGTCGCGGAGGGGACCTGGCGGACCGAAGCGTTCACGCATCGCGACGATGAACACGTCGCGGTGGCCGCTGGCGAAGTCGAACAACCAGCCGATGACCTTCTGCGTGGGAACCTCGCCGGGACGGAGGGTCGCGCGAGCGTCGCTGAGACCTTGCCGTAGCTCTACGCCGAAGGTCTCGACGATGGCCTGCATCATGCTCTCCAGGTCGTCGAAGTGCCGGTAGAACGTGTTGTGATTCAGCCCCGCTTCGCGTGCGATCTCCCGCAGCACCAGGGACGTGGCTCCCTGACGTGCCGCCAGCCGGGCGGCGGCTTCCATCAGGAGCTTCTTGCCGGGTGCGATGCTCGCTGGGTCCGGGCGCCCGGTGGATTTCGGTCGTGGTGCCGGCACCGAAGGGCTCAGGGGTCACTCGCAAAGCGATCGCGCAGCTGTCGCTTGATCACCTTGCCCGTTTCGTTTCTCGGGATCTCGTCCACCAGCTCGATCGCCTTCGGGACCTTGTACCCTGCGAGCTTGCCCTTGCAGAGCTCCTTGATGTCCCCTAGCGAAATGTCACCGCCGCCCCTCGGGACGATCACCGCGGTCACCGCTTGGCCCCAGGTGGGATCGGGGAGGCCGATGACCGTCACCTCGGCGATGGACGGATGCTGGCTCAGAACCGCCTCCACTTCCTGCGGGTAGACGTTCTCTCCTCCCGTCTTGATCAGGTCCTTCTTGCGGTCGACGAAGTACAGGTAGCCTTCCTCGATCATGCCGGCCTGGTGGAAGTACGGCATGATGGCCATGTACACGTCGCGCTCG
>CAYUAW010000750.1:0-2574 GCA_964442485.1 uncultured Polyangiaceae bacterium
TCGAGAGCTTCGCGTCGACGCGACCCATGACCCTGTAGAAGGATTCGCTCGCCCCTAGCTCGCCGCCGTTCGACGGATCGGTCGCGTCGGGAGCGTCGAAGAGCAGCTTCAGCCGATCGTCGGAGCCGAAGACTCCCACGCGCGCGGTTACGTTGCGCGAGAAGTCCTGCTCGACCATCGCCTGGTAGTCGTAGTAGACGGGCGCCGCCACGACGCTGTCGCCCGCCGCAGCGCCGAGCCAGGCGTCTACCCAGGACCTTCGTCCGGCGAGAACGAAACGCGTGGTCTTGGTGATCGGTCCCTCGACCATCGCGCGCGCGTCGAGCAGATCGATCTGCGCGAGGCCCCCCAAGTGGTCCTTCCTGGGCGAGCGCATCTCGAGCTCGATGATGCCGCCCTGCAGACGGCCGTACTCCGGGGAGAAGTTGCCCGGATGGAAGTCGAGGCGCTCGATGAGCTCGCTCGGGACGACCGACGTGATGCCGCCGAAGTGATACGCGCTGATGATCCACGTCCCGTCGAGGAACACCCCGGTGTCAGCCGGCGCCGACCCGCGCACGATGAGCTGTCCGTCGAGGCCTGGCGGGCGAGCGACGCCGGGTAGGTTCTCCACGGCGCGAAGGAGATCGCCGTTCGTGCCGGCCGCGCTCTGCATCTCCCTGCCGGAGAGCGTGTGCGTCGTCGTTTCGCGCGGCGGGCGCTCACCGCGCACCGACACTTCCTCCGGCTCCTCGCTCATCATGCCGGTCGCCGCCGGCCTCGGTGGCGCGGCGGGCGTGGACTTCGCGGGAGTGCTCGTCGCTTCTGTCGCAGACGTGGGCGGGGCTCCTGGCGCCGACGGATTCAGGTGCGCGGCGGCGTCCGCCGTGTCCGACGTCGGTGCCTGCTTTCGCTCGAATGCGAACGTGAAGGGGATGCGCGAGGCGACGGCGACGTCACCTCGCCGCGCGGGCTCGAAGCGAAGCTTCCTGGCCGCCTCGAGCGCCGCTGCGTCGAAGTACTCGCCGCCGGATTCGATGACGGCCACCTCGGTTACCGCACCACTCTCGTCGATCGAGACGGCCACGACGACGTGACCCGCGGTTCTCCGTGGCGTCCTCGGGGAACTCCGGCGTGACCGATCGAAGCAACCGTGGCGGCGACGACTCTTCGGCGAACACCCTGTGCGGAGCCCCGAGGGTGACTACCAGCCCGCACGCGGCGAGCGCTCGACGAACGATCTTCGACCTTCCCACGTGCGGCAGTGCCCGTGACGTCCCGTTTCGTTCACCCCGAGGCGAAGAATGCGCGTGACGAGAAAAGACCCCGACGAGCTGAACGATCCCCGCGTGTGCGGGCACCGAGCGGTGATCGCTCTTCAAGGAGAACCCAGTGAACGTCGTTCATCTCACCAAATCGCTCATGCTCCACGTCGGGGCGAGCCCGGTCCTCTACCTGATGATCGCGCTCAGCATCCTGAGCGTCGCGGTCATCCTCGAGCGCGCCTGGGTGTTCGCCCGCGCGGAGGACGATCTCGCGTCGCTCGACCGGGATCTGTTCACCTACCTGGAGGTCTGGGACGTCGCGTCCGCGCGCGCGAGGCTCGAGCAGTCACCGTCGCCGACGGCGGCGATCCTCACCGCCGGCCTTCGCGCCGCCCGCCGTGGCCGCACCGCCGCCGCCGACGCAATGAACGGTACCGCGACGCTCGAGCGGCTGCGCCTGGAGCGACGGCTGTCGCTCCTCGGCACCCTCGGCAGCAATGCGCCGTTCATCGGGCTGCTCGGGACCGTCATCGGCATCGTCATGGCATTCGACGCGCTCTCCGGCGCCGGCCCGAACGGAGCGCCGCCGAGCACGGTGATGAGCGCCATCGCCGAGGCCCTCGTCGCCACGGCGGTCGGGCTGTTCGTCGCCATCCCCGCCGTCGTCGCGTTCAACGCCTTCCAGCGCCGCATCAAGGTGCTCCTCGGCGAAGCCGACGCTCTCGGCCAGAAGCTCCTGTCGTTCGTGCCCGGCGAGGAATCCTGACCATGGCCTTCAACGCTCAGGCTCGCGAGGACGAGCTCTTCACGTCCATCAACGTGACGCCGCTCGTGGACATCATGCTGGTGCTCCTCGTCGTCTTCATGATGACGGCTCGCCTGATCTCCCGGTCGTCCCTGCCGATGGACCTGCCGCGTGCGGCGAGCGGCAGGGCCGAGCAGACGGTCTGGACCGTCGCGGTCGCTCCCGACGGCGCCGTACGCCTGAACGGCGAGCTCGTCGGCGGCAAGGGAGCACTGCGGAAGCGCGCGCACGACGCGCTTGCCAGCACGCCGGAGCTTCGAGCCGTGATCGCGGCGTCGCGACACACCGAGCACGGTGCGGTCGTCACCGTCCTCGACGAGCTCCGCGAGGGTGGCCTCTCCCGGATCGCCTTCGCGGTGAGCCCCGACGAGGCGCCATGAGCGCGACGCTGACCATGGAACGCGAACGAAACGAAGACCCCAGCGTGCTGCCCTTCGCGCTCACCCTTGCGGTGTGCGGGCACGGGGCCATCGCGCTACTCACGCCGTCCTCCCTCGTTGCGCGGGAGGTGACGATGCCGCCGCT
>CAYUAW010000751.1:0-2570 GCA_964442485.1 uncultured Polyangiaceae bacterium
CTTCGGCGAACTGCTCCCCCCGCCGCCTTCGGCGCGCTCGCTCCGCTCGCGTAGTGCCGCGTCTTTGATGCCTCGGGGACGACGTCGGCGTCAATGGACATCCAAGGACTGCTCGAGTCGAGACTGGCTGACGTGGCAATCGCCGTGGCGACGCGTCGTTTCGTCACCGGCGGCATCGCAATTCCCTCGTCATCCGGCCGGGGCACGGGCCGTGCAACGCCTCGCGAAAGCGCCCGGTCGAAACACCCGGGTAGAGGAGCCCAGCGAAGCAATGTCGGAAAAGAATCGATCGGAAGCCGAAGGCCTGAAGGCCGCTCTCGGGAACATAGAGAAGACGTACGGAAAGGGGGCGGTGGTCTGCCTGGGGGATCGGCCGAGCGCGGAGGCGTTCGACGTGATCCGCACCGGCTCGCTCGCCCTGGACGAGGCGCTGGGGGTCGGCGGCTACCCCCGTGGTCGCATCGTCGAAGTGTTCGGGCCGGAATCGAGCGGCAAGACGACGCTGACGCTGCACGCGATCGCCAGCGTGCAGCGCGCGGGCGGCGTCGCCGCGTTCATCGACGCCGAGCACGCCTTCGACGTGAAGTACGCCCGCGCCATCGGCGTGGATACCGGCAAGCTCCTCGTCTCGCAGCCGGACTACGGCGAGCAGGCGCTCGAGATCGCGGACATCCTGACCCGCTCGTCGGCTGTCGACCTGGTCGTCATCGACTCCGTCGCCGCCCTCGTGCCGAAGGCGGAGATAGACGGCGAGATGGGCGACTCACACATGGGCCTGCACGCACGCCTGATGAGCCAGGCTCTGCGCAAGCTCACGCCCATCACGCACAAGTCCGGCACGACGCTCATGTTCATCAATCAGCTCCGGCAGAAGATCGGCGTCGTGTTCGGCAATCCGGAGACGACCACCGGGGGCAACGCTCTGAAGTTCTTCGCCAGCGTCCGGCTCGACGTGCGGCGCATCGGCAAGGTCACCCTGGGCGAGACGACGGTCGGCAACCGCACGCGGGTGAAGGTCGTGAAGAACAAGTGCGCCCACCCCTTCACGGAAGCGGAGTTCGATATCCGCTGGGGCGTCGGCATCGACGCGCCGGGAGACCTGCTCGACGTCGCGGAGCTCGCAGGCGTCGTCACGAAGAACGGAGCGCACTATTCCTTCGCCGGCAAGAACTTCGCGCAGGGGCGAGAGCGGGCCCGCGACGCGCTCGTCGCATCGGCTGAGCTCTCCCGCGCGGTGCTCGCCGAGGCCTGCAGTGCGCTCCCGTCGCTCACGCGCCACGCGGAAAAGAAGGCCGCGTGAGCCGTCCGCCCAGGTGAACGACGGCGCGCTAGCGCCGCGCGAAAAGGAGCCCCCGTACCCCCGGGGGCTCCTTTCGCGTGTTCCACTTCACGAAGAGACGCTGTACGGTCCGCGCGAACGGAGGGCATGTTCGCACCTTGGACGACCGACGCACGGTGACTCGCACGCTCCTCCACGCTCTCGCGCTCTTCGCGGTGTTTCGTGGCGCGCTGGTCGTCTTCGACTACGTCGGCCTCCACGTCATGACGCGCGATATGGGCACCTGCCGGCCGCAGTGGGAGCCGTTCGGGCCGGAGCACGCCTTCTGGAACGGCTTCTTCCGCTGGGACGGCGGCTGGTACCGGAGCATCGCGCTCTTCGGTTACAAGTACCGCCCCGGCGCGCCGAGCTCCGTCGCGTTCTACCCGCTCTACCCGTACCTCGCGCGCTGGCTCGGCGTGGTCGTCGGAGGGCCGTTCGTCGCGGGGCTCGTCATCGCAAACCTGAGCACGCTCGGCGGCATCTACTACCTACTCAGGCTCGGTCGGCATGCGTTCGACGACGCAGTCGCCGAGCGGGCGGCCGTGCAGCTGCTCGTCTTTCCGACGTCGTTCTTCCTGTCGTCGTTCTACACGGAAGGCCTCTTCTTCGTGCTCGCGGCGGGGTCGATGTTCCATTTCTACCGCGGGCGCTACGTCACGAGCGGCGTCCTCGGGGGTCTCTCGATGCTGGCGAGGTCGTCCGGCCTGGTGCTGTTCGCCGCGCTCGCGCTCGACCTCGGGCTCGACCTGTACAAGAGGCGGCAGCGCTTCCGCTGGCAGATGCTCGGGTTGCTGCTGATCCCCGCTGGCCTCGGCGCGTTCATGCTGCTCCTGCAGCACGAGGTGGGGGACCCGCTCGCCTTCATGAAGGTGATGAGCAACTGGGGGCGTGTCCGCTCGCTGCCGTGGGTGCCGCTCATCGACGCGTTTCGCAAGCTCACGCCGCTCCTGCCCGATCGCTTCGACGACTCGCAGCAGGTGCTCGACGCCCTCACCGCGCTCGCGTTCCTCGGCATCGGGGTCGCGATGGTGCGGGAGAGATACCCGGTGGCCATGTGCGTGCTCGTGCTGGGTGGCGTGCTCATGCCGCTCTCCACGTACGTCCTGGCCAGCATGGGCCGCTACGTCCTCGCCCTGTTCCCCGCGTTCTACTACCTCGGCTCGAAGTGCAAGGAGCACCCGCGCCTCGAGCGCTTCCTGATCTTCGCTTCCACGTTCTTCCTCGCCCTCTACGGCATCCGCTTCATGCG
>CAYUAW010000752.1:0-2568 GCA_964442485.1 uncultured Polyangiaceae bacterium
CGTCCGGCGAGAAGTTCAAGGAATGGGTCAACCAGCAGAAGACGGACGGCATCAAGCGCGTCTACTTCATCACCGAACACTCGCGCACCGGCACGCTCAAGCGCGAGCTCGGCGATCCGAAGGACTACAGCGAGATCACCGACAAGACGCTGAACAACAAGTTCGTCGTCACGCGTCTGCGGTTCTGAATCGCCTTACTCACCCCTTCGCGATGAGCGAGCCAGCGACGACCAGGAAGCGCGCCCGCGCCTCGGCATGATCGACGATGGGCCGCGGATAATCGCGCTCGAGGACGATGCCCGCTTCCGAGAGCACGCCGGCGGGCGCGGCAGAAGGCTCGTGAATGTGGCGCGCAGGCAGCCGTGAGAGCTCCGGAACCCAGCGCCGCACGTACGCGCCGTCCGGGTCGAACTTCTTGCCCTGCACCGTTGGGTTGAAGACGCGAAAGTAGGGCTGCGCGTCCACGCCCGAGCCCGCCGACCACTGCCAGCCAGTGTTGTTCTGCGCCTGGTCTCCGTCGGTGAGCTGCTCGTAGTAGTGACGCTCGCCCCAGCGATAGTCGATGAAGAGATGCTTCGCGAGGAAGCTCGCGGAGATCATCCGCGCGCGGTTCGGGACGAAGCCCTCGACGAGCAGCTGGCGCGCGGAGGCATCGACGACGGGATAACCGGTCCGCCCCTCGCACCAGGCACGAAATAGCTTGCGGTCGTTCTCCCAGGGAAACTGCTCGAACTCCTCGCGAAACGGGCGCCGGACGAGATGCGGGCGGTCCCACAGGAGGGAATGCGCGAACTCGCGCCACACGAGCTCCCCGGTGAACACGAGGCGCGCCTTCGGTGAGCGAGAGAGAGCCCTCTCTGCGGCGTGCCACACCGTACGGATCGATACGAGTCCCGCTCGCAGATCGGCCGAGAAGCGGCTGGTGCCGTCGATGTCGAGGCGGTCGCGCGTATCGGGATAGCGTGCGGCGCCGTTCGCGAGATACGTCTTCATGCGCTCGCGCGCCGCCCGCTCGCCGCCGGCGAGCACGCCCGGCGCATGCATGATGCCGAGCTCGGCGAGCGTGGGAAGGGGCTCGCTCTCGTTCCTCGCCGCGGCAGGCAGCGGCGGCAGGCGCTTCGGCACTGGCAGCGCGGCACCGATGTCGTGCGCGTGCTCGCGAAACCTGTGCGAGAACGGCGTGAAGACGGCATACGGCGTGCCGCTCTGCGTGCGGACCGTCCCGGGCGGCAAGAGCGTCTCGCCGTCGACGAGGTCGAGCGGGACGTGGAGCGCGGCCGCGACGTCCTTCGCTTCCTTCCGCGCAAACGGCTCCGTGCGCCGCAGCGCCACCACGCGCTCGACCTTCCAGCGTCGCGCGCGCTCCGGAACGACGGACGCGGCCTCGCCGCGCGCGACGACGAGCCCCGAGCCGAGCTCGGACAGGTTCTTCGCGAGCGCGGCGACCGAGCCGAGCAAGAACTCCGCGCGATGGGCGCCGTGCTCGAGCTCCGGACCCGCCACGAAGAGCGGCACCGCTTCGTCGCCGCGGGACGCCTCGTGCAGCGCGACGTTGTCGGCGACGCGCAGATCCTTGCCGCGAAACCAGATCAGGGTGCGCATCGACGTCAGCTGCGGTGCGGGACCTTGCAGCTGCCGTTCGTGCAGCGACCGGTGAGGTGCAGCCGATTCGCGGCGAACCAGCGGTACGCAGCGTCGAGCACAGGCGCCACGAGGGGCAACCGCGTCAGGCGCACGAGCCAGCCGAACCCGACGGCGTCGTACAGGCGGCGAAAGACCTCGACGCCCTCGATCAGGCGGCCGTCCGGCAGACGTCCGTGGATCTTCGCCATCAGGTCGTCCTGCGAGACTCCGTGACTCGCGGGGTCGAACCCGGGCTCGGTGATGTCCGTGAACCGGATGCGCCGGCGCTTCGCGTCCAGGCTGCGCAATAGCCCTATCTCGCGCGTGCAGAGCGGACAGTCCCCGTCGAAGAACACTTCCACGTCGAAGGCGGTCTGGGCTTGCATGATCTTTTTACGTTAACCATTCGAGCGTCTCCGCGACGCCCGGATAACCGACGAGAAGCCAGGCCCACCAGCCGGACATCATCGTGGCGTGGCCCACGAGGATGCCCACGTGGCTCCACATCTCGACGCGATCGGCATGGTCAGTCACGTACCGTCGCCAGTGGAACGCCTCGTCCACCAGGCTGTAGACGAAGGAAAGGACGGTGAGCACCAGCGCAGGGATCCAGAACGCATGACGATGGCCGTAGGACGCGCACAGGAGCACACAGCTGCCAATGCCGGCGAAAATGGTGATGCCGTGCACGAGCGACTCGCCGCCCGCGATCGCTTCCTTGTAGATGGTGCGATGCCCGACGGTATCGATCGCGATGCTCACGGTGAACAGCACGGCGCCCAGGGGAACGAGCCACGCCTCCGCGGGGAACTCCACCCCGTGCAGCGCGCCTGCGAGCAGAAATCCCCCCGTGGAAGAGCAGAGCCCGACCATCAAGCCGACCCACGCGACGTAGACGAGCCAGTCCTCGCGCCGGAAAGCGCGCATCCTTCCCACGTAGAGCAC
>CAYUAW010000753.1:0-2567 GCA_964442485.1 uncultured Polyangiaceae bacterium
TTCGTTCTCGGCATTTGGCGTGATCGGAACGCCGTCGAGCCTCCACTCACCGGGTGGGCCCCGGATCGTATGCAGCAGGCCAGACCCACGCCTTTCCTCTCGGCGGCGCTCGCGCTCGTCTTGGCGGCATGCACGGCGACGTCGAGCTCGTCCGACGCGACGCCCCCCGACGGCAGCTTGACGTCCACGGATGCCGGCCGTCATGCCCGCCTGGACGCGCTCGCCGCTGCCGGTGGAGCAAGCTCCGGCGGAGCGAGCGCCGCCGGGGGCGCGATGGCCGTGACCGGTGCCGGTGGAAATGGCGGCGCCGATGCGAGCGCTGCCGGCAGGACCGGCAGCCCCGACGCTGCCGTGCCGCGCGTGACATCGTTCACCGTCGACGTCCCGAACGTCGTCCGGCGTTCGGACGTCGTCCTCGGCAAGGCCAACGTCCGTCCCCAGGATGCGATGGCGCTCGGCAACGGCACGCTCGGGGTCGCCGCGTGGGCCGCGAACGGCTTCACGGCGCAGCTCAATCGCGGCGATACGTTCCCGGATCGCAAGGCCGTCGGACGCGTCGTGATTCCGGGCCTTCTGCCGCTCACGAGCGCCGCGGACTTCAGTGGGCACGTGGATCTCTACGACGCGAAGCTCGTCGAGACGGGCGCCGGCATGAGCGCAACGGCGTACGTGCGCGCGGACGCGCCCGAGCTCGTCGTCGAGGTCTCGGGCGCCGACCCGAGCGCCGTCCAGACCGTGAAGCTCGAGCTGTGGAGTGGGCGCACGCCGTCGGCGAAGGCCTCCGCGGAGGTGGCGACGCTGTCGGAGTACTGGGTCGATTCGTCGGGGTCGGGTGCGTCGGGGCAGACGTTCGGGGTGCTCTCCGGCGTGACCGTGCACGGGCGCAACGTCCATGCGTCAGTGGTCGACGCGCTCACGGTGCAGGTCTCCTTCCAGCCCGAATCGGACGGCACGTTCCGCGTGCTGGTCGCCGCCCCGGCGTGGACGGGTGGCGACGCGCTCTCTGTCGCCAATGGTGTACTTGGCTCGGACGCCTCCGCGGCGTCGGCCGAGCTCGGCGCCGCACATCTTTCGTGGTGGCACGACTACTGGAGCCGCGTCGGGCTCCTGAAGATGACGTCTCCTGATGGAACCGCGAGCTACCTCGAGAACTTGCGCACGCTGTACCTCTTCCTGACGGCGGCGGAGAGCCGCGGCACGCTGCCGGGGTCGCAAGCAGGGCTCGCAGATCTGTTCGACTACCTGGAGGATGCGCAGCCGTGGTTTCCAGCCGGGTACTGGTTCTGGAACACGCGCATGCTCGTGGCGGCGAACCTCTCTGCGGGCGCCTTCGACATGAACGAGCCCGTCTGGACTCTCTATCGCGCGAACGTCGCGAACATCGAAGCGTGGACGAAGAGCAAGATGGGGGGCAGAAGCGGGCTCTGCGTGCCGGAGACGATGCGCTTCAACGGCAACGGCTACTGGTACGGGGGCGAGAACGACGCCTCGTGCGACGAGTCAGCCTCGCCGAACTACAACGCGCTGACGCTCACCACCGGCGCCGAGGTCGCCCTGTGGATCTGGCAACAGTACTTGACGAACGGAGACCACGGATTCCTCGCCCGGAACTATCCCGTCATGAGCGGGGCCGCGCAGTTTCTTCTCGCCTACGCCACGACCGGCGCCGACGGCCTCCTGCACACGGTGGCCAACGCCCACGAGACGCAGTGGAACGTGAAGGACCCCGTGACGGACATCGTCGCGATGCGGGCGCTGTTCCCGGCGGTGATCGCCGCGGCCGGGGTGCTCGGGACCGACGCGACGCTGGTGGAGCAGCTCACGGCAGCCATCCCGAAGATCCCACCGATGCCGCGGACCGACCAGCAAGGTCACTCCCAGCTGCTCACCGCGGACGCGGACGCAGACGGGCAAGACGTGTTCGCCCTATCGTACGAGCCCACTGCGCCGAAGCACAACGGAGAGAACCTGGATCTCGAGGCCGTCTGGCCGTACGGGCTGATCGGCGACGAGGGCCCGGACGTCGCGCTCGCGAAGCGCACGTACGCACACCGGCTCTTCGTGAATGCTTCCGACTGGAACGTCGACGCTCTGCAGGCCGCACGGCTCGGGCTGGCGAGCGAGGTCGCGAGCGCCCTCACTCGCTCCACCGGGCAGTATCAGAGCTTCGTGAACGGCCTCGGCCTGCTGAGCGGAGGCACGAACGACGGCAAGAGCGAGCCGTACATCGAGCACGCGGGCGTCGTCGCTGCCGCGCTCGACGAGGCCTTGGTGCAGGACAACGACGGCCTGCTCCGCATCGCGCCGGCGTGGCCCTCGACGTGGGATGCGAGCGGTACCGTCTTCATCCAGGGACGTTCGAAGGTGGACGTCGTCGTGAAGAGCGGCGCGGTCGTCCTCGCCGTGCTGGAGGCCGGCTCGGACGGCGCCGTCCGAGTTCGCAACCCGTGGCCGGCCCGTGCGGCCACCGTCATGGACGGTGAGACGAACGCCGTCGTCGTCGCCTCCACGTCCGCGTCGACGTTGACGGTGAAAGCCGCGGCGGGTCGCTGGTACCTGCTCGTCCC
>CAYUAW010000754.1:0-2559 GCA_964442485.1 uncultured Polyangiaceae bacterium
AGCTTTTTCCGGATTCGAGGGAATCCTCGAAGGGCCAGCGGAAGGTGTTTTCGAAGCCTCGAGAACCTTCGGTGGGCTAACGGGAGCTGTTTTCGAAGCCTCGAGAATCTTCGGTGGGCTAACGGGAGCTGTTTTCGAACCCGAGAGCATTCTCGAAGGCTTAGCGGGAGCTCTTTCCGAACCCGAGAGGGTCGCCGGAGCATTCGCGGGAGCTCGTTTGGAAGCTGCGTGGATCGTCGGACCAATCGCAGGAGCCTTCCTGGAACCCGAGAGCGTCTCTCGGATTTCAGTGTCGGCTTCAGAAGGATCCGCGATCGTGCCTGGGCGTTCCGATGGAACGCTTACAGGATCGGCGAGCATCTCTGAATGGGTGTCGGAATGCCTGGAACGATCCGAATGCGTCGCTCGAAGCTCCGAGGAACCTCTGGACGCGTCTCTGCTGATGACGCTGTCGAGCGTCGACTTGATGGTGTGCATGTTGCTTCGCCGTTCTCTGTGTGGTCCTCACTGCCGGTGATGCGCGCCGGGACCTGGGGTCGCCAATGAGACTCCGGAGCGTCACCGCGTATTCCGTGCGAAATTCAGAAATTTCGCGACGTGACCTGGCATGAAAATGCATGTGGAATCGTGTGAACACGGTGTGAATAGCCGTGTGAATCGGTGTGGATGCGGTGTGAAAAGCTCGCGGCCGACGCCTGTTCTCTCGGTCGCCGTGCGTCCTCTCATACGCCGACGATGATTGGTTCCGTCGAACGCGCCGCTGCGCTCGATCGTCCTCACGACCAACAAGGCCTTCGCCGAGTGGCCGACCACCTTTCCGAACGCGGCCCGCGTCGTCGCCTTGGTCGACCGCCTCATCAACCGCGCCGAGATCGTCGTCATCGACGGAGACAGCTACCGCTTGCACGAAGCCGAAGAACGCCAACGCGCACGCGTCACCGCCCGAAAGTCGTCAACTGGTCGCGCGCTGGACGGCCGCGCGGTCGGTCCGTCGAGGAGCGTAAGGAGGACAGCGACAGCGTGGATCGGGCTTGGCTGCTCCAAGAACTCGGGCCCGCTATCCCTCATGGAATGCCTTGCGCGGCTGAAAGGGGCAGGGCCCGAATTCGCGGACGAGAAGGACATCATCCTCACCGCGCAACCGGCGATTCCCATCTCGTAGATCATCGCGACGATCGACGCAGCGCGTGGCTCGTTTCCGACCGTCGCGTTCGGCATATCGCGCTGAGCGTCCGGCGCTGTAGGCTCGGCGCATGATCAAAGTATCCATCATGTACCCGAACACACCCGGCGTTCGTTTCGATCACGACTACTACCGCGACAAGCACATGCCGCTCGTGAAGGAGCGAATGGGTGCACACTGCAAGTTCTACACGATCGACAAGGGCCTCGCCGGCGGCGCTCCGGGCTCCCCGCCGACCTACGTCGCCATATGCCACATCTTCTGCGAGTCCGTCGAAGCGTTCGACGCGGGCATGGGCCCGCACCGCAAAGAGATCAGGGCGGATATCGCGAATTACACCGACGCGCAGCCCGTCATCCAGATCAGCGAGGTCGTCGTCGGTAGTCAGTGATCGAAATAAGTCCCCTTTTCGAGATCCTCGAGTAGCCCTCGCTCGCGCGGCTGCCATCCCAGAGCCTCGCGGGTGTGGGCGCTCGACGTCGGGCGGTCTGCGCTCACGAACGGCGCGAACGGGCCGAAGTGGGCCGCCGCCTCTTCGGGTGATCGCGAGACGAGGGGGATCTCCGAGCTTCTTCGCGACGACGCCGGCGATATCCCGGACCGTGACCCTCTTCGGCAATCGCGTGATAGCATGCGCGCGCTTTGCCTCGCTCGAGCGTGAGCCGATATGCCTCCGCCGCGTCGCGCACGTGGACCATCGGCCAGCGCCGCGCGCCGTTTGCCGGCGCCCTGGGATTGCCTTCAGAGCGACGAACGGTGAAACAAGCACGGGCCCGTTGCGGGTACAGGGCGTCATGCATGGCGACCGCATCGTCCTCGACGCGGACGAATCTACGCCATCCTGCGACGCCGTCGCCACAGCGCGAGCCCCATCACGACGACGAGCGCCGTCGTGGGCGCGTTCGTCCGGCGCGGAACGGAGCAGCCGCAGCTCGCCGAATCGTTGCCGGTGGCCGTTCCGGCATCCGGTGAACCCGCGCCGGAGCCGCCCGTCCCGGCGTTCGCGCCCGCAGCCCCCGCCGCGCCACTCGAGCCTTTGACCGCGCCGCTTCCCGCTGCGCCCGACGTGCCCGCCGCGCTCGTGGTGCCCCCTGAACCGAGCGTGCCCCCCGCTGCCGTCGCGCCGCCCGCGCTCGCGCCGGATGCACCCCCGTTGCCAGCGCCACCGGACGCGGCGTCACCGGCACCGGCACCGGCATCGACACCCGGCACACGCGCGAGCGACAGGTAAACCGGTCCGCTCTGCTCGGCGAGCGTGACGGTGGCGTCCGCGCCTTGCACGGTGAGAGAGACAGCGTCGCCCAGCATGCCGGTCGCCTGGGTCCCCGCGGGGACGGTGAGCGTCGCCGCGCCGGGCGCGTCGGTCCAGACCACGG
>CAYUAW010000755.1:0-2555 GCA_964442485.1 uncultured Polyangiaceae bacterium
GGCTCGAGAGCCTCGATGAGCGCGGCGACGCTCGGGAAGCGACGTGAGCGGTCGCGCGCCATCGCTCGTTCCACGACGGCGACGAGCGACGGGGGAAGACCCGGAGAGAGCGACGCGAGCGGCGGCGGCTCCGTGGTCACGGCGTTGATGGCGATGGCCGACGACGTCGCTCCGGTGAACGGAAGGCGCCCCGACAGCACGCGGTACAGGATGACGCCGAAGGCGTAGACGTCGCCGCGTTCGTCGGCCACCTTGTCGCCCCGGAGCGCTTCGGGCGACATGTACGCGGGCGTCCCGAGCTGCGCGCCTGTCTCGGTGGACGCACCGTCCTCGTAGCGTGCATCGACGATCTTCGAGATGCCGAAGTCGAGGACCTTCGGACCGATCGGCTGCCCCTGGTCGTCCTCGCACATGAAGATGTTGGCCGGCTTCAGATCGCGATGCAGGACGCCGCGAAGGTGCGCCGCGTGGACACCTCGCATCGCGGGCAGCAGTACGGCGAGCGCCTGCTGCCAGGGCAACGGCCCGCTGGCGATGAGCGACTCGAGGGGCGCGCCGCGCAGGTACTCCATCACGAGGAAGAGCGAACCCTCGTGCTCACCGACGTCGTGCACGGCGAGAACGTTGGGGTGATGGACCCGGCCCGCCGCGCGTGCCTCCCGGATCAGCCGGTGAATGAACTCGGGGTCGGTCGAGAGGTCGGGCCGCAGCCACTTGAGGGCCACGGATTTCTGGATGACGGTGTGCCGCGCTTCGAAGACGGCTCCCATGCCTCCCTGACCGAGGAGGCGTTCGATCCTGTATTTCTGGGCGATGAGGTCGCCCGGCTGGGGCATACGCTCGCCGCTCACGAGCACACCGAAGTTAGACGATGGCCAAAGAAGCTGGGAAAGGATGCGCGACGGTCAGCGTACAATCCCGAGCGCGTCCCATGCTCGCCGACCGTGGAAGCCGACACCCTCGAAGCGCTCGTCGCGCCGTCCGACGAGCGCGCTGGTCGATTCTCGGGTCCTTTCTGCTGGGGGCGGGGATCTCCAGCGTGACGGTTCGCGCGAGCGCCGACGATGGCACTTCGGCCAATCCCGTTCGGCACGCCGGCGCCAGCGACGACGCGCGCGGCGCGGCCCCGAAGGGTGAGGCGGACGAGGAGTACCGTCAGGCCATCGCGGAGGGCATCGCCGACTTCGAGGCGCAGCGTTACCTGCTCGCCCTGGATGCGTTCCGGACGGCGCACCGGCTTCGCCCGAGCGCGCGCACGTGGCGCGGCATCGGCCTTTCGGCCTTCGCGGTGGGCGAGATGGTGGAAGCCGGCGACGCGCTCGAGCATGCGTTGCACGACCCGAATAACCCGCTTGATGCGCCGCAGCGCGACGAGGTGACCCGCTTCCTCGAACGGGTCCGGGCGAATACAGGCCGCTTTCGCATCGAGCTTGTCCCGGCGGATGCCGCCCTGCAAGTCGATGGAGCAAAGCTTGCCCTGCAACCGTCGAAGACGCTCGTGCTGTCGCGCGGCGATCATCTTGTCGTTGCCCGGCGCGCCGGATACGCTGATCTCCAGCGCGCAGTAAATGTACGGGGCGGCGAGAGCGAACCAATGATGCTTTCGCTCGCACCGATCCCGCTGACGAAGACCGACTCGGAAGCCGGTGATCGCCCTTCCCCTGCCATGTCGAGCCGGAAAACGGAGCCAATCCAGCCCCAATCCTCCTCGGCCCAGCGCATTGCAGGGTGGAGCTTGCTGGCTGCCGCGCCCGTTTTCGGGATCGTTGCCGGGGTGGTCTGGGCTACCGGAAAGGGCAGGGTGGACAGCATTGCCAGCTACTGCCGGGAGAAGAATGGATGTTCACCCGCCGAAAAGGACGAGCGAGTGGCGGCCGCGAACCTCGGAACGTACGAGACCTGGACGGATATCGCCTGGGCCGCCGCCGGGATCTCCGCAGCGGCTGGCGCGGTTCTCCTGATAAATAGCTTCGCATCGTCCAAGGGCTCGGCGGCGCTGCCGCTCCACCTCGAGCCCGGGACGGGCGGTACTCTGCGCATGACCTTCTGATACGAGCGCCGTTACAAATGTTTGATTGAAATGACGCACTCGAGCATCACCACGCAGAAGCGCGCGAGCGACAGGCCTCGGCCGGGCCGCGCCAGCATCCCCTGTCTCACGCTGCTTGCTCACGTCGACGCGCGTCGCATCGGCGAGCGGACGTTGCTCCCGCGGCTTCTCGTCGGGCAGCCGCTGTCCATTTCGCGTCTGGAGCCGACCTTCACGCCGATCGACGGCTCGTCGGAGCCGCAACCGCTGAACGACACGTATCTCAGTCGTAAGTCCGTCTGTCGATTGGCTCCGGCGAGCGACGGCGCCATCGCCGTCGAGCCGGACTCGCCGGACATCCTGGTCGACGGGCTGCCCCTGACGGGGAGACGCGAGCTCTCGCGAGACGATCTCTCACGGGGCGTCGTCATCTCGCTCGGCGATCGCGTCGCGCTGCTGCTCCATCGGACCACGAACCCTCCGCAGTTTCCGCTTCCCGGCGTGCTCGGCGCCTCGGACGCCATCG
>CAYUAW010000756.1:0-2515 GCA_964442485.1 uncultured Polyangiaceae bacterium
AGGCGCGGGACTCTTCGGCCCGTTCGCCTGTCGAAGAGCACCACGGGCTCCTTGCCCTCGCCAAGGATCCATCGATCGCCCCATTCACGCAGCGCCGTGAGCACGGTCACGAGGTCCTTGCCCTTCGGGCTCAGAGTGTACTCGTAACGAGTCCCGTGCTGGCCGACGTCGACGGCCTCGAGCACGCCGTGCTCGACCAGGTGCCCGAGGCGCTGGGACAGGATGTTCTTCGAGATTTCGAGGTTCGCCTCGAAGTCCGCGAAGCGGCGGGCGCCGAGGAACGCCTCCCGGATGATGAGCAGCGTCCACCAGTCGCCGAGCACCTCGAGCGCCTGCGCAATCGAGCAGTTCATGTCGCCGAAGCGGCGTCGCATTGAACTAAATTGGTTGCATGACGAGACCAAATTGTCAAGACTGCCCGCATGGCACACAGCGAGTGGAAGCCGACGGCCTGCATCCTCTGCGAGTGCAACTGCGGCCTGGAGGTGGAGCTTGGCGGCGAGGGCGGCCGCCACCTGGTCCGTCTTCGCGGTGATCGGAAGCATCCGTCGTCACGTGGCTACGCCTGCGAGAAGGCGCACCGACTCGACCATTACCAGCACGGTCGCGACCGGCTCACGACGCCGCTCCGGAAGCGCGCCGACGGCTCGTTCGAGTCCATCTCATGGGACACGGCGATTGCCGAGGTCGCCGCGCGATTCGCGAAGCTCCGCGACACGTTCGGCGGCGACTCCATCTTCTATTACGGAGGCGGCGGGCAGGGGAATCATCTCCCCGGCGCGTACGCGACGGCGACGCGCAAGGCCCTCGGCTCCGTCTACCGCTCGAGCGCGCTGGCGCAGGAGAAGACCGGTGAGTTCTGGGTGTGCAACCGGATGTTCGGCGGCATGACCCGCTCCGATTTCGAGCACTGCGACGTCGCGCTCTTCCTCGGGAAGAACCCCTGGCACTCCCACTCCATCCCGCGGGCGCGAGTGCAGCTGAAGGACCTCGCGAAGGACCCCGCGCGCACGCTCATCGTCATCGATCCCCGGCGGACGGAGACGGCGGAGCTCGCCGACATTCACCTCGCCGTGCGCCCCGGGACGGACGCGATGCTGCTCACCGCCATCCTCGCCATCCTGGTGGAGGAGGACCTCGTCGACCATGGGTTCGTCGCGGTGCACACCGCGGGCGCGAGCGCCGTCATCGAAGCGCTGCGTGCGGTCTCCATCGCCGATTGCTGCGAGCGCGCCGGCCTGGACGAGGCGCTCGTTCGGCGCGCGGCCCGCGTGATCGGCAACGCGAAGGCGCTCGCGAGCTTCGAGGATCTCGGCGTGCAGATGAACCACGCCTCGACCCTGGTGAGCTACCTGCACCACCTCCTGATCGCCCTCACCGGCAACTTCGGCAAAGCGGGTGCGCACTACATCCCCACCATGCTGGTTCCCTTCGCGACGGGCGCATCGGGAAGGAGAAGCCCGGTGGTCTCCGCGCCCATCATCGGCGGTCTCGTCCCCTGCAACGTCATCGTCGAGGAGATCCTCACCGACCACCCGAAGCGCTATCGCGGCATGCTCGTCGAGGCCGCGAACCCCGCGCACTCGCTCGCCGATTCGAAGCGAATGCGGGAAGCGCTCTCCGCGCTCGACACGCTGGTCGTCATCGACGTGGCCATGTCGGAGACGGCCGCGCTCGCCGACTACGTGCTCCCCTCGTCGAGCCAGTTCGAGAAGGCCGAGGCCACTTTCTTCAACTTCGAATACCCGAACAACTATTTTCACCTCCGCCATCGTCTGCTCACCCCGCCCGAAGGCCCGCTCCCGGAAGCGGAGATCCATGCGCGCCTCGTCGAGGCGCTCGGCGCGCTCACGGAGAGCGACTACGCCCCGTTCCGCGAGGCCGCGAAGCAGGGACGCATGGCGTACGCCGAGGCCATTGCGAACGCGGTCATGACGAACCCGCGGCTCGCGGCGCAGGCGCCGGTGCTGCTCTACCGCACGCTCGACCTTCCCGACGACGTCCGCGAGGGCGCGGTGCTGCTCGGGCTCGCCCTCCGCTTCGCGCTCTCGAACGGAGCGTCGCTGGCGCGCGCCGGCTTCGTGGGAACGACGCTCGAGATGGCCGTCGCGCTCTTCACGAAGATCATCGAGAGCCCGTCCGGGCTCGTGTTTTCCATCGAGGACTACCGCGAGTCCTTCTCGCGGATCACCGTTCCGGGAGGGAAATTCCAGCTCGAGCTTCCCGATCTCCTGTCGGCGTTGCGAGAGCACCTCGCGACCCCCGCGCGCCCGCGCGACCCCACATTTCCGTTCGTCCTCACCGCGGGAGAGCGTCGCTCCTTCACGGCGAACACCATCATCCGCGACCCGTCCTGGCGCACGAAGGACGGCGACGGCGCTCTCCGGATCAACCCAGCTGACGCGGCCGCTCTCGGCGTGGCGACCGGCGACACCGTGCGCGTCTCCACCAAGGCCGGCTCCGCGGTCGTGTCGGTCACCGTCTCCGACACCATGCAGCCCGGTCACGTCGCGCT
>CAYUAW010000757.1:0-2507 GCA_964442485.1 uncultured Polyangiaceae bacterium
CCTTGCCACCCTCGAGGCGTACGACGAGACTCCGGGCATGGCGAGCCTCGACGCGCTGAAACCAGCCCCGGCTGCAGGAGATCTCCGCGCGACGGCGCTGCGGCCACGTCAGCTCATAGGCCGGGAACGAGAGAGCACGGAGGTCAAGGAGAGCGTCCTGTCGACGCCGGTGACGACTCTCACTGGTCCAGGAGGGGTGGGAAAGACAGCGATGGCGGTGAACGTTGCCGCGGCTTGCTCCGCGGAGTTTCCCGGCGGCGTGGTCGTCGTCTGGCTCGGATCGTTACGTTCAGCGGAGCTCGTGGTGGCCGAGGTGGCCGCACAGGCCGGTTTGCCGAAGTCGGGCGGTGAATCTCTCGAGGATGCACTCGTACGCTGGTTGGCCGAACGGGACGTGTTGCTCGTGCTCGACAACTGCGAGCACGTGACTTCCGCCGTGGCCGACCTGGTGGACGCGCTGACGGTGCGTCTCCCCCGTCTCAGAGTGCTCGCGACGAGTCGACAGCCGCTGTGGGTCGACGGCGAGGTGACCTATCGACTCGCACCGCTGTCTGTAGTGGGACCGCAAGCCAGCGTCGAAGAGATCGCCGGTAGTGACGCGGTGCGGTTGTTCCGGGAGCGAGCGGGTGCACGCACGCGGGCCTCGCTCGGCACCGAGCGCGCCGGCCGGCTTCTCGGGGAGATCTGCCGCCGCGTCGACGGCCTCCCGCTTGCCATCGAGCTCGCCGCGGCCCGAGTGGTCGGACTCGACCTGGAGGACATCTCGGCGCACCTCGACGATCTGTTCGGTCTGTTGCCACAACAGGCGCGGCGAGCCGACGGTGCGCAGCGCTCGCTCCGCGCGACCGTGGAATGGAGCGACGCGCTCCTCAGCGAGGACGAGCGGCGCTTGCTCCGGCGGATGGCGGTGTTCGCCGGCAGGTTCGATCTCGGTGCGATCAAGGCGGTCTGCGCGATCGACGGCCAGACCGCCGCGCAGATCGCGGACCTCACCGCCAGGCTCGTCGAAAAGTCGCTCCTCTCGAAGCTCGGCGACAGCGGCGGCTATCAATTGCTCGAGACGATCCGGCAGTACTCCATCGATCAGCTCACCACCGTCGGCGAGATCGACGGCGTCCGTGACCGGCACGCGCGCTTCTACCTCGGCGTCGCTCTGCAGGAATGCGTCGGTCTGGTCTCGGGGCCCGAGCGGCCACACCTCGACGTGCTCGCACGCATCGGGGACAACCTGCGCGTCGCGCTGGAACGCCTTCTCTTGATCGAACCCGTCGCCGCGCTGGAGCTCTCGGCCAGCCTCACGCAATTCTGGTGGATAAGGGGCAAGCTTCGCGAAGGGATTGGCTGGATCGAACGAGCGCTCGCTGCCGCGCCGGACGCTCCGGCCGAGCTCCATGCGACGGCGCGGTTTGGTCACGGCTTCCTCGTGGCGCACGACACCGACGACTGGGTCGCAGCCGCCAGGTCGCTCGACATCGGTATCGACCTCCTCGCGAACGCGAGCGAGGCGCCGATCATCCTGGGGATGCTCCTGTGCCTGCGGGGGGAGTGCGACGTCTTCACCGGCGACGCCGGATCCGGGGTGCATCGCACGGAAGCCGGCCTGGACATCGTGCGTCGGTACCCGGACGTGCGGGGCGGGTGGCCGGAGATCTTCTGCCTGTGGAACGTGTCCAACGCGCGGCGCGGTGAAGGCGACGTGGACGCCGCCCTCGCGTTCTTCACCCAGTGCGCGGAGATGAGCCGCCGCACCGGGTGCTTCATCGGGGAGATGTGCACCTGCAACGTGCTGGGCGAAATCTGGGAGGAGCGCGGGGTCCTCGATACCGCTCGCTCGTGGTGGGAACGTGCGTATGAATGCCGGCTTCAGATCGACGCGGTCAACGTGGGCTACGTGCACGGTTCGACACCGATCAACTTGCTTGCGATCGCGCGCGTGACCGCGAAGCAGGGAGACCTCGTGGCGTCCTCGAACCTCTTGCGCGAAGCGCTGCCGATCGCGCAGGAGATCCGCGACGAAAAGACCGCTCGGCAAATTGCCGAGCTCCTGAAGCAGACATCGCGAACGGAACCCAGGGAGGACGCCTCGCTCCGCCCGGCAGGTGGCGTGTGGCACCTCGCGTTCAACGGCAAGAGCGTCCACGTGCCGGACCTCAAGGGGCTCTGGCACCTGCGCGAGCTCGTCTCCCGACCGCGCGAAGCGGTGCCGGCCTTGTCGCTCCTCGCTTCACCGAGCGAAGAGCCCGTATCGATCGGCGACGCGGGCCCCATGCTGGACCGCGAAGCCCTGAGGCAATACCGAAAGCGACTCGCCGAGCTCGACGAAGTGCTCGAAGAGGCGGAGTCTCACGACGACGTCGCGCGCCATGCCAAGCTGAGCTCCGAGCGCGAGGCCCTGGTGCGAGAGCTCGCACGAGCCACAGGCCTCGGCGGGAAGGCGCGACGCAGCGGCTCGCCCAGCGAGAAGGCACGCCTCAACGTGACGCGCACGATCCGCCACGCCATCACGT
>CAYUAW010000758.1:0-2494 GCA_964442485.1 uncultured Polyangiaceae bacterium
AGCTGCATGCTCTTGACCTCGAGGAACTCCTCGAGGCCCCACTTGCCGTATTCACGGCCGTTCCCCGACTGCTTGTAACCGCCGAACGGAGCGAACGGGTTGAAGTTGCCGCCGTTCACCTCGACCTGGCCGGTGCGCAGCCTCCGCGCGACGCGCTTCGCGTGCTCCGGATCGCCGGACCACACACCGCCGGCGAGTCCGTAGATGGTGTCGTTGGCGATGCGGATCGCGTCTTCTTCCGTGTCGTACGGGATGATGCAGAGCACGGGGCCGAAGATCTCCTGCTGCGCGATCGTCATCGCGTTGTTCACGTTCGCGAACACCGTCGGCTTCACGAAGAAGCCCTTCGGCTGATCCGCCGGCTGCTCGGCGCCGCCGGTGACGAGCGTCGCGCCCTCGTCCACGCCCTTCTTGATGAAGCCGCGGACGCGCTCCTGCTGCACCTTCGACACCAGCGGACCGAGGCGCGTCTTCGGATCGGTCGACGCGCCCACGTTGAAGCTCTCCGCAGCCTTCTTCGCGAGCGCCGCGGCCTCGTCGTGCTTGGCCCGCGGCACCAGCATGCGGGTCAGGGCGGAGCAGGTCTGCCCGGAGTTCAGGTAGCAGTTCTGCACGCCGGCCTTCACGGCCTTCGCCAGGTCAGCGTCGTCCAGGATGACGTTCGCGCTCTTGCCGCCGAGCTCGAGGGCGACGCGCTTGACGGACTTCGCCGCGACCTCGCTCACGCGGCGGCCCGCGTTGGTCGAGCCGGTGAAGCTCACCATGTCGACCTCGGGATGCGCGGCGAGCGCCTCGCCGACGGTCGGTCCGTCGCCGCTCACCAGGTTGAAGACGCCGCGCGGGAGCCGCACGGAGTCGATGATCTCGGCCAGGATGAACGCGGTGAGCGGCGCGACCTCGCTCGGCTTCAGCACCACGGTGCAGCCGGCGGCGAGCGCCGGGCCTACCTTCGCAGCGACCTGGTGCAGCGGGTAGTTCCACGGCGTGATGCACCCGACGACGCCGATCGGCTCTCGCACGACCAGCGAGTTACCGCTCTGCTCTTCGAACGGATACGACGTCGCGAGCTGCGCGGCGGAGCCGAAGGTGGCCATGGGGAGGCCCGCCTGGATCATCGTGCTGAGCGGGAGCGGCATGCCGACCTCGCGCGACACCGTCTCGGCGATCTCCTGGGCGCGCGCCTGCAATCCGGCCTGGATCTTCTGGAGGTACTCCGCGCGCTCCGCGGGCGACGTGCGCGACCAGCTGTCGAAGGCGGCGCGGGCAGCGCGCACGGCTCGGTCGAGATCGCTCGCATCTCCGCGCGGGATCTTGCCGATGACCTCTTCCGTCGACGAATCGATGACGTCGAAGGAGCCCTTGCCTGACGCGGGGGTCCATTCGCCGCCGATGTAGATCTTGTCGTAGGTTTTCATTTGGGGTGCCTCCAGAGCTTCGCGGTGGGAAAGGCTCGGGGCGCGTGCCCCGGATGTCAAGGTCGCGGACCGTCGAGCAGCAAAGCGCGATGCGTCAAGAGAGCTGTCCGAGCGCCTGGCCCGTCAGATAGATCCCGAGGGCGAGAAACCCGCAGAGGCCGAAGTAGCTGGCGGCGACGTCTCGCCGCACCTCGGGTGGCGCCTCCAGCGCGCCTCCCCGGGGCCGCATTCCGTTCATGAGCGCGAAGACGCCGATGAGCAGGATCTGCGGCGCGCGCGTGAGGAGGAACACGGCGCCCAGCAGGGCGAGGCCGATCCACCACGCCTTGCGCGAGAAGACTGCCGCGGCGCGCCCGCCGTCGAGCGGCGAGATGGGCACCATGTTGAACAGATTCAGGAAGAACCCGCCGTACGCGAGCGCGAGGAACAGGCGCTGCGACGTCAGCAGGTAGATCACCGCGCACAGCGCCGAGGCGGCTGCCCCGGCGATGGGCCCGGCCAGCGCGATGGTCGCTTCCTCGCGCGCGGACCGGGGCTGATCCTTCAAGGTGATGAACGCGCCGACGAAGGGAATGAACACGGGCAGGCCGGCCGCGAGCCCGGCGCGACGGATCGCGAAGGCGTGCCCCATCTCGTGGAGGAAGATGAGCGCGACGAAGCCCACGCCGTACAGCCAGCCGTAGTAACGAGCCTCGAAGGCGATCATCACGAACATGCTGCCCATGGTGAGCAGCACCTTGCCGAACTGGAGCCCCTTCAGGAGGAAGAGGAGCCCCTTGGCCTTCGCGAGCAGCGCCATGACGCCGTCGGCGAGGACCGACTTCCTCGTCCCGGGCCGCCGCGCAGGCTCGGCCGGGGCCGGCTCGGCGAGCGGTTCGGGTGGAGCAGATGGCAGGGGTTCGGGGTTCGTCGGGCTATCCATGGCGGGCGCTCGTATCGAGGGCTGACGACCGCGAGCTTAGCGCAACCCGACCGAAGAGCCCCCCACCGCACGGCGTCCCGGTCAGTTCAAAGACGCGGAACCACGCGAGCAGAGCGAGCGCGCCGAAGGCGGCGGGGGGAGCAGTTCGCCGAAGGCG
>CAYUAW010000759.1:0-2469 GCA_964442485.1 uncultured Polyangiaceae bacterium
AGCGGAGTGCCCCGTTCTGCTGATGCGCGTCGCGCCCCCCGTCCACTGAACGAAGCTCGGCGCGCTCTGCAGGCGGGGGGCGGCGGAACTGGACAGGGACGGGGGCGGCGGAACCGGACACGGACAAGGGCGGCGGACACGGACGGGGGCGGCGGAACTGGATCCGTCGGAGACGGGGGAACTGGACACGGGCGCGGACGGCCCGCGCCGATGTCACTTGTAGGCTGCTGCGTACCTGACCCGGACGATTCCGTTCGAGAAGGTTTTCGTCTCGAGGAGCGTGAGGGTGAGGCCGGTCGTGTCGATTCCTTCGAAGACGCGCCTGCCTTTGCCGACGGTGACGGGGAAGATGCAGAAGCGGAATTCGTCGACGAGGCGGTGGGCTACCAGGGTGCGATCGACGTCGCCGTTGCCGTACTTGAGGATGTTCTTGCCGGGCTGGGACTTGAGGCGTGAGAGCTCGGCGGCGACGTCGCGGTTGATGATGCGGGCGTTCAAGGTCGCTTCTTTCAGGGTGCTGGAGACGACGTGCTTGGGCATGCGGTTTATGGTGTCGAAGTAGTCGTCGCCGCGGATGGGGGGCCAGCGCGGGGCGAAGAGCTCGTGGCTGAGCCGGCCGAGCAGGAAGGCGTCGCAGTCGGCGAGCTCCGAAGGCGAAGCTGCGGGGGGCTAAGGCCCCCCTTTGCTAGTAGACGAACGGAGCTCGCGCGAACCGGATACGGCGCTGTGCGCCGGTCAGTGACGGAGCTCGCGGAGCTTTCTCTCGTAGGCGCGGTGCTCGGCGTCGCTGCGGCAGAGGGAGATGGCGCGCTCGTACAGGGGGCGTGCCGCATTCGGCCGCTCTCCGCGACGCTCGATGTCTGCAAGGGCACCCCAGAAAAAATGATACTGCGACACCTTCGCGTCGTCCTGCATCTCGACGAGCTCGCGGCGACCCTCGTCGAGGCCGCGGAGCTCCGCCACGGCGATGGCCCGGTTCAGCGCGACGATGGGGCCCGGCGCGAGCGCGCGCAGCGCGTCGTACAGGTCGACGATGCGAGCCCAGTTCGTGTCGGTGACGGAGGGCGCGAGCGCGTGCTCGCAGGCGATCCCGGCTTCCAGGTGCCAGCGCGTCAGGCGATCGCCGCTGGACGACGCGGACAGGTGGAGCACGCCGCGCTCGACGAGCGCGCGATCCCACCGGCCGCGATCCTGGTCAGCGAGCGGCACGAGGACTCCCTCGTCGTCCAGGCGGGTGGGCAGGCGCGCGGCGTTGAAGCAGAACAGCGCGGCGAGCGCGTGCACCTCCACGTGCGTCGTCGCGGGTGACTCGAGCAGCAGCTCGGCGAGGCGGATCGCGTCGGTGCACAGCGCGGGCAGCAGCGGATTCTCGGCGTCGCTGCCGTGGTAGCCCTCGTTGAACAGCAGGTAGAGAGCGTGCATCACGGAGCCCTGATGCCGCGCCACCTCGTCGGGGTTCGTCGCGTCGTCGAGCCGCCCGAGCGCCCGGAGCCGTGCGCGCCCGCGGTGCAGGCGCCGATCCACGGTCTCGGTGCCGACCAGGAACGCGCGCGCGATCTCCGCGGGGGACAGCCCGCAGAGCAGCCGCAGGATCAGCGTCACGTGCGTCTCGTGCGACAGCGCCTCGTCGCAGAGCGAGAACATCATCGCGAGCTGGTTCTTCGCGTCCTCGGATTCGGACAGCGCGTCCGGCGTGCTCGCGAGCACCCACTCCGACTCGAGCACCGGGCGGAGCGCCGAGAACCGCTGCTCGCGGCGGATGCGGTCGATGGCGCGGTTCTTCGCGGTCTCCCGGAGCCACGCCTTCGGATCGCGCGGCAGCTCGAAGCGCCACGCCGCCATCGCGCTCATCAGCGTGTCGTGCACCACGTCCTCCGCGAGCGGCAGATTCGACGGCCCGAGCAGGCGAGTCAGCGCGGCCACCAGCCGCGCCGATTCGCGACGGAACAGATCCTCGACGAGCTCCGACGCGTCCGCCACGCGTCTCTACGCTTCGGTCTCGAACACCGGTCGCACCTCGACGGAGGCCCCGTAGTCGAACACCGGGCACTCCATCGCGAGCTCCGTCGCGTGCTCGAGCGAATCCGCGGCGATCACCAGGTGCCCAGTCACCAGATCCTTCGACTCCGCATAGGGCCCATCCGTCACCATCCGCTCGCGCCCGCGGACCGTCTTGCCCGCCGGGTCGAGCGGCGCGCGATTCAAGCGCCGCCCCGCCTGCGCGAGCGAGTTCGACCAGTCGTGCCACTTCTTCATGTGAGCCTGCATCTCGCTCGGCGAAAGCGACGGATACTCCACCGACCCACCCCTGAACACGAACACGAAATTCGACATGAGCGCTCCCGGGGGCCCGCGGCCCGTTTTTGAAAGGTACCAGGAGGACGAATGGGGGACGGCGGAACCGGACACGTGATTTGCGCGACTACGAGGAAATCCCGAGCTCGCCGAGCACGCCCTTTGCGGCCTCAC
>CAYUAW010000760.1:0-2468 GCA_964442485.1 uncultured Polyangiaceae bacterium
GCATACACGCTGGTCTCCTGCAGCGCCTCGACCGAACCCGGCAAGGACAGGTTCGACGCTTCCGTGGAGCGTTCGACGCGGACCACGGACACACTCGCCGGCTCTCCGGCGACCGAGCGCGCTTCCTCGGCCATGTCCGCTCTGTGAAGCACTCGCGGCAAGACTCCCGCCAGCGAGAGAAGCCCGAGGACGCCGGCCGCCGCGGCCATCGTCCACCGCCGCCCCCTCTTCGTCGGACGAAAACGCGCCGGATCGAGGGCCCCCTCCTCGCCGTGGGTCGCGGCCTGGAGAAGGGTTGATTGCGATGAGTCAGGCGATTGCGTCACGGGATTCTCCTTCTTCCAGCTCCGGCGAGCGCGGTGGCTTCGCGCGAAGCGCGGCATAGACGACGGGGACGAAGAAGAGCGTGGTGAGCGTCGCCAGGGAAAGGCCGCCGATCACGGCGCGTCCGAGCGGCGCGTTCTGTTCGCCGCCCTCCCCAAGGCCGAGCGACATCGGCAGCATGCCGATGATCATCGCGAGCGCCGTCATCATCACCGGACGCAGGCGCGTGATGCCGGCGAGCCACGCGGCCCGTCGAGCGTCGACTCCGCCGCCCCTCTGGTCGTTTGCGAACGTGACCATGAGGATGCTATTCGACGTGGCGACGCCGATGCTCATGATCGCTCCCATCAGCGCAGGGACCGAGAGGGTCGTGCGTGTCGCGAAGAGCATCCACACGATCCCCGCGAGCGCGCCGGGGAGCGCCGACAGGATGATCGCGGGATCGAGCCAGGACTGGAAATTCACGACCATCAGCAGGTACACGAGCCCGACGGCCGCGATGATCCCGTAGGAAAGCCCACGAAAGCTCGCGTTCATGCTCTCGACCTGTCCGCGCACCGCTATCGACGTCCCACGAGGCAAGGTCTTCTTCGCTTCGGCGACGAGCCGATTCACCGAGTCCGACACCGAGCCGAGGTCCGTCCACTGCACGTTGGCCTGCACGTCGAACGTCGGCAGGATGTCGTAGTGCGTGATGTTCACGGGAGAGAAGCTACGGTGGAAGGTCGCCAGATTGCCGAGCATCTCGGGTGATTCGGCCCCCGGCAGATGCACGGGTGTCTGGCGGACGGCATCCAGAGAGTCGACCTTGTACTGAGGCGTCTGGACGGCCACGAGGTACTGGACGCCCCTCTTCGGGTCGAGCCAGAAGTTCGGCGCAACCTGTCCGCTCGAGCTGAGCGACACCAGCGCATCGCTTGCGATGTCGCGCTCGGTGACCCCAGCCAGACTGGCCTCCGGCCGGTCGACGTTCATGCGGATCTCCGGCTGGTTCACCACCTGTGCGAGGTGTACGTCCACGGCGCCCGACACGCGGGAGATCCGCTCGCGCAGCGCGCTGGCGACCGCGTAGTTCCTCTCCACGTTGGACAAGGGGCCGACGACCTGCACGTCGATGGGAGCCGTCAGGCCAAAGTTCAGCACCTGAGTCGTGATGTCCGGCGCCAGGAAGAAGAAATCCGCAGACGGCCAGTCGACTGCGAATCGGCGCCGCAGCGCCTTCACGTACTCCGCGGTCGGCCCGTGCCTCTCGGCGAGCTGGACCATGACCTCACCGTCCGCCGAGGAGATCATCGAAGGATCGCCCAGCGCCAGGTTCAAGCCGCTGACCGGCATGCCGATGTTGTCGATGACCGTCACGATCTCCTTCTTTGGGATCACGGCGTGGACCGCGTCCTCGACGCCCTCGAAGAGCTGTTCCGTCGTCTCGATGCGCGTCCCGGCGTTGGTTCGCACGTGAAAGCGAATCTGCCCGGCGTCGACGGAGGGAAAGAAGTCTCTCCCGAGGTTCGGAAAGAGCAAGCAAAGCGACGTCACGACGAAGGCTCCGAAGCCGAGCGCCACGGACCGCTTGTGGTCGAGCGCAAAGTCGAGGTAGCCCCCGTAGAGACGGCGCAGACACTCGAAATGAGCGTTGAAGCGTTCGTGCACGCGGAAGACGATGTCGCGCCTGCTTGCAGGTCGCTGAGTGTCACCGGAGTAGAGGTCGACCTCGGCGGCGAGCAGGTAATGCACCAGGGTGGGGACGAGGGTGCGCGACAGGAAGTAAGACGTCATCATCGCGAACACGACCGCCATGCCGAGCGGCGTGAAGAGCGACCGCGCCGCGCCGGAAATGAACGTGATGGGGATGAACACGATGCAGATGCAGAGCGTCGCGACGAACGCGGGCACTGCGATCTGCTGAGCGCCGTCGAGGATGGCGCGAACGAGGGGCTTCTTCATCGCCATGTTGCGGTGCACGTTCTCGAGCTCGACGGTGGCGTCGTCGACCAGGATTCCAACGGCGAGAGAAAGGCCGCCGAGCGTCATCAGATTCAGCGTCTGCCCGAGACAGGCCAGGACGCTCAGGGAGACCAGGATCGACAGAGGAATGGAGATGACGACGATGAGCGTGCTCCGCCAGCTTCCGAGAAAGAGGAGGA
>CAYUAW010000761.1:0-2456 GCA_964442485.1 uncultured Polyangiaceae bacterium
TCGAGTGCGCTCCGCTTCGTCCAGCGCTGAACGCTCGGCACGCGAGACGAGCACCAGGAGGGTCCGTGTGCCGTCGATGAGAGCCGCGCGCGAGCGATCATAGAGGCCTTGCTGTGCTTTCAGCCCGGCGAGCGGGCCGAGACATGACGTCCCGCCCGCGTTCGCCTGGAGGAAGCCGGTCCACGCCGCGGGCAGCTCCAGGAGCCGCAGCGTGTGGCCAGTCGGGGCGGTATCGAACACGATGTGCTCGAACGTGCCCGTCGCGGGCTCGTCGCCCAGCAGCTTGGAGAACTCGTCGAACGCCGCGATCTCCACGGTGCAGGCGCCGGACAGCTGCTCTTCGATGCTCCGTACGGCCGCGTCCGGAAGCACGCCACGGTACGGGCCCACCACACGCTCGCGATAAGCGAGGGCCGCGGCTTCGGGGTCGATGTTCAGGGCGAAGAGCCCCGGCACCGTCGGGATCGGTCGTGGCTCCGGACCGAGTGCCGTTTCGAGGACTTCGTCGAGATTCGATGCCGGGTCCGTGCTGACGAGCAACACCCGGCGCCCGCGCTCCGCGAGCGCGATGGCCGTCGCGCAGGCGACGCTCGTCTTACCGACGCCGCCTTTCCCCGTGAAGAACAGGTTTCGCGGAGCGCGCTCGAGAAAGTCCATGGGTCACACCGTCAACAGCAACCACCGCTCGACTTCGTGCCCGTGCTCGGTCCGCAGCAGCTAGCTGTCGGTGCTGGCGCGAGCTTCTTGACCGTGACGCCGGCCAGAGCAGCGAGCGTTTCACGAGACGGATAGGACCCTTCTACGGCGATCCGATCATTCACCAGCACGAGAGGCAGCACGTCGGTGCCACGCTCGAGGGCTTGCTTGACCACGACGGTCTCGGCGAAGGCGGCGGGCTGCTGGGAGAGGTTGAAGCGCTCGACCTTCACGCCCTGCTTCTGCAGCCAATCCACGTCCGACGCGAAGCGCGCGAGCTCGGGATCCACACCAGGCCCGCAGACGCCGGTGGAGCAACACATGGCAGGATCGAAAACGCGAATGGTCGTGGACATGGAACTCCCTTTCAGTTTGCGAGAAACGACGGCGCGGCCGACTACGCGCGGCGCACGCTAGATGCTGGAAGCTTGCGACTGATCGAGACCGTGCGCGTCATGCGACGTCCTCCTGGCTCTGCTCGACCTTGCGCTGCTCGACGACCCGACCCGCCACCTTCGGCAAGCCAGGAACCAGCCACGCGAACGCCAGAGTTGCAGCCGTTGCTCCGAGGAGCTGCGCAACGATGAAGCCCGGGACGTCCGCAGGGCGGATGCCGGCGAACGTGTTGCTCGCTGCCCGCGCGAGCGTCACCGCCGGGTTCGCGAACGACGTGGAGGACGTGAACCAGTACGCGCTGGTGATGTAGGCCCCCACGGCAAAGGGCACGGCGGCGGGGCGCGTCCGCACGGTTCCCCAGATCGTGGCGAGGAGCCCGAAGGTCGCGACGAACTCGCTGACGAGCTGCGCGCCCCCCTCACGCACGTGCGTCGAAGCAAAGAACACGGGCTCCCCGAACATGACGTGGGCCACGGCGACGCCCGCGAACGCGCCCGCGATCTGGGCAAGGATGTAGATGGGTACTTCGCGCCATGGCAGACCGCCCTGGGTGGCATCGGCCAGCGACACGACGGGATTGAAGTGCGCACCGGAGATCGAGCCGAACGTGAGGATGAGCGTGACGAGACCCGCCCCCGTAGCAAGCGTGTTCGCAAGAAGCGCAATTGCCACGTTCCCGCCCGCCAGGCGCTCGCCCATGATCCCGGAGCCGATCACGACGGCGAGCAGGAACGCGGTACCAAGACATTCGGCAGCGGCGCGACGCGAGAGATCGACGGACATCAACAGCACCCCGGCTTGCCGCGCTTGCAGCAGTCTTCCCAGAGGTAATCGGTGAGGACGCGAAGCGCGGCGTAGTCAGCCGAGTAATAGTTGAAGGTGCCCTCGCCGCGCGTCTTGAGGAGGCCGGCGTCCACGAGCCGCTTGAGATGATGGCTCAGGGTTGACGCTGGCATGTCCACGTGCACCTGGATGTCGCCGGCCGACGTGCCTTCGTCGCCACCCTGCACCACGAAGCGCAGGATGGAGAGGCGCACCGGATGGCCGAGCGCGCTGAGCTGCTCCGCGTGGCGGTCGAGTCTCGACGGCACGGCCTTCTTCTAACAAATTCGAACGACGCGGCAAGGCCTATTTCGACTATTTTGGAAGAGTCCGTCGCACGCAGAGACAGGTGGCCGCTCACGGGAAGGCGGGCGCTCCGCCGCGGCACAGATTGGCCTAGCACGCGAAGCCCAACCGGGCGGAATTCCCAAGCTCACATCGGGGAACGTATCTTGCTCATCACCCACAGCATGCGCTTCGCCCTCGCTTCGGCCGTGCTCGTCCTTTCATGCGGCGCGAGCGCCGGCGGGACCGCCACGAAT
>CAYUAW010000762.1:0-2451 GCA_964442485.1 uncultured Polyangiaceae bacterium
TGGAGGCCGGGCACCTCGAGGAGGCGCTTGGTGCCGTAGACGAGGAGCTCGTGCTCGTAGCGGCTGATGTTCGGCAGGCCGAGCGCCGTCACGTAGTCGAGGGCGGCGCCGAGACCGACGGCGTCCGCGATGTTGCCGGTTCCTGCTTCGAAGCGGGCGGGCGCCGGCTGATAGCGTGTCTCCTCGAACGTGACGTCCTCGATCATGTTTCCGCCGCCCTGCCAGGGCGGCATTGCGTCGAGCACCTCGCTCTTGCCGAAGAGCGCACCGATGCCGGTCGGCGCGAAAATCTTGTGGCCCGAGAAGCAGAAGAAGTCGCAGTCGATCGACTGCACGTCCACGGCCATGTGCGACACGGACTGCGCGCCGTCGATGAGGACTCGCGCGCCGTGGCGGTGCGCCATCTCGGTCATTTCCCGGACCGGGCTGATGGTGCCGAGCGCGTTCGACACCTGGCTGATGGCGACGAGCCGCGTTCGAGACCCGAGCAGGCGCTCGAAGTCTTCCAGGATGACTTCTCCACGATCGTTCACTGGCGCGACGCGGAGCTTCGCGCCGGTCTCCTTCACCAGCTGCTGCCAGGGGATGATGTTCGCGTGGTGCTCGAGCCAGGTGATGACGATCTCGTCGCCCGCCTCGACGTTGCGCTTCCCCCAGCTCTTCGCGACGAGGTTGATCGCCTCCGTCGTTCCCCTGACGAAGACGATGTTCTTCGACGACGGCGCGTTGATGAAGCGGCGCACCTTGTCGCGCGCGGCTTCGTAGGCGTCCGTCGCCCGCGCAGCGAGCGCGTGAGCGGCGCGGTGGATGTTCGAGTTCTCGTGCTCGTAGAAATACGAGAGGCGCTCGATCACGGCGCGCGGCTTCTGCGTCGTCGCGCCGTTGTCGAGCCAGATGAGAGGGCGGCCGTTCACGCGCTCTTCGAGAATCGGAAAGTCGCGTTTCACGGCGTGCCCGTCGAAGAGCCCCGAGGACCGCGACGGCCCCGGGCGCTGCTCGGCGCGCGTGTCCCGCGCCGCCGGGGCGGTGCCGGCGTCCGGCGAGCCCGCCCACTCCAGAAAATAGAACGACTCACCGGGCGCGGCGGAGTGCGCGCTCGTTGGGGGTGAGGCGGAGGCCACGACGGTCGGTGTGGGAAAGGAGAGTACTTCGCTCGGCAGCGGCGCTTCGCTGGGGAGCGGTGCCGCGCTCGGCGTGCCGAACGTCGGAATTGCCGGCGGCTGGCCGGACGCGAACGACGTCGGCGGCTCCCCACTCGGCACACCCTGGTGACCGGCGAAATCCAGGAAGTACGGAGCCGTCGGTGCCGTGAGGCCAGCCGCGGGTGCGCCAGCCGTCGGGGAGGGCAGAACCGGCACTTCGCTCGGCAGCACCGCGCTCGGCGCACCGCGGAACGGATTCGCCGGCGGCTGGCCGAGCGTGAACGACGAGGGCAGCTCCCCGCTCGGCGCGCCCTGGTGACCGGCCAGATCCAGGAAGTACGGAGCCGCCGGCGCCGTGTTGCCCGCGCTCGCGAGCGCGACGGGAGAGATCGAGAGCGTCTCCGACAGCATGGCGGGGGCCGTGCGAAGATCGCTCTCCTTCGGTGGCGGCGACATCGGCAGCGGGGGCGTCGCGATCGCGCCCGGCACTGGCGGCGGCGCGCCGAGGACCGGCGCACCGCCCGGGACATTCGAACCGCCGGAGAACAGCTCGTTCGCCAGACGCGCGATCGCGGAGGTGAGTAGCGCGGAGGGATCGAGCGCCGGAGCCTCCACTGGGATCGCGGAAGACCCGGACGGCTCCGGACTACTTGTAGACATGATACTTGCCGACGTCGACGTTCTCGAGAACGCCGAGCGCGTCGTCGGTCAGGATCGCCGTCGAGCAGTAGAGCGAGATGAGGTACGACGCCGCGCCGCGCTGATTGATGCCCATCCATCGGACCGAGAGCGACGGGCTGACTTCGCCCGGGAGGCCCGGCTGGAAGAGGCCCACGACGCCGCGCTTCTTCTCTCCGGTGCGAAGGAGCAAGATATTCGTCGTGCTCTGGCCGCCTTCCTCGGTCACGAGGAGCTTGTCGGTCGGAATGAGCGGGATACCGCGCCAGGTGAGGAAGGGGGAACCGAACAGGTTCGTCGTGGGCGGCGGCACGCCGCGCCGCGTACATTCCCTGCCGAACGCCGCGATCGCGCGCGGGTGCGCGAGAAAGAACGCCGGCTCCTTCCACACCTTCGAGATGAGCTCGTCGAGATCGTCTGGAGTCGGCGCGCCGCCTCGCGTCGCGACCTTCATCGACGGCGCCACGTTGCTGAGCAGGCCGTAGTTCGCGTTGTTGACGAGCTCGTTCTCCTGCTTCTCCTTCACCATCTCGATGAGCACGCCGAGCTGCTCCCGCACCTGATCCATCGGGCTACGGTAGAGATCCGAGATCCTGGTCTGGACCTCGATCGTCGAGGTCACCGTGCTCAG
>CAYUAW010000763.1:0-2430 GCA_964442485.1 uncultured Polyangiaceae bacterium
CGATCGCCTCGATGTGCTGACGAGCGGGCGAGCACTCATCAATACGGCGCAGCATCCCCACCCGTCTCGACTCGTTCCCCTGTCGACACCGCCAGCGCCGCCCGGATCTCATTCCGCGTCATAGGCCCGCGCAAGAACGAAAACGTATCCCGCGGATGCACCAGGATAGGCGCGCCGCCGACGTGCGCATCGCGTACGAGAAACCACCGCGGCGCTAGCCGTTTGAGCACGCCCCCGAGCTGCGCGTTGCTGATGCCGTCGCCCTGTTCGCCTCCAATACCGTCGACGACCCGCGCCCTGTCCGCATCCGTCTGAAGTCTGCCCAGTGCCCAGAATCCCGCATTCGACAAAGCCCGATAGTCGAGATCCATCGGATTCTGCGTGGCGACGACGACGCCGACGCCAAACGCACGCGCCTGCTTCATGAGCGCAACGAGTGGCCGCTTGGTCGGGGGATTCGCCGGGTGCGGCGGCAGGAAACCGTACACTTCGTCGAAGACGACCAGCGCCCTGAGCTGCGACGACCCGGGTAGCGTTCGCACCCAGGAGAGGACGTCCTGCAGAAGCACGCCGAGGACGAGGGCGCGTTCGTCGTCGTCGAGATGCGCGACGCTGACGACGACGGCCGGGGTGCGGCCTTCGCGCGGCGAAAGCCACTCGCCGACGTCGAGCGGCACTCCCTGCCGCCAGCTGGCGAAGCTCGGCGACGCCAGTAGCGTGTTGAGCGCGGCGGCGAGGTCCTGGCGCTCCTTCTTCTTGAGGAACGCCTCGACGGGGAGCGCGCCGATCTGGGCGATGGGCGGGTCGAGGACGTCTTGCATGAGGGTGCCTAGATCCGCCTCGGCACCGCGCAACAAGCGGCGCTCAGCGAGTACGGAAAGGAGGACGTGCTCCCGGCTGCTCGCGGGATCCGGATCGCGCCCGAGCAGACGCAGGACGAGCGAAACCGCCGCGCTCAGCGCCTGCCGCGCGGAGTCGGGATCGGTACCCCATCGCGGGGAACGGCGCTCGAGGGACGAGAGGACGTGGACGAGCTCGCCTGCCGCAGCACCGGGAGTGAGGACGCGCACGCTGGTGTTTCGCGCATAGTGTGCGAGCTCCGGCTCGCCGATGGACCACTCGCCGAGGGATTGTCGCCGCGCGGTGGCGAATCGGCGGGCGCGCTCCGACAAGGGCCCTGCATCCGAACCTCTCGTCGCCGAATCGAGCCACGGCTTCATCACGGCTGGATCGAAGGAGGGGAATGCCAGGAGGAGGTTGGGGAGGTCTCCCTTCACGTCCACCACGAGGGTGGGGACGCCTTGCTGGAGGGCTTCTTCGATGAGGACGGTCAGGAGGCCGGTCTTCCCGCTACCGGTCATGCCTACTACCACGCCGTGGGTGACGAGGTGGCGCGCGGGGAGGTGCAGGGAAGCTCCCCCTCCCGTTCCGTCGATCCATGTCCATGATCCCAGGTTCAGGAGGGGAGTTCCCATGTTACACCTCACTTCATTTCATGTTTGGGTTTGTGTTTCTTCGGGGTCGTGTTGCTCAGTGCTCGATGTCGGATTGCGTGACGAACGGTTGAGCGCGCGGGCCCGTGGTCGCTCCGTTGGTGAGGCCGGCTCCGGTGGCAGCGGGCACTGGGCTGGCCGGAGCGGGCGCCGGGCTTCCGTTCGACGGGCCTGGATTGGCCGGGACAGGGGACGGCGACGGCGCGGGGACGTCGGGCGTCTTCTTCGGGGTGGCGCGGCCCCCGTAGAGGGACGGGGTGATGGTGTCGACGTCGCCTTCGTCCCACCTCAGGTAGCTCACGCCGCGCCGCACCTGGTCGTAGGCGTTCACGAGCAGCGTGAACGCGCGCGCCCGGATGTCGGCCGTCGCCGCGACGCTGGCGGGGCCTTGTTCCTGGAGGCCTGCCAGCTTGAGTAGCTGCGCGGCGATCTCTTCGGCGCGCTGGACCTCCGCCGGCGTGGTCGCGCACTTCCCCTGGATGGTCTCCGCCGAGTTGCGGAAGGCCTGCGCCAAGATCTGCAGGTCGAAGGCGAGGTTCTTGTACCCCACCGATCCCTTCAGCTCCTTCAGCTGGTTGCCATCCATCAGGTCGCGCTGGACCAGCGCGTTCGCGTCGGTCAAGAGCGTCGCCCGAAGTGTGGTCCCCTCGTCCGAGAGCGGGATGATCGCGCTCGCCGGTGCGGAGGCCATCGCATGGAGGGTCTGGGCATGCGCCAGCGCCATGGCGTAGATGCCGAGCTTCTCCGGCAGCTCCACGTTGAACTCGGGGAGCTTCGCGATCCGGTCATTGAGTGCGATTACCTCCGGTTGCACGCCGAGCACCGTTGTGACGGCGCCCGGAATGTCAATGTTGATCGGCAAGAGCTCCGCAGGGGAGAGTGCCTTCATCTCCGGTAGGATTGTGTTATATGGTTCTTCGAACAACATGTTGGTTCC
>CAYUAW010000764.1:0-2400 GCA_964442485.1 uncultured Polyangiaceae bacterium
ACCGATGTGGCGACGGCGCTCTTGAAGACGTAGTCGCCGACCGTCACGCACGCCGTCGCCACCGTCATGGAAAGGGCGACGAGCCGCGCGTATGGAAGCCTGGCGACGAGACGCGTGTCGGCCATCGACATGGCGCGTCCGGTGCTGTCGTCGACGACGGCTTCGGAGCCCTCGCCGAAGAAGAACGGCACCGCGGACGTGAAGAGAAACCCGAGCGCTGCAGCGAACACCAGCCGCTGCGGCGGATACAGGTTCATCAGGGTGCGCGCGACCGCGCTTCCGGCGATCGCGCCGAGCACGCCGCCGGTGCCGATGGGCCCGTACAGTCGCTTCGCCTGCGTGACCGTGAAGAGAGACGCGAGAAACGTCCAGAGCTGCACGAGCAGGATCGTCCCGAGGACGCTCGACCAGATGTAGAGGGCGTAGATCCCGACGGTCCCGAGCCAGTCGATGAGCAGCGCGAGCCCGAACGTGACCGCCGCCGCCGCGACCGTCCAGGCGGACATCAAGAAACGCCCGGTGCGGACGCCCCAGTGCGACTGAGCGGTGATGATGGCGAGCGACACCGCCGCGATCGCCAGATACGTGAACGGCAGCCGGGTCGCGGGGATGCGCGAGAGAAACAGCGCGTCGCGCGCCGTCTCCAGGATGGAGATGCTCCCCACGACGCCGAACAGCATCAGCACTGCCGCGCGCGTATCGCCGCGCTCGTCGGGGCGAATGGCGAGGCGAAGCCCGACACGGTTCATGACGTACTTGCCGGATCCCGGCGCGAGCTCATGGAAGGAAAGGCTCTCATGACGGCCACCGCGGCGCTCCGCTTTGTGTGGACGGACTATGGGGAAGGCCGCTCTATCCCCGCAAGTCGGTAGCCGCCGCGCGCGCCCAGATCGTAGAGGTGCGCGTCGAGCGTGCCCTCGGCCGCGCCGTGAATCCGGACGATGACGTAAGTGCCCGTGCTTCCCGGGGGATTGCGCACGGCGGAGGGCGGCAGCTCCGCGCACAGGGTCGCGCCGGACCCGAGCGTGACGCGCAGCGGACGCGGCGCAGCGCCTTCCGTCATGAGCTCGGCCAGGTACGCCGTGCTCTGGCTGACGCCGCTCGCGCGTGCGAGATCCGTGGCGCAGAGGCGCGCGCCGCTGTCGACGCGCACGTCGGAGAGGGGCGACAGGCGCCCGAGGTAGCGGGCGAGGATCTTCTTCAGCCGTCCCTCGAGGATCGACGCGAGATACGGCGCCCTCGCCGGATCTTCCCAGCGACCCATCGCGACCAGGGCGTTCACCATCTCCGGCGTGAAGTGCGCGAGGATCCGCGCCATCCACGCGCCGTCGTGCTCCGTCATGCGGCTGAAAGCCGGGTTCGGGTACTCGTTCACCCAGGTCTCCGGGTCGAAGTGCTCGACGTCGAAATAGCCGAACACTTCCATTCCGGGGTGACGCTGCACCTGGTCCCACGGCCTCTGGATGAGTCCCAGCGTGATGAAATCCGCGGAGATGTAGCCCCAGTCGAGCAGGTAGGATTGCCCGAGCCTTCGCGAGATGCCGTCCCACTCCCACTCGCTCCCGAGGCAATCACTCGTGTCGAGGTAGTAGTGGCGCACGAACCCGGCGCCGAGCTCCGGCTTCTTCGGATTGCCCACGCCGATCCAGGAATCCATGCTGTTCTGCTCGCGCGCGTCGAAGTGATTGAGCCACGCCGCGAGCAGCCGCCCGCCGCGGAGCTCCCGTCTATCTTCGTGCGGGATGACGTCGTTGGGATCGTCGTCCCGCGTCTTCTCGTAACGGAAGGGGCCGAGCAGGTAGCCGGGCAGCCACGCCGAGGCTTGCAAGCGGCGGTATTCGCCGCGGTGAGTCGCGTCGTCGAGCACCTTCTTCAGCGCCTTCTCGTCGAAGGGGCGCGTCTTCTCCGTGTTGTCGGTGACCGTCAGCCCGGGCGTCAGCGTGAACGCCGAGGGCTTCACGAAGATCACCTGTTCGCACGAGGTGTTGAACCCCGCGACGTAGTATGCCGCCGCGCCGATGACCGCCGCGGCGGAGGGCCGCTCGGGCACGGGCGCATCGGATTTCAGCATGTACTTCCCCTTGTCGGACAGCTTCACGCGGAAGCCAGGGGACGCGCCGTTCGACTTGCCCTGGTCGATGAGCCACCCGCCGTCGGGTACCGTCTCGCTGGCGAGCATCTGCTTCTCGGTGCACGCGCCGCGCATGACTTCCTCGATGGCCACCGAGTGCTGCCCGATGCGGTTCTCGAACCACGCCGAGTCCGGCACCTCGTCCATGCTGTTCACGTTCGGTGCTTCGCCGGCAGGGTCGACTGCGAACACGCGCGCCAGGGGGCGGAATATGGAGTTGTCGATGCCGTCCCAGGCGAGCGGCGAGACGTAGACCTCGGGCGCGCAGG
>CAYUAW010000765.1:0-2385 GCA_964442485.1 uncultured Polyangiaceae bacterium
CCGCTGCATCTCGCCGACGGGCGCGACGTGCCCACCAGGATGGCGAGCGGCGAACACACGCGGCTTGCCTTCGACGACGGGTCGACCATCGACGTTGGCGTGGGGAGCGCGCTCGACCTGCTCGAGACGACGCCCCGGACGTTCGCGATGGCGATCCGCAGCGGCACCGCGACGTTCGACGTCACCCCGGGTGGCCCGCGTGCATGGCGCATCGAGTGCGGGTCGGTCACGGTCGAGGTCGTCGGGACGCGGTTCAGCATCGAGCGGGCTCGGACTTTCGTTCGCGTCGCGGTGTCGCGCGGCGCGGTGCTCGTCCGCGGGGAGAGGGTGCCCGATCGCGTGGTCCGGCTCGGGCCAGGGCAGGCCATCGTGATCTCCCTCGGGCCTGCGGCGGCAGATGGCGTCGAAGGGATCGCGGGAACGGCGCCCTCCGGAACGGCAACGCACGTGGTCGAAGCAGCGTCGGCAACGGCGTCGCCGGCCTCAGCGGCTACTCCCGTCGTTCAGAACGCGCGTCGTCCGGCAGCCGAGCCGGCGGCTCCGGTGACCTCGACTGCGGCTCCGTCTGCGAGCGTGGTGGCGTTCGAGGCGCCGAAACCACAGGGCGCCGCTGCGTCTTCGATCGACGATGAGCTAGCGACCGCCGACCGGCTCCGCCGCGAGGCACGGTTCGCGGAGGCGGCGGCGGTCCTCGAGCGCGCGCTCTCCGAGCACGGCGGTGAAGCGAGCGCGCCCCTGACGGAGTTCTCCCTGGGCCGGCTCTATCTCGATTCGCTCGGCGACGCCTCCCGCGCGCGCGTGCATTTCGCGAGGGCGCTCGGGCGCGGCCTTCCGTCTGCGGTCGCCGAGGACGCGGAGGCGCGCTTCGTCGAGGCGAGCGTGCGCGCCGGCGACCTCGCCGGTGCTCGCGACGCGGCACTCCGGTACCACGCGCGCTACCCGGATGGCCGGCACGCTTCCGATGTCGACCGGTGGCTCTCTTCCGCCCCATGAGAGTGTGCTTGAGCGCTGTCGCCGGCGTATCGTTCCTGGCCGGCGCGGCGCGGGCGGAGGGCACCGACCGGGTTCTGATTGCGGGTACGTGCATGCCCGAAGGAGTGACCGCCGAAGCTCTCATGCAGACTCTCTCGGCGGAGCTCAGTCCGCTGCGCGTCGAACCGCTCACCAGCACGAACGTGACTGAAACGACGCCCGTGCTCGGCATCGACGATTGCCGCGAGACGGACTCCGCGGTGCGCATCTCCGTCTGGAATCACGGCGAGCGGCGTGAACGTACCGTGCTCCTCGCCGACGCTGCGAAGGGTACGGAGACCCGCGCCCTGGCGCTCGCACTCGCAGAGGCGCTCCGCGATCCAGCCGTGACGCGTCCTCGGCCGGCGGCGCCGCTTCCCTGGCTTCCGCCGCCGCGGTCCGCGCTGCCTTTGCCCATCGACTCGCGCGACGACCGCGCGCCGGTCCGTGCCCGCGCTTCGCCTGCCGGCGTCGTTCCAGGCGTCGACTTGCTGTTCCGGTACATGCCCGCGAGCTCGACGCCCGCCATCGGCGCAAAGGGAGAGCTCGAGTGGGACCGGTTCGGCGGCGGGCTTGCGTTGCTCGGAGCACGAAAGAGCGCGTCGCTCGGCACCGCGACGCTCGTCGCGATCGCCGCGCTCGCGTCGCTCGACGCCCTCGAATTCGGCGAAGGCACATCGATTCGCGTTCGGGGCGAGCTCGGCGCCGCAATCGCGGTGGGCTCGCCGTCCGGAGCGGCAGCCGGCCATACTCGCGCTGCCGTGCATGCCGCGCTGCTCGGCGGAGTCGCGCAGGTCGTACCCTTGACGACGGGCCTCGAGCTCGCGCTGTTCGTGGGTGGCGGGTACGCCTCGAGCCTGAACGCCGACGCCGACGGCCGTCGCATCGCCGGATTGAACGGCGGCTTTTTCGAGACCAGTGCTGGCGTGCGGCTCTGACGGCAGCCACGGTGGACGATCCGGACGGCGACATCTATAAGTGATGCACTCACTCCCGTCCCTTGACCAAGAGCACCTTCCCCTTCGACAACAGCTACGCGCGCCTCCCCGAGCGTTTCTATGCGCGCGTCGCCGCGACCAGCGTGCCCGAGCCTCATCTCGTCGCGCTCAATCGGCCCCTCGCGGAGCTGCTCGGCGGTGACGTCGAGTTCCTGGCTTCGCCAGCGGGCGCGCAGGTGCTCGCCGGCAACGTCGTGCCGGACGGCGCAGAGCCGATCTCGCTCGCGTACGCCGGGCACCAGTTCGGGCACTTCGTGCCGCAGCTGGGCGACGGGCGCGCCATTCTCCTTGGTGAGGTGGTCGGCAAGGACGGGCGGCGACGGGACATTCAGCTCAAGGGGGCGGGGCGCACGCCGTTCTCGCGCGGCGGCGACGG
>CAYUAW010000766.1:0-2379 GCA_964442485.1 uncultured Polyangiaceae bacterium
ATATCGGGGTGCCACCGGTTGTGCAGGACGTCCAGCTTCTCCGGCGGGGCAGCGACATCGACACTGATGAGTGTATCCATTGTGATAGGTCTCCTTTGGTTCGCGAAAAAGGTCGGTCGTCAAAGTGCAAGCAGTCGCCCGAGCGTGTCCTCGTCCAGATCCTTGCGCGGGCTCTCGTGAACGAGCGCACCGCGGGCCATCACCACGACGCGGTCCGCGACGGCGAGCGCGAAGCTCAGCACCTGCTCGGACACCACGATGGTCAGGCCCTTCTCGTCGCGGATGCGCTTGAGCTGTACGGCGAGCTCCTTGATGAGGCTCGGCTGGATCCCTTCCGTCGGCTCGTCGAGCAGGAGCACCTTAGGGTGGCTCGCGAGAGCGCGCGCGATGACGAGCTGCTGCTGCTGACCGCCGCTGAGGTTGCCCGCGCGCCGCTTCTTCATCTCTCCGAGGACGGGGAAGAACTCGTAGAGCGCCTCGGGAACGCCCTTGTCCCCGGGGCGGAGCCCCGTCTCGATGTTCTCCTCGACGGTGAGCGTCGGGAATACCATGCGGCCCTGGGGGACGTACCCGAAGCCCGCTGCGACCCGCTCGTAGGTCGTCGCCTTCGTGACGTCCTTCCCGCCCAGCGAGATGGTGCCGCTGCGCGGCGAGAGCAGCCCGATCATCGCCTTCATGAGCGTCGTCTTGCCCATGCCGTTGAGGCCCATGACGGCAACGATCTCGTTCTCGGCCGCGTCGAGCGAGAGGCGCCCGATGACCTCGCTCTCGCCGTAGCAAACTCTTAGTGAGTCGACCTGAAGCAGATGGCTCATGGTGTTCTCAGTGCCCCAGATAAACTTCGACGACCTTGGGGTTCTTCTGGATCGCGTCCATCTTCCCCTCCGCCAGAAGACGGCCCTGGTGAAGCACCGTCACGTGATTGGAGATCTTCTTCACGAAATCCATGTCGTGCTCCACGACGACGACCGCCCTTCCCTTCGCGAGCCCCGACAGGAGCTCCGCCGTCTTCTCGCGGTCGGTCACGCTCATGCCCGCGACCGGCTCGTCGAGAAGCAGGAGCTCCGGGTCCTGGATGAGCAGCGCGCCTATCTCGAGCCACTGCTTCTGCCCGTGGGAGAGCAGCTCCGCGCGCTCGTGCAGGCGATCCTTCAGGTAGATGAGCTCGGCGATCTGCTCCACGCGCTCGACGATCTTCGGCGTCCTCTTGAAGCGCCACGCGGTGAACCAGCTCCGCCTGTCGGGGTACGCCATCTCCAGGTTCTCGAAGACGGTGAGCGACTCGTAGACGGACGGCGTCTGGAATTTCCGACCGATGCCCTTTCGAACGATCTGGTACTCGTGGAGGCCCGTCACCTCGTTGCCCTTGAAGCGGACATGGCCCTTCGTCGGCCGCGTACGCCCGGTGATCAGATCGAGCAGCGTCGTCTTGCCGGCGCCGTTCGGCCCGATTACGGCGTGGACGCCGTCCTTCGCGACGTACAGGGTCAGGTCGTCGACCGCCTTGAAGCCGTCGAAGGAGACGCTCAGCTCCTCTATCTGAAGCAGGTACTCGTTGTTCATCGCGCCTCGCTCTCCCTCGGGTCGTTCACGGCGTCCCGCCCGGCATGGTGGGTGCAGACGCGACCTCGTGGGGCACGATGCCGCCCGGCGGCGCGACCGACTTCGCCCTCCGCGAGAAGAGCCCCTTCACGCCGCGCACGAACCGCCCGACGTCGATCCCGGCCAGGCCGTCCGGGAAGAGCATCACGACGCCGATGAACATGGCGCCGATCACGAAGAGCCAGAGCTCGGGGAACTCCTCCGAGAAGTAGCTCTTGCCGAAGTTCATCAGCAGGCTCCCGTAGATGGCGCCGAAGAGCGACGACCGCCCCCCGATCGCCGCGCCGATCACCATCTCGATCGACGGCGTGATGCCGACGAATGAGGGCGACATGAACCCGACCTGCAGCGTGAACATCGCGCCGCCGACGGCGGCATACACGGCGGCGAGGACGAAGACCGCGCGCTTGATGGTCGCGACGTCGTAGCCGGTGAAGAGCACGCGCTGCTCCTTGTCGCGCAGCGCGAGCAGGATACGACCGAGCTTGCTGCGGACCAGCGACAGCCCGAGCGCCACGCCGCCGAGCAGCAGCACGGCGTTCACGTAGTAGAGGATGACCTTCGCCGAGTCGCTCCGGATGTCCCAGCCGAGGAGCGTCTTCAGATCGGTGATGCCGTTGACGCCGCCCGTGTAGCCCTGGCGTCCGATGATGAGGATGGAGAGGATAGCGGCGATGGCCTGGGTGATGATCGCGAAGTAGACGCCGCCCACGCGGCGCTTGAACATCGCGGTCGCGAGCAGGTACGCGAGCGCGCCCGGCACCACGATGATGGCGA
>CAYUAW010000767.1:0-2375 GCA_964442485.1 uncultured Polyangiaceae bacterium
CAGCCGGCGAGCGTCTCGTGGGGACGCCAGCCGAGCGCCTTGCACGACTTCGTCGTCGGTGCGCGGGGCGCGAGCGGGTCGGCGGAGCGATCCTCCACGACGTTCAGCGTACAGCTCCCCTTGCCGTCGGGGATGACGATGTAGTCGACCCGGACGCCGTCGCTCTCCGCCGTGAAGAAGGAGCGGGTGCCGTGCGCGGGCCGGCAATCGTGAAGCGCGGCGGCGAGGCACTCGCCGATGGTGTGGACGTCGCAGGTCGCGCCCGGCTTCGACTCGACGGCCTCGCCGCAGTCGTTCGCGCCGTCACCGGCAGCGTGCAGGAGCTCGCCGACCTTCGGGCTCGCGGGGACGTTGGGACGCCGCACCACCGTCTCGCTGCAGGCGGCGCCCAGGAGCAGCACCACGCCGACGACCACGCCACCCATGCTCGACCAGGAACGCATCGGCCCGCGAGGCTATCACGAAGGTCAGAACGTCACCACGGACCTGATCGACGCGCCCTCGTGCATCAGGTCGAAGGCCCTGTTGATGTCGGAGAGCGGCATGGTGTGCGTGATCATCTCGTCGATGACGAGCTTCCCGTCCATGTACCAGTCCACGATCTTCGGCACGTCGGTGCGGCCCTTCGCGCCGCCGAACGCGGTGCCCTTCCACACCCGTCCGGTGACGAGCTGGAACGGCCGAGTCGTGATCTCCTGACCTGCCCCGGCGACGCCGATGATGACGCTCGTGCCCCACCCCTTGTGACAGCACTCGAGCGCCTGCCGCATCGTCTTCACGTTCCCGATGCACTCGAAGCTGTAGTCCGCGCCCCCGCGCGTGAGCTCCACCAGATGCGGGACGAGCTCCCCCTCCATCTCCCGCGGGTTCACGAAGTGCGTCATCCCGAGCTTCTCGGCGAGGGCGCGCCGCGCGGGATTCAGATCCACCCCCACGATGAGGTTCGCGCCCACCATGCGGCACGCCTGCACCACGTTGAGACCGATGCCGCCGAGCCCGAAGACGACGACGTTTTCGCCGGCCTGCACCTTCGCGGTGTTGATCACGGCGCCCACGCCCGTCGTCACGCCGCAGCCGATGTAGCAGACCTTGTCGAACGGCGCGTCCTCGCGGATCTTCGCCACGGCGATCTCCGGGAGGACCGTGTAGTTCGCGAAGGTGGACGTCCCCATGTAGTGGAAGACGCGATCCTTCCCGAGCGAGAAGCGACTCGTGCCGTCGGGCATCACCCCGCGGCCCTGCGTCGCGCGGATGGCCTGGCATAAGTTCGTCTTGCCGCTCGTGCAGTAGTCGCACTGCCGGCACTCTGGCGTGTAGAGAGGGATGACGTGGTCGCCCTTCTTCAGAGACGTCACGCCCGGCCCCACGTCGACCACGACGCCCGCGCCCTCGTGCCCGAGGATGGCGGGGAAGAGACCCTCCGGGTCGTCGCCGGACAGCGTGAAGGCGTCCGTGTGGCAGACGCCGGTTGCCCGGATCTCGACCATGACCTCGCCCGCCCGGGGGCCGTCCAGCGTGACGGTCTCGATCGAAAGAGGCTTTCCCGCCGCGTGGGCCACCGCTGCTCGAGCTTGCATGGGTCTCTCCTTTGCCGCGAAGGCTACCAGAGACGAGGGGGAAAGTAGCCCCATCTCCTCCGGCGCGCGTGCTATGGCACGCCCTTCGACGCGGTTCTGCAATGGCCAAAGGCAAGGGTAAAACCGGCGATCACGTCGCCACGAATCGGCGCGCGAGCTTCGATTTCGAGCTCGGCGACAAGTACGAGGCCGGCATGAGCCTGATCGGCAGCGAGGTGCGCTCGCTGCGCGTCAACGGGGCCGACGTCTCCACCGCCTGGGTCGAGATCAATCACCGCGGCGAGGCGTGGGTGAAGGAGATGCGCATCCCGGTGCTCCCGCACGCGGCCTTCGCGCACACCGAGAAGCGCCCCCGCAAGCTGCTCCTGCACCGCGAGGAGCTCGACACGCTGCGCGGCAAGATCGAGCGCGAAGGGATGACCCTCATCGTCACGCGCTGCTACTTCAAGGAGGGCCGGGCGAAGCTCGAGTTCGCCGTCGCCCGCGGCAAGAAGAAGCACGACAAGCGACAGAGCCTGCGAGAGAAGGACTCGGAGCGGGAGGCGCGCCAGGCGATGCGGCGCGGGAGGTGATGAGTCTGGCGCTCACGTTCGACGGAGGAGGCGCCTGGACGATCGTGGAGAGTGACGGCACGAACGCCGTCGCCCGCTCGAGCCGTTCGAGCCCCCCCGGCTCGACCGTGGTCGGTACCGCGGAGGGAGCGAGCAGGCCTTACCGGCTCAAGGTGCGGAGCTGCCGTCGCGTCGACGACAGCGAGCTGCCGTTCGTGATCGAGGGGCGGCTCGTGGACGTCACGCG
>CAYUAW010000768.1:0-2373 GCA_964442485.1 uncultured Polyangiaceae bacterium
ACCGTGAGCATCGAGTTGCCGTCGGCGACAGCGACGGCGCGTTGGGTTCAGCGGCAGGAGCTTCGCGGCCGTCGAGCGCGCAGCTCCTGCACTTGCGAGGCGTCTCGACCGCTTCGCCACTCGCGGTGACTGATGCAGCACCGCGTCGATGCATCCGCACGCGACGACTAGAACGCGATCTCTGTCGCGTGATGTCAGCATGCTGGAATTTACTATGGGGAGGGGCTCCGCGTAGGCTGCACTCCAATGCGCACCTCGACCGTCTGTTCGTTCTCCGCTCTCTGGTTCGTCTCTCTCGCCGTGCTGGCAGCCGCGTGCGGCAGTGATTCGAATTCTGGCACTCCGAGTGCGGGCGGTGCGGCTGGTGCCGTCTCCGCCGGCGGAGCAAACTCCGGTACCGGCGGTTCGACGGCGGCGAGCGGCGGCGCGACGAGCGGTAGCGGCGGAGCGGCGCAGGGCAGCGGCGGGACGCCGGCAACCGGCGGCAGCGTCGGCGCAGGTGGTGCCTCGACCGGCGGAGTTGCCGGCGGCGCGGGCGGCGCAGAGGACGCCGGAGCCGAACCGGACGCCGCGCCTCCTGCCACGCCGAAGGGGTGTCGCATCAACGCCGACTGCGCTGCGGCGCCGGGCAAGCCGCTCTGCGACGCCAAGAAGAACGAGTGCATCGCCTGTCACACCAACGCGCAGTGCGCCGATACGGAGGAGTGCGTCCAGAGCGCCTGCGTGCCGCTCCCGAAGTGCAAGAGCAGCCTCGACTGCGCGTCGGGCGCGGACGGCAAGACGATCTGCGACAAGCCGAACGGCGTCTGCGTGCAGTGCACGGTGTCGGCGGACTGCGGCGACGGCAAGGTCTGCACGAACCGCGTCTGCCACAAGTCCTGCAGCTCCGACAACGAATGCATGCCGCTGCACATGCTCTGCAACCAGGGCCTCTCCTTCGGCGGGCAGTGCACGGAGTGCACGACGTCTTCGGAGTGCATGAGCGGGAAGTACTGCGAAGCCGGGCAATGCGTGCCGCTCACGTGCAACCCCGCGCAGCAGTCGTGCACGCAGAACCTCGTCGTGCAGTGCAACGACACCGGGAGCGACGTCATCCCCCAGCAGCAGTGCACGCTCGCCCTGCTGACCCCCGCCTGCGTGGTCAACGGCGACAACGCGATGTGCCTCGGGTTCTGTCAGGACATGAAGAAGGACGCCCTCGAGACCGACGTCGATTGCGGCGGCTTGATGTGCCCGCGCTGCGGCAAGGGCAAGGCTTGCACCACCGACAACGATTGCACGAGCAACAAGTGCACGTCCGGCAAGTGTGAATGACCGAGGACGTGTAGAATGCCGCCATGCGGCGCCGGAGCATCCCGATCGCGGGCGCGGGTCTGACGGTTCTGACCGGGTGCGCGCCCGTGTGCGACGTCATCACGTTCTCGCCGCCGGTCATCACCATCACTGACGCGGTGACCGGACAGCGCCTCTGTGACGTGACCGTCACTGCACGATGCGCGGCGCTCGACGCCGCTGTTGCACCGGTCGGCGGCGGCCCGAGCGGCTGCGACTACGGCACGTCGCTCGAGAGCATCTGCAACGTCACCACCGTCACCATTTCCAGGAGGGGTTACCAGACGGAGACCGTCCCCCGTGTAGAGGTGCGAGCCTCCGCGGATTGCGGCCCGGCAGCGGCTCCGCAGAGGGTCAGCGTCTCACTGAAACCGGACGCTGACGGCTCGCAGTAGTTTGGCCGACTGTCACTCCCGGGATTCGCCCTCATCCCTCCGGGCGTTTCATGAACCACAGATGCAGGCTGGCGGGTGGAATCGTCTCTTCATGCTCCACGCGATAGCCGTGGCGTTCGTAGATCTTCACGCTCGACGGCTTGTCGGTCTCGAGATAGCAGGGCACGCCGTCTACCTCGGCTTTGCGGCTCAGTGAACGGAGCAACACCGAGCCGAGCCCGGTCCCCTGCCGCTCGGGTTCCACGCCGAGAAACCAGAGGTACCAGTGACGGTAGTGCGGATGACGCTTGCGCATCTCCTGATCGATGCGAGCGATGCGGAGCGCGGCCCAGAGCCCGGCGCGAAGAGGGCCCTTCGCCTGAATGACGGTCGCGTAGAGGGGTGGAGGAAATTCACCGGGGCGAAACGACAGCGACGCCGCGACGATCCGCCCGCCGTCGTCCTTCACGACCTCGGCGACTCCGTAGCGGAGCACCGAAGCGGCGAAGCCCTCCATGCACGGCACGAGAAGCTCCAGGCGAACCTCGTCGGTCCGGTCCGGCAACATGGCGAGCATGCCCGGGTTGTCGCGAAACGCGCGCGCCAGCACGCGCGCGGCCTCCGGAAGGTCTCCCAGCGTGAGTGGTTCGACGGTCGTCACGGACCG
>CAYUAW010000769.1:0-2371 GCA_964442485.1 uncultured Polyangiaceae bacterium
GGCGAACTGCTCCCCCCGCCGCCTTCGGCGCGCTCGCTGCGCTCGCGTAGGTCCGGATCTTTGATGCTTCGGGGACGACGTCGGCGTCGGTGGCGATCTACTGAGACGTCTCGTAGCATCACACCAGAGTAGCACCTTGCCCGGCGCCGGAGGCCGTGCACGCGTCAATCGACGCAGTGAATGACCGCGATCGCTCGTCGTCCCTCCTCGTCTCGCGAGGCCCCGTCCCAGCAGACGACGCTCGCGCCGTCGCCCGGCTCCTCGACGCCGATCGACGCACCCGGAAACCTCGCCAGGACGAGGGCGCGCGCGGCGTAGAAGCTGTTCGCCAGATCGACCCTCCCGTCCGCCCATTCTATTCTGCAAGTCGCCATCGTGATCGAAGCAGGCCCGAGACGGAGCCGTAAGACCTCGTTGTCGTAGTCGGCACAGTGGGATCGCTCCGAGGCGTGTCAAGGGCCGTCAGCGAGGCGAGAGCGGACGCTGCAATTGCAGTTTCGATCTGCCTGAAACGGGAACGACAACGTGCCGGTGAGCAGTCAGGTCATTCGCGGCCACGAGGCGAGAAGCCGCTGGCTCCGGCCGCGGTCACCTCGCTCGCCCAGCGCGCGCCCGAGCGCCTCGGAGAGAACACGACGCGTGTCCCGCGGGTCGATGACGTCCGTGAAAAGCCCGAGGCCCGCGGCGTCCCAGGGAGCGTTCATTCGTTTCATCTGCTCGATGAGCGCCGCGCGCGGGCCTTCCGGGTCCTCGAAGTCCTCCACCTTCCGGCCGAAGACCACGTTCGCGGCGGCCTCGGGGGCCATGAAGGAGACGTCTGCGGTCGGCCAGGCGAAGAGCGCGTCGCTCTTCATGTTGCCGCCGCTCATGTTGCAGTGAGCCATCCCGTACGACTTGCGGACGACGACGGAGAGGCGAGGGACGGTGCTGTGATGCAGCGCCTCGATGAAGGTCATGATCTTGAGCGGCATCTTCCGCTCTTCGGCGGCCTTGCTGACGAAGAAGCCCGGCGTGTCGTGCAGGAAGACGAGCGGGACGTGGAACGAATCGCACAGGCAGATGAACGCCGTGGCCTTCTCGCAGGCGCCGGGGCCCATCGCGCCCGCTCGCTGCATCGGGTTGTTCGCGAGGACGCCCACGGTGTGCCCGTCCAGGCGCGCGAGCGCGGTGATGAGGCTCGGATCGTAGAACGGCTTCAGCTCGAGCACGCTGTCGTGATCGAAGACGCGGTTCACGATCTTGTGCATGTCGTAGGCGACCTGGGCGCGCTCCGGCAGCACTCCGAGCACGTCGTCGAGCCTGCGATCCGCCGGGTCTCCCGTGCGCACGACGGGCGGCAGCTCCTCGGCGTTGCTCGGCAGGTAAGAGAGCACGCGGCGGACCAGGTCGAGGCACTGACGCTCGTCGTCCGCGAACAGGTCCACCTCGCCGGTGACCTTCGCGTGAAGCTGCCACCCCCCGATCTCCTCCGGTGTGACCACCTCGCCGGTCGCAGCAGCGAGCACCGGCGGCCCCGAGACGGCCATCACCGCGCCCTTCACCTGGATGACGATGTCGGCGATGGACGCCTTCCACGTCGGCGAGCCGTAGCACTCGCCCAGGATGGTCGCGATGAAGGGGACGTGGCGATCGCGCGGACGGCCCCCGATGGGGTAGACCATGCTCATCATGCCGGTGGCCCCCATGATGTCGGGGATGCGCGCGCCGCCGGCGTCCCCGAGCGCGATGCAGGGGTAGCCCTTGTGGCCCGCGTACATGGAGGCGTCGTGATCCTTCTTCACTCCGACGCGCCCGCCGGAGCCAGCGAGCACGGTCACGTCGTCGCCCGAAACGTAGACGGTGCGACCGTCGATCCGCCCGAAGCCGCACACCTTGCCGTCGGCCGCCGTCTTCTCGCGCACGTCGGCCAGGTCGCTCGTGGCGAGCAGCCCGACCTCGCGGAACGTTTCGGGATCGAGCAAGGCCGCGATGCGTTCGCGCACCGTCAGCTTGCCCGCCGCGTGGACTCGCTCGACCTTTGCCGGCCCGCCCATCCCGAGCGCCTTCTGCCGCCGGGCCTCGAGCTCGGCGAGGTGATGCGGGTCCTGGGCGTCCGTTTCCCTGTTCGACATGCCCCCGCGTAGCCGAGCTCCGAGCGGGCGCGCAAGCGCCGCACGAGCGAGGAAGACGAGCGAGCAGGAGCAACGCCGGACATTTTCGCGCTACATATGTAGGCGCAAGTGGACATTGGCGCGGAATGGTTGCGCTCGTGGAGCACCGTCCCCGCGACGCGGCGCGCTCGACGCGAAGCTCACGATTCGCCGAGACTCGGCGTCGTCGTTCAGATCTGAAAGATCCGTCGGCCCCCTATTCGGCCAAGTTTCACGCGTGG
>CAYUAW010000770.1:0-2369 GCA_964442485.1 uncultured Polyangiaceae bacterium
CCGTGGGTGTGGCCGGAGAGCTGGAGACCGACGCCGTTCGCGTCCGCGTCGAACGCCGAGCGCGGCTGGTGCGCGAGCAGCACGAGCTCGCGCGAAGGGTCGCGGCCTTCCACGGCCTTCGCGACGTCCGACGGCTTGCCGAAGCGCTTGCCGTCGTGATCCTCCACTCCGGCGAGGTCGAAGCTCGTCACGCCTTCGCCGATCGACACGCGCTCGTTGCGCAGCACGCGGACCCCGAGCGACGAGAGGTGCCGGCACCACGACTCGGCACCCGAGTAGAACTCGTGGTTGCCGGTGACGAAGTAAGTGCCGAACCGCGACCTTAGCCCGGCGATTGGAGCGATGTGCTCGCCGAGCTCTGCGACCGAGCCGTCCACGAGATCCCCCGTGATCGCGACGAGATCCGGAGCGAGCGCGTTCACCTGCGCGACGATGCGCTCCACGAACGCGCGCCCGATCGTCGCGCCGACGTGCACGTCGCTGAGCTGGACGATGGTCATCCCGTGCAGCTCCTTCGGCAACCGGTCGAGGCGGACGCGCACCTCCTTCACGATGACCGCGCCGAGGCCCGACCGGAGCGCCGCGAGGCTCGCGCCGCCGCCCACGAAGGTGACGGCGGCGGCGAAGAAGCGGGCCACGGCAACCCGCCGTGTCGGATCGCTGGGCGGCACCTCGGCCACGAGGCGCTGCACGAGGGCGCCCACTAGCCGCACCACGTCGGTGCCTGCGAGCAGCATGAAGAAGATGAACACCACGCCCAGCCAGACGTAGCCCGGCATCGCGAGCAGGCGCCGCGGGCCGATCACCCGCGCGCGGCTCACGTAGAAGGTGGCGGGAATGGCGAGGAACATGAAGACGAACCCCGCAGTGAGGAGCCGCCGCAGGCCGAGAGGCGGCGACGGATCGGCGACGAGCCGCACCCAGACGTACCAGTGAACCGCCGCGAGAACGGAGAGGGCTATGCCGATGAACGTCGCAATCTGGGCGCCGCGGGTCATCCGAGCGGCTGTTCTATAGGACGGCTTGGGCCGTTGTCATCGGGCTCCGCGATGGTTTTCGGGGGCGGCACGGGTGGGGTAGGCTAGCAAATTCATCTGCCTGGAGGGACCCACCTTGCACACGTTCCGACCCGAGCCACTCGATGCCGATCCCACGGAGACGAACGAATGGGTGGACTCTCTCGTGTCCGTGCTGGACGCGCGCGGCAAGCGGCGCGCGAGGTTTCTCATCAAGCGCATCTTCGAGGTCGCGCGGCGCGCCGGCGCGTTGCCCGAGGGCCCGCTCACGACGGACTTCGTCAACACCATTCCACCTTCCGAGTCGGCGGATCATCCGGGCGACCCCCTGATCGAGAAGCGCATCCGGCGGATCGTGCGCTGGAACGCGGTCGCGATGGTGCATCGCGCGAACATCCAGTCGGCGGGTATCGGCGGGCATCTCTCGACCTACGCTTCGAGCGCGAGCCTCGTCGAGCTCGGTTTCAATCATTTCTTCCGCGGAAAGAACGGCGAGGGCTCGGGCGATCAGGTGTACTTCCAGGGCCACGCCGCGCCGGGCATCTACGCGCGCGCCTTCCTCGAGGGGCGCATCGACGTGGGGCATCTCGAGCGCTTTCGCCGCGAGGTGGAGCGAGGGCAGGGGCTTCCGTCGTATCCACACCCGCGCCTGCTGCCGACCTTCTGGGAATTTCCCACGGTGAGCATGGGGCTCGGGCCGCTGCACGCCATCTACCAGGCGCGCTTCAATCGCTACCTGCACAACCGAGGCATCGCCGACACGTCGAAATCCCGCGTGTGGGCGTTCCTCGGCGACGGCGAGACGGACGAGCCCGAGTCGCTCGGCAGCCTCAGCATCGCGGCGCGCGAGGGGCTCGACAACTTGATCTTCGTCGTGAACTGTAACCTGCAGCGCCTGGACGGCCCCGTGCGCGGCAACGGCAAGATCATCCAGGAGCTCGAGGCCGTCTTCCGCGGCGCGGGGTGGAACGTCATCAAGGTGATCTGGGGCCCGGAGTGGGATTCGCTCTTCGCGCGTGACATGGACGGCGTCCTGGTCCGGCGCTGCAACGACGTCGTCGACGGCGAGCTGCAGCGTTACGCCGCAGCCGACGGCGCGTACACGCGGCAGCACTTCTTCGGGACCGATCCGCGGCTGCTCGACCTCGTCAGCGATCTCAGCGACGAGGACATCCGGAGGCTGCGCCGCGGCGGCCACAGCTTCCGCAAGCTCTACGCGGCGTACAAGGCCGCGGTGGAGTTCGACGGGAAGCCGACGGCGATCCTCGCGCACACGGTGAAGGGCTGGACGCTCGGCGAGGGCTTCGAGGGCGCCAACGTCACCCACCAGAAGAAGAAGCTCGAGACCATCGA
>CAYUAW010000771.1:0-2365 GCA_964442485.1 uncultured Polyangiaceae bacterium
TGGCTGCCTTGGCCCCCCGCAGCTTCGCCTTCGGCGAACTGCTCCCCCCGCCGCCCTCGGCGGGCTCGCTGCGCTCGCGTCGTTACGACTGTTCGATGCTTCGGGGACGAGGCCGGGCTCGATGAGAATTTGATGACGGACGTGGCGACGTACTCGTTCCGGTGCACGGCGTGCGGCAAGTGCTGCACGTCGTCGCCGCTCCTCACCGTGCCCGAGCTCTTCCGGCATCAGGACCGGTTCATCGGCTGCCTCGGCATCCGGTGGCTCGGGCAGGCGGTCGACGGAGCCTTCGCCGGCGGTCTCTTTCCATTCACCACGGCGCTCGATCATGATGGGAGCGGGCGCTGTCCGCAGCTCGATCCGACCGGGCTCTGCCGTCTGCACGACGCAGGCAAGCCGCTCGCATGCCGTGTGGTCCCGTTCGACGCGCTGCTGCCGGACGCGGCGCAGGCAAGGGTGCTCGACGAGCGCATCCGGGATACCGAGCGCTGGGCAGTGGGTTGTCTGGTTCGTGGCCACCCGGCTGCGCCGGAGTCGCCGACTCCCGTCTTCACGCACCTGCGTGTCGTCGACCCTGGCGCACGAGACGCGCTCGCCGAGCACCGTCGAGCGCTCTCGGACGAACGTCGCTTCTGGGGCGACGCGCTCGCCGGGAGCCTCGAGACGGAGGTCCGGCGACACTCCGACGCCGCGCAGGCCCTCGCCTCCGGCGGTGTCGTGACCCTGTCGCTCGCGCCCGTCCTTCTCACCGTGGCGTCGGCGTCGGCAGCGGCTCGCCGGCGCTGCCTCGACTACGTCGACGCGCAGCTCGCGCTCTCGGCGCGCGTGCTCGCGGGCGGCACCGTCGCCCCGGACGTCGACGCAGAGCTCGCCGCTCTCGTGCGGACGCACGGCGCCTTGCGCCGAGCGCTGCGTGACCCGAGCGCGCGGCTCGATCGCCGCCTGCGTCACGACGCCGCCGCGCTCGAGGCGTGGCTCGGCGTCGCGCCCGTGACTCTCACCCCCGCCGCCACGGCACGAGGACGATGACCGACACCGAATCGCACTATTCCGCGGCCGTCCTCGCCATTGCCGCGAAGTACGGCATCCGCCCCGAGGCGGTGCAGACGTATCTCGACGCGGGGACCGGCAAGCGCGCCGACGGCGTCGTTCGCAGCGTGCACGCGACGGTCAAGCCGATCGGCGCGCTCTGCAACCTGGATTGCAACTACTGCTACTACCTTAGCAAGGAAGAGCTCCTGCGGCAGAAGACACGTCGCATCGACGCGGCAGTGCTGGAGCGCTTCGTGGTGCAGTACATCGCGTCGCAGGACGGCGACGAGATCCAGTTCACGTGGCACGGAGGCGAGCCGACCCTGCTCGGTCTCGACTTCTTTCGTACCGTCGTCGAGCTCCAGCAGAAGCACGTCCCGCCCGGCAGGATCATCTCCAACGATCTGCAGACGAACGGGACTCTGCTCGACGACGCCTGGTGCGCGTTCCTGGCCGAGCACGGCTTTCTGGTCGGGCTGAGCATCGACGGACCGCTGGAGCTCCACGACCTCTATCGGCCGCACAAGGGAGGGCAGCCGAGCTTCGACAAGGTCCTCGCCGGTGCCCGGTTGCTCCAGAAGCACGGCGTTCCCTTCGGCACCTTGACGACGGTGAATCGAAAGAACGCCTCGCAGGCCCTCCAGGTCTATCGCTTTCTCCGGGACGAGCTCGGCGCGCGCTACATGCAGTTCATCCCCTGCGTCGAGCCGAAGGCGTTCGCGAACACCGCGCCGGGGTCCCTTCCCGACGGGCAGCTCGCCGCGAAGGACAGCCCGCGGGCGCGCCCCGGGCACCCGCTCTCCATCGTCACCGAATGGAGCGTGGATCCGGACGAGTGGGGCGAGTTCCTGAAGACCGTCTTCGACGAATGGCGGGCCCACGACCGCGCCACGGTGAAGATCAACCTCTTCGAGACGCTCTTCGCCCAGCTCGCCGGCAAGCCCGCGCTGCTCTGTACCAGCAGCCCCGTGTGCGGCAAGAACGTCGCCGTCGAGAACGACGGCCGCGTGTACTCGTGCGATCACTTCGTCTACCCGGAACACGAGCTCGGCAACATCGGCGAGCGCTCCTTCGCGGAGATGGCGTTCTCCTCGAAGCAGCTCGAGTTCGGCCTCGACAAGCACCACACGCTGCCGGACGACTGCCGGGCGTGCCCCTATCTTTCGCTGTGCTGGGGCGAGTGCCCGCGCACGCGAATCCTGAAGACCGGCTCCGGCGAGCGCAAGCTCAGCTACCTGTGCAGCGGCTGGAAGCGTTTCTTCTCCCACGCGGTGCCCCAGCTGACGACGCGGAGGCGGGGCCAGCTCGCCGTCGTCCGGTGACGACGGCGCGG
>CAYUAW010000772.1:0-2347 GCA_964442485.1 uncultured Polyangiaceae bacterium
AGGCTCGCGGAAGCGGAGCGCGACGTCGTGCGCTATCGGCTGCTGCTCCAGCATCTGGATGTCGGAGTCTTCGTGTCGAGCCTGGATGGTCGCATGCTCGAGTGCAACGACCGCACCGTCGAGATGTCCGGCGAAACCCGGGAGTCCTTGCTCGCCAAATCTCTGTCGAGCCACTACGAAGACCCGAAGGATCGCGAGCGCCTCGTAGCCGAGCTTGGCGACAAAGGTTCGATCCGGAACCTCGAGGTCTGGACGCGCCAGGCGAGCGGCAAGCGCATCGCGGCGTCGATGAATGCGCTGCTCGCGCCGGTGGGACCGGGCGGCGCGACGGTCATCCTGGGCATGCTCGAGGAGATCACCGAGCGCAAGCTGGCTCAGGAGCGCGCGGGAGAGAGCGAGCAACGGTTCCGGCTCCTCGCCGAGCAATCGATGCTCGGCATCATCATCTTCCAGGACGACAGGCTCCGCTTCGTCAATCAGGCCGTGTCGGATCTCAATGGCTACTCCGTCGAGGAGATGGCGGACTGGACGAGCGCCGATTTCCTTCGAGTCATCCACCCGGACGACTCGGCGCTCGTCATCGAACAAGGCCGCAAGACCCTGGCCAGGGATCCGAGCGCGGTGGGCACTACACCTACCGGCTCCGGACGAAATCAGGCGACGTCCGCTTCATCGAGCAGTATTCGCGCACCATCGACTACGGGGGCCGCCCGGCGAATTTCGTCACTTGCATCGACGTCACGACCCGCAAGCTCGCCGAAGAGTCGCTGAATCAACTGTCGGCGAGCATGGAGCGGACGGCAAAGCTCGAAGCTCTCGGGGTGCTGGCCGCCGGCATCGCGCACGACTTCAACAACCTGCTCGGAGCTCTGTTCGGCCACCTGGATCTGGCGCGAGCACAGCTACCCGACGAGAGCCCGGTGCGCGGTCACCTGGAGCTGGCCAACGAAGCGTTCGAGCGTGCCAAGGCACTCACCAGCCAGCTCCTGGCGTTCGCGAAGGGCGGCGTCCCTTTGCGCAAGGTCGGTTCGATCGCGGCCACCGTCGAGCAGTGCGCCGAGTTCGCGTTGAGCGGCAGCAATGTCAGAGTCGAATTCGATCTGCAGGTCGACCTGTGGAACGCCGAGTACGACGGCAACCAGCTCGCGCGCGCGCTCGACAACATCGTGATAAACGCCAAGCAAGCGATGCCCTCGGGGGGCACGCTGCGAATCATCGGGCGCAACGTGCAGGCCGACCGGGGGCCGGCCATCGATCTAGCACCCGGTCGCTACGTGAAGCTCACCTTCGCGGATGCCGGTCCCGGCATCCCTGCCGCGCTCCTGCCCCGCATCTTCGATCCTTTCTTCACGACGAAGACCGAGGGCAGCGGGGTCGGGCTCACCGCGGCCTACGCAATCCTGAAGAAGCACGACGGGCACATCGAGGTGGATTCGCCACCAGGCGAAGGCGCGCTCTTCCATGTGTGGCTCCCCGCAGTGGTGGGCCAGGCCAGCGGACCGAAAGCCGCCTCGCACGCTCCTGCGAAGGGCCGAGGCCTCGTGCTGTTCATGGACGACGACCACCTGGTTCGTCGCGTCGCGGGCGGCATGTTGAGGCGCCTCGGCTACGAGCCCATCCTGACGTGCGACGGCGGGGAGGCGGTGCAGCGCACACGCGCCCTGCAGGCGGAGGGCGCGCACCTCGTCGCGGCGCTGCTGGACCTCACAGTGCGCTCCGGCGCCGGCGGACGCGACACCGTTGCACCCTTGCGACAGCTCATCCCCGAGCTGCCCATCGTCGCGTCGAGCGGCTACTCCGACGATCCGGTAATGGCAGACCCCGAACGATTCGGCTTCACCGCCAGCCTTCCCAAACCCTTCAGGATCGACGAGCTCGGCGAGCTCCTCGCGCGACTAACGGCGTCATGAAGCGCGGCGATTGAGCACTGCGACGACGACGACACGACGAGCGGGCCGGGCAGATGGGCCTGTTCGAGATGTCCAGGGCGACGTTACGCCTCGGTCATCTCGTCTTCGTTCGCCTGCGCCGCCAGATCGCTCAGCGTGCCGTTCGCTGATTCGGTGGCGGTGACGATGTCGCGGAGGGCGGCGCGGACGCGGCGGGGAGCGACGTCGAGGCGGTCGGCGGCGCGGATGATGGCGGCGTCGATCGCGCGAAGGTCGACCGCGCGTGGCGGCGGCAATGCCGATGGCACGCCGGCCGCTGCAGCGAGAGCGTCCGCAGCCTGGGGCGCGTACGTCGTGAACAATGCGACCAGACGCGACCATTCGTCGGCCGACGGCTTCGTCTCCCCGATCTCCCAGCGCGTCACCGTGCGGGGATGCACGCCGAGAGCCTTGGCCGT
>CAYUAW010000773.1:0-2341 GCA_964442485.1 uncultured Polyangiaceae bacterium
GTGGAGGCCGCTCGTCGTTCCGAAGCCCGTGACGGAGGCGCGCGGCGAGGCCGCCTCGCCGGGGGCGCCCGACTCGTGCGGTCCGCCACCCCCCCGCGACACCACCGGCTCGCGCTATCGCCCCTGGGCTGAGCTTTTGAAAAGGACATTCGGCAACGACGTCGAAACGTGCGCTCGCTGCGGCGGCCGCATGCGCCTGCTCGCCCTCATCACGGACCCCCCGAACGTCGCCGGAACCTCGCGCGCCAGAACAGACGGAATCCTGCTCGGTGCCACCGGAGAACGGTGTCGGGCTTCACCAGAAGCATCGCGTGAGTGTCGGATTCCTGAGCGATCCTGCGGCGGACCGGAGAGGTAGCCCCCACACTTCTCACCCTCGCGCCGCTCCAGTAGCTTGACCCTGACCGAGACTGCGCATGCCCCACCTCCCGACCACCAGCGTTCGCAACCTGGAAGATCTGGCCCGCCTCGAGGCCGAGATGACCCTCGACGAGCGGCTGCCTGAGCGTAGCGTCCTCGACGTCTTCATCGCGGCTGCAGCGCGCCATCCCGATCACACCGCGATGATCCAGCTCATGACGGGGGCTCCCGACGAAGCTCCCCGGAGCGTGACCTACGGGGAGCTTCTCGACCTCGTGCGGCGCGCAGCCAACCTCTTCGCGTCGCTCGGCGGGCCGCGCCCGACCGTCGCATACATGCTGCCCAGCCTCGTCGAGACCCACGCGACGCTCTGGGGCGCGGAGACGGCCGGCGTCGCCGTGCCGATCAACTTCCTCCTCCAGCCCGCGCAGATCGCGGCGCTGCTCGAGGCCTCGGGCGCGCGCATCCTGGTCGCGCTCGGACCCCACCCGTCGCTCGACGTCTGGCCGAAAGCCGTCGCGCTGCGCGCGCAGGTCTCGGGGCTCATACTCGTGCGCGTGGCTCCGCCGGGCACGCCGCCGGAGGACGGCGTGATCGACTTCGGCGCGGCTTTGGCACAGCAGCCGGGCGACCGGCTGACCTTCGGAGACGCGGGCCGGGACGACGACACCGCAGCGTACTTCCACACGGGCGGCACGACGGGTACCCCGCGCCTGGTGGCCCATACGCACCGCGGCCAGCTCGTGGCGGCCCTCGGCGGCGCGGTGCTCGGCGACATGCGCCCCACGGATACACTGACGGCGACGCTCCCCCTGTTCCACGTCGGCGGTACCATTTGCTGCAGCTTGAGCGCCTTCATGGCTGGCGTCACCTTGCTCGTCATGTCGCCGAGCGGGCTGCGGAACCCCGCCATGGTGCAGGGCTTCTGGCGTCTCGCGGGCCAGTACGAGGCTACTCTCGTCGGCGGCGTGCCGACATCCGTCGGCGCCGTCCTCGAGGTGCCGCTCGCGGGCGCCGACGTGAGCCGGGTGCGCGCGGGGTTCTGCGGTGCCGCGTCGCTGCCACTGGCGGTGGCGCGCCGCTTCCGGGAAGACGTCGGGCGCGCCCTGTTCGAGGTCTACGGCATGACGGAGGCCTCGGGGCTCATCGCCATCGATCCGTGGGCGGGCGAGGGCGGTGTCGGCTCGGTCGGATGGCCCCTGCCGTACACCCGCGTGGAGGTACGACGCCTCGGAGCCGACGGCCGTCCCGGCGCGCTCTGCCCGGTGGGCGAGATCGGCGTGATCCTCGTGCGCGGCCCCCACGTGTCGCCGGGGTATCGGAACCCCGAGCACGGCGCGGGCATCTTCCAGGACGGCGCACTGAACACGGGCGACCTCGGGTACACCGATGCCGCAGGTCGCCTCTACATCGCCGGACGCGCCAAGGACCTCATCATCCGCAGCGGCCACAACATCGATCCGCTGATGATCGAGAACGCCATGGCCTCGCACCCGGACGTGACCCTGGCGGCCGCGGTGGGCATGCCCGACGCCTACGCCGGCGAGCTGCCGGTCTGCTACGTGTCGCTCCGGCCAGGCGCGAGCGTCACGGAGCAGGAGCTGCAGGAGCACGCGCAGCGCACGATCGACGAGCGCCCTGCTTGGCCCAAGCAGATCCACGTCGTCGACGCCATCCCGTTGACGTCGGTCGGCAAGATCTACAAGCCTGCGCTGCGCTGCGACGCGGCCAGGCGCGTCGTCATACGCGTCGTCCACGAGCTGCTCGCGATCCGGGACGCCGAGGTGCACGTGAACGAGGGCGGTCGGCGCGGCCTGCGCGTCCACGTTAAGCTGCCGCGGGCCTCGAGCACTTCCGCTCCCGCCGTCGAGCGCGAGCTGTCGCCGTACCTGTTTGAGGCGGAGGTCGCGGTCGGGTGACGTCGCCCTTCGAGAAGCCCTTGGCCTGCGTAGAGGGCTTACGCGATCGTGCGCGAAGCGTA
>CAYUAW010000774.1:0-704 GCA_964442485.1 uncultured Polyangiaceae bacterium
CCAGGGAATGCCCGCAACCTGGCTCGTCAGCGAAAAGACGTAAGTCGAGCGGTCCGAAGCGTCAGAGCGGGCAAATGGCGGTCGGTCCATGCCACCGGACGTCCCGCTGGCGCTGATCGGACAGATGCCCCCCAGAGCTTCGACTACCACGAATGTGGTAGTGTCGAACCGTAGCGACGCGAGTACCGTCCCGGCGCATGCGCATGCGTATGAAGGTCGGCTGGGTGCTGGCCCTCGCCTCTTTCGGAACGGCTTGCGGGAGCGATCACGAAGGGCGCGCTACCGGGACTCCGGGGGCACCCTGTTACCCGAACGACACGTGCAACCGTGGTCTCGCCTGCGAGCAGGCGGTCTGCGTCGAAGCGCCCGACGGATCAAGCGAAGAAGCCGGCGGCGCAGGGCCGAGCGCGGGCGGCGCGCCCTCCTCCGGCGGGCTAGCGGGCGACGGCGGTCAGCGCCAGGTGGGCGGACGCGGTGCCGCCGATGCGGGCGGCGCGTCCATGCCCGATTCGTCCCACGATGCAGCCGTCGCCGACGCCTCCGTGGTGACGGGCGCCGGCGGGAGTGATGGCGGGCACGCTGGCAGCAACGGCGGAACCAGTGGTGCCGCGGGTACGGCCAACAACGGTGGAACGCACGCGGGGGGGGCCGGCGGTGTCGCGGGCTACGCGGGTGCGGCAGGCGGCGTCGGGGTCAACAGTGGC
>CAYUAW010000774.1:804-2326 GCA_964442485.1 uncultured Polyangiaceae bacterium
GGGGCAGGCGGCGTCGCGGGTCACGCGGGCGCGACGAACGACGGCGGCGCGAACAGTGGCGGGGCGGGCGGCGTCGCGGGTCACGCGGGCGCGACGAACGGCGGCGGCGCGAACAGTGGCGGGGCAGGCGGCGTCGCGGGTCACGCGGGCGCGACGAACGACGGCGGCGCGAACAACGGCGGGGTGGGCGGCGTGAGCGGCGCCGCCGGATCGAACAGCCTCGGTGGCTCGGCGGGCACCGCCGGCAGCAACGGCGGTGGGGGTCAGGGAGGCACTGGCGCCAGCGCCGGAGCGAGCGGCGCCGGCGGCACGATGGCCAGCGACGGTCCGCACGTGCAGTTCATCGCGCCCTACATCGGCATCGCGAACCACGCCGGCACCTTCATTGCGCGCGGGCAGCGCTTCAATGAAAACGGGAGCGCGATAAAGGTGAACATCGGCGCGACGGTGGTCGGGCCCATCGTCACCGACAGCGACACGCAGGTGACCGTGAACTACCCGGCGCTGCCAGCCGGACGGTACCCGGTGAGCATCCAGGGCGGCGACGGGGACGCCGAACTCGTCGTGGTCGAATCCGCGGTGTTGCCTTACCATGAAGTGGACGCGCCGAGCACACGCTCCCGGATCCTCTACGACGCCGAGCGCAAGACGCTGTACGCCGTCAACTCCGTCGATCAGGAGATCGAGCGCTATCAGCTCTCCGGCACGACGTGGACGACGCTCACGCCGTACATCCTGCCACACCCGACGGATATCGCGCTGTCGCCGAACGGGCGCCTGCTCGTCATCCTCACGGAGTCCGGCGTCTCGGACGTCGATCTGAATCAGACGCCGTTCGTCGCCGTGACGCGTGCCGAAAATTCCGACACGTTCTGCAGCAAGGCCTTCTCGACGTTCGCGATGCTCAACGACGGCAAGTTCATCATCACGACGTTCCTCGCCGCGTGCAGCGGCTTCTCGGAGACGCAGATCTACGACGTCACGGCGCACACGCTCGATAGCGGACAGTACCCGACGGCGTACGCCTACTCCGGCATCGTCGGCGGAAGCCTCGACGGCAGCCGCATCTACGGGGGGAGCAACGGCGTCTCCCCGGCCCAGAACATCATGATCTGGAACGCACTCGACGACAGCGTCACGACGGGCAATCCCTCGTACAACCTCTCCGCGGTGACCGTCAGCGGAAACGCTTCGCGCGTGATCCTGCAGCAGACGGACGTGTTCAGCCGCAGCCTGACGCCGACCGGGTATCTGCCGCCAGATGGCATCTCCTACGCCTCCCACGACTCGACCCGCGCCTTCGTGTACCGCGACGACAATGCCATGCCGCGGCTCGTCGCGTACGACCTGACCGCGGCCCTGGATACCGGCGCGACATATCCCGTCTCGAAGACGGTGAATCTCGCAACGTCACCCGTTTCCGCGAGCGGAACCCACTACGTCGCGATGACGAGCACCCCCGACGACGCGGTCGTCTTCGTCTCGGGCGACAGCAAGATCGCCATTGTCCCGGTGAAGTGAA
>CAYUAW010000775.1:0-2323 GCA_964442485.1 uncultured Polyangiaceae bacterium
CGCGTCAAGAAGCAGATGGAGAAGACGCAGAAGGAGTACTACCTGAACGAGCAGATGCAGGCCATCCAGAAGGAGCTGGGTGGCGGCGAGCGGGATGAGTTCAAGAACGAGCTCTCCGAGATCGAAGAGAAGCTCAAGGCCAAGCATCTGAGCGAAGAGGCGCGCGGCAAGGTCGAGAAGGAGCTGAAGAAGCTCAAGATGATGCACCCGACGTCCGCGGAAGCGACGGTGGTGCGGAACTACATCGACTGGGTCCTGGCGCTGCCCTGGTACGACAAGACCGACGAGCGCTACGACATCGGCGAGGCCGAGAAGATCCTGGACGAGGATCACTATGGCCTGAAGAAGTGCAAGGAGCGAATCGTGGAGTACCTGGCCGTCCAGGCGCTCACGAAGAAGCTCAAGGGCCCGATCCTCTGTTTCGTCGGCCCGCCCGGTGTCGGCAAGACGAGCCTGGCGAAGAGCATCGCGCGCGCAACGGGGCGGAAGTTCGTCCGCGTGTCGCTCGGCGGTGTGCGAGACGAGGCCGAGATCCGCGGTCACCGTCGCACGTACATCGGCGCGCTGCCCGGCAAGATCATCCAGAACCTGAAGAAGGTCGGTTCGAACAACCCCGTCTTCTTGCTCGACGAGATCGACAAGATGAGCACGGACTTTCGCGGGGATCCCGCCGCGGCGCTGCTCGAGGTCCTCGACCCGGAGCAGAACCACAACTTCAACGATCACTATCTCGACCTCGACTACGACCTCTCCGACGTGATGTTCATCACGACGGCGAACACTCTCGGGGGCATCCCGCTGCCGCTCCAGGACCGCATGGAGATCATCCAGCTCAGCGGTTACACGGAGTACGAGAAGCTCAACATCGCGATGAAGTACCTGGTGCCCCGCCAGAAGCAGGAGTGCGGGCTCGAGGACGTCGACTTCGCTGTCGGCGAGAACGCTCTCCGCACCGTCATCCATCACTACACGAAGGAGTCCGGCGTCCGCTCGCTCGAGCGCGAGATCGCGAGCGTGTGCCGCAAGATCGCGCTGAGCGTCGTGAAGGAGGGCAAGGAAAAGCGCATCGAGGTGAAAGCGAAGGACGTTCCCACCTTCCTGGGCGTCCCGAAGTACCGCCTCGGCAAGACGGAGGAACAGGACGAGATCGGCCTCGTCCATGGCCTCAGCGTGTCGGACTACGGCGGAGACATCCTCGATTGCGAGGTAACGGTTGTCGCCGGCAAGGGCAAGCTCGTCATCACAGGCCTTCTCGAGAAGGGGATGGAAGAGAGCGGGCAGGCCGCGACGAGCTACATTCGCTCACGCGCGGGCGCGCTGCGGCTCGAGGCGGAGTTTTATCAAAAGAACGACGTGCACGTTCACTTCCCGGATTTCGTTCGCAAGGACGGCCCGAGCGCGGGCGTGACGATGGCGACTGCGATCGCGAGCGCGCTCACGCGCGTGCCCGTGCGCCATGACGTCGCAATGACGGGGGAGATCACATTGCGCGGTCGTGTGATGCCCATCGGCGGTCTGAAGGAGAAGCTTCTCGCTGCGCACCGTGGAGGCATCAAGACCGTCATCGTGCCGAAGGAGAACCGCAAAGACCTGCGGGAGATCCCGCGGCGCGTCCTCCGTGCGCTCAGGATCGTGCTCGTCGATCATATGGACGACGTCCTGCGCGAAGCCCTCGTTCTGGAGAAGCCGGAGGAGTACTTCGGGGCTCGGCGTCTCGAGCTCGAGTACCGCGGCGGCGAGCTCTGGCAGGGTGACCACGGTCGCATTGGCGGCGACGCCGTGACGCCGCCGCTCCCCGGTGGCGTCCCTGCACAGCAGCCCGGAGCCTGAAGAACGGCCCCGGACGTCTGGGCCGACGCTCCGCGCTCGGCCCGGGCGGCGTCCCTCGCTCAAATCGAGCGGGGGCACGGAGTCGAGCCAGGCGAGCTCCGGGACTAGTCTTCGCCGGAGGCCGAATCGAAGCGTGAGCGCTTCGACGCTGCGCGAATGCGAACGGAGCTCGCACGCGATCGCGGCGCGGCCGGCTGCGAAGGCCTGACTAGCTGCACGAGCCGCCAGCCTACGATCTCATCGCAGCCGAGACAGCGCGGAAGCTCCTGCCCAGAGAGCAACGTCAGCGCCGTCCGGCAGCTGCATGCTGACTGATAGATTCCGTGTTGATCGACCGGCGTGCCGGTCCTGTGGTCGTCGATGGTGTCCCCCATGACACTCCGACACTACCGACGTTCTCTCGAACACACAAGCCACAAAGGTGTTGTGTTTCAGAATGCCGCGTTCGCGCTTGCCGCGAGATCTTCGCTCGATTTCTTGTTTTCGTCACAGG
>CAYUAW010000776.1:0-2322 GCA_964442485.1 uncultured Polyangiaceae bacterium
AGCGCGAGCAGCGAACCGCTGTTGCTCAGGATGAACGCGCGCAGGCCGTACGCCGCGGGCGCCATAGAGAAGCCCGCGCCGGTGTGGATGCCGTCGATGACGCTGCCGTCGATCGGCGACATCAGGAAGAGGCCGTGGAGCGTCGTCGAGACGAGGAGCGCGCCGGCGATGGGCACGGGTGCGGAGACGCCGCCGTCCGGGAGCGGACGGTGCCAGACGTCCTCGCCGGTGCGCGGGTCGAGCGCCCACAGGCCGGTCGTGCCGCTGGCGGCGAAGAGTAGCTCGCGAGGCGGCTCCGGCGCGCCAGCGGCGCTCGGGTGGCCGGGCTGCTTCCACGCGACGAGCTCGCTCACGCCGGTGACCTCGGGCCGCTGCCAGACCTTGCTGCCGTTGTCGGCGTCTAGCGCGAAGACCCCGCCCTCGTAGCTGCCGACGAAGACGACGGGGCTCTCGTCGATGATGCTCGGGACAGGCGTGGTGTCGACGTCCAGGTAGCGCGGCACGTCGCCCAGCGTCTCCTCGGCCTCCGCCGACAGATCCACGGGCTGCCAGCGCTCGACGCCCGTGGCGGCGTCGTAGGCCGTGACGGTGCCGTCGCTGAACCCGGCGTAGACGAGGCCGCGCCACACGAGCGGCCCGGCATAACCGGCGACCTCCATGCCGAGCGCCGGAGTCCGGTGCTGACTCCACTTGCGGTCACCCGTGCGCCGGTCGAGCGCGATGAGCGTGTCGTTGGCGTTCACCGCGTACACCGTCTTGCCGACGATGACCGGGCGGCGCGCGACCTCCGCGTTCGTCATGAAGCGCCAGAGCAGTGCGCCGTCGGCGGCCCGCACCTTGTACAGGGCGCCGTCGTTCGAGCCGAAGTACACGACGTCCTCTTCGGGATCGTAGAGCGGCTCGCACTGGACGACGCCGAGCGTCTCGTAGCGCCAGAGCACCGTGCCGTCCTCCGCGCGGACGGCGTAGAAGCCGCGGTCGCTCGAGCCGACGAACACGCGGCGGCTCGCGATGTCGAGCTCGGGGCGTCCGCGCTCGTAGGGCTCCGTCTCGTCGCGCGAGGACGCCTCGATGCGCTCGCGGTAGACGGTCGAGATGGACCAGCTCGGCCGGTGCACCCACGTCGGGAGCTCCGGATTGGCCGGCGCGTTCATGAGCGAGCACGCCGAGAACCCGAGCGCTGCGACGGCCACGAGGGCCGCGGAGCCTCTCATGGCGACATCGGCACGGGCATCGGCGTGACGCCGCCCGGGAGCTTCTTCTGGAACTGCTCGATGGCGCGCTTCAGCGCCTCGTCCGAGGACGGCGGCGGAAGGGCCTTCGGATCGATCCGCTCGAGGAGCGCGCGGGCCGATTCCAGCAGGTAGCCGTGGGAATCGAGGGCCGTCGATTCCTTCTCCTTGCCGAGCTTGTCGACGACCTTCTTCAGGCGCTCCTTCGCGCCATCGTTGTCGCCCTTCGCATGGAGCAAGCGGGCCTGGTGGAAGAGCGCGAGCTCGTGGAAGCCCGAGACGTCCAGGTTCTCGAGCTCCCCGAACCGCTTCAGAGCCCCGTCGCGGTCGCCCTTGCCCTCCAGCGCGAGGCCGCTGCCCTCGATGCTGCGCGCCTTCGCCTCGGGATCCAGCTTGGCGAGCTCGCTCGACGCGACCTGGTCGTACAGCCCCTTCGCCTCGTCGTACTTGCCCTGGTCGTAGAGCACGCCAGCGAGCCCGAGCTGCGCCATCGAGACAGCGGCTCCGCTCGGCTTCTCGGCGACGACCTTCTCGTAGGCCGCCTTCGCGGCCGTGAGCTGCTCCTCGTCGGTGGCGAACGCCCGCCGCGTGTCGACGGAGCGAGCCTCCGGATCGTCCTCCGTCCCACCGACTCGGCCGAGGTCGGCGTTGACCGCTTCGGCGAGCGCGTCCGCGGCCTTCGCGGACGTCTTGTCCGTGCGCCACGAATAGATCTGCCAGCCGACCCAGCCCGCCGCGGCGGCCACGATGAGCCACTGCACGATATTGAAGTGGCCCTTGATCCAGCGGAACGAGGTGTCCGTCGCCCGCGACAGCGCGTCATCGACGCGCTCCCCGGTGTCGAGCCCCATCTCCGCCATGCGCTGGCGCTCGCGGGTCGCCTTCTTCCGCGACGTTGCGCGGGCTGCACGGCGGGCCCGGCGGTTCTCCGCGGCCTCGGTCGGATTCGCCGACGCGGATACTTCCCTGCCCTCGGTCTCTATGGGCGCGCCCGCCTCATCGCCGTCCTTCGGCGTCTCGTTCTCGTCAGACACGGCGGCCCATATAGCAGATTCCCATCGACGCCGACGTCGTCCCCGACGCCCCAAAA
>CAYUAW010000777.1:0-2315 GCA_964442485.1 uncultured Polyangiaceae bacterium
AGCGGGCAGACCGCGGGGTTGCTGACGGAGCGGATTCCAACAGCAACCCGGGACGGTCGCGCTAACCCTGAAGCAAAGAAAGAAGAGCGCACGACATGGTCAACGCAATGGTTTCGAGGAACTGGCGCGATCTCATCCGGCCGAAGGCGATCCAGATCGAGCAGGAGAGCGCGACCGAGTTCTACGGCAAGTTCACCTGTGAGCCGCTCGAGCGCGGCTACGGCATCACCGTCGGCAACTCGCTCCGGCGCGTGCTTCTCTCGTCGCTTCAGGGCGCCGCGATCACGGCGGTTCGCCTGGACGGCGCGCTGCACGAGTTCACCAGCATCGACGACGTGGTGGAAGACGTCACGGACATCATCCTCAACCTGAAGGAGGTCGTGTTCCGCGCACAGTACCCGCGCGCGTACACTCTGCGCCTCCAGAAGGAAGGCCCCGGGCCCGTGCTCGCCGGCGACATCCAGCTCGTCGACGGCCTCACCATCCTGAACCCGACGCACCAGGTGGCGACCCTCGACAAGAAGGGTCCGCTCTCGATGGAGCTCAGCGTCGGCGTCGGCCGTGGCTACGTCTCCGCCGAGCGCAACAAGAGCCCGACCATGCCGCTCGGGACCATCCCGATCGACGCGCTCTTCTCTCCGATCCGCAAGGTGAACTACACCGTGCAGAACGCCCGCGTCGGACAGATCACCGACTACGACAAGCTCGTGCTCGAGGTGTGGACGAACGGCGCGGTGGCGCCGTCGGACGCCGTGGCCTTCGCCGCGAAGATCCTGAAGGAGCAGCTCTCCATCTGGATCAACTTCGAGGAGACGGAAGAGGCGACGTACTCCGTCCCCGGCTCCGACGACGAGCCGCTGAACGAGAACCTGTTCCGTTCCGTAGACGAGCTCGAGCTCTCGGTGCGGTCGGCGAACTGCCTGCAGAACGCGAACATCACGCTCATCGGCGAGCTGGTTCAGCGCAGCGAGCAGGACATGCTGAAGACGAAGAACTTCGGCCGGAAGTCGTTGAAGGAGATCAAGGAGATCCTTTCGACGATGGGGCTGAGCCTCGGGCTCAAGCTCGACAACTGGCCGCAGATGCTCGAACGCTGGAAGGCGCAGCAGGCCGCAGGCTGACCGAGGCAAGAGAACCATGCGACATCGTAAGCAAGGCCGGCAATTCGGCCGTAACACCAGCCATCGCCGCGCGATGTTCCGCGCGCTGACGGCGAACCTCGTCCTGCACGAGCGCATCGAGACGACCGACGCGAAGGCGAAGGAGCTCCGTCGCGTGGCGGAGCGGCTCCTCAGCCAGGCCATCCGGCTCGGCAATGTCGCCTTCACGCCGGGCGGCGAGCTCAACCCGGCGGACAAGGCGCGTCGCCTCGCGGCGCAGCGCCAGGTTGGCCGCTTCCTCCAGCGCTTCGGCGTCACCAGCAACGGCGAGGAGAGCCGCAAGGTGGACCTGGTCGAGAAGGTGTTCGTGGACCTCGCGAAGCGGTTCCAGGGCCGCCCCGGTGGCTACACGCGCATCATCAAGCTCGGTCCGCGTCGCGGCGACAACGCACCTATGTGCGTGATCGAGTTCGTGCAGTAGAAGCCGCTCGAGAGAGCACCAGGGCCGGGCGTCGAGAGACGTCCGGCCTCGTTGTTTTGTGCGACCCGGGGGGCTCTCGACCGTGCGGCGGCGCCTGCTACATTTTTCGACGATGAGGATGAGGATGCCGTTCGGGGCGTGGAGGCGAGGGACGGCGGTACTCTCCGGCAACGGGGACTACGACGGCGACGGCAAGTGGGAGAACCACTTTCGCGTCGGCAGCGAACCGCACCTGCTCGCCGTCGCAGCGTGCGCTTCGAACGACGAGAGCCTCTATCCGAAGATCATTCTTTCCTTCTCCGAGGTCGTCGACGTTCCCGACGCACCTCCCGTAACCGTCACCGCGGATGGGAATGCGGCGTCGTGTGGCGTGAACGAACTCCCCTCGAAGTCTCAGCCGATGCTCGAGCTGCGGTGCGATCCGCCGCTCCCTGCTCGCGCGAAGATCGCGGTGACGGTGTCGCCCGGGATGACGGCGAAGGGCTCGATGCTGGCTGTCGACTACGGCGGCGGGACGGAGCCGCGAACGGTGGAGGTGCCGGCGGAGGTTCAGCCCGATACGTGTCGGACGTGGAGGGAGACGGCGGTGCCGCCGTGGTAGGCGTCAAGTTTCGGTGGAAGAGTCGGGATCGGGATCGGGATCGGGGGGAGGGGGAGGGGGAGGGCCAGGGCTGGAGGTTGGGGGAGGGGGGGGCGTTAGCCGCGCTGCTGGTTCCACTTCCTGCCGCAGGGGT
>CAYUAW010000778.1:0-2311 GCA_964442485.1 uncultured Polyangiaceae bacterium
CCACGGGCGGCTGGGGCTACACCCAGTTCGACGACGGCAAGCCTGTCGACGACAAAGCCCTCAAGACCTGCTTCCCCTGTCACGAGGGCATCGCGTCCCGCGATTTCGTGTTCACGCACTACGCGCCGTGACGCGGGAGTGACGGGCTCATTTCCACGTCACCTTCACGGCATCCACGACGTTCGCGTCCGTCCACGTCACGAGGAGCGTCTTGCCCGATGCGTCGAACTCCGGGTGGGGCGCGATGCAGTAACGGAGATTGCCGCAGCTGCCCGTGGGGCACGTCGTGCCGATCGTGATGGGGCTGGTCCAGGGCCCTTCGAGCTTCGGCGCGGTGGACACGTAGATGTCTGAGGTCGGCCAGTCTGCTCCGTACACGAACATCCACGTGTTGAAGTAGTTGCTGTAGAACGCGTTCGATTGACCGTGGGCGGCGTAGCTGAAGAGCGCCTCGTCGATGGTGTACGTCACGGTGCCGGCCCGGCCGTTGCCGTAGCGAGTCCCGGACCAGCTCTTCGTCTTCTGGCTCCAGTACTCGTAGGCGGTGATGTCCGTCGCCTGCGCGGCGGGTACGCGCGCAAGGTAGACGGTGCCGTTCACGTTCATGGACGGCGTTCCGTGACCGAAGACGTACACTTTCTCGTCGGTCGGATCGTACGTGACACCGACGTCTCCCCAGTTCGGTTCGTCGGATTCCCACATGTGGTCCATCGTCCGGGTCGCGACTGCCCCGTGCTCGTCCGCGGTCACCGTCGCGACACCCGCACCGATGATGTGATCCATGCCGCCGCCGCGGTCGTTCTTCAGGAACCACACGAGGCCCTTGTTCGGCGCATACTCGACGATGTTGGTCCCGCCTTCGGCGAAGCGACCGAGCCCGCCGTTCGCCTGCTCGTCGGCAGTGAGGGGGATCCACTCTTCGGGATATCCGTTCGAGCGAAGCGCTTTGTCGTGGGCCTTCATCGGGTTCGCGAGCTCGCCGAGCGCGGAGCTGTCGCTCGCTGCGAACACGGTCTTTCCGCCGTCGTCGACCAGCGTGTCGCCGAAGGTCCAGACGATCTGCCCGTTCACCACGCCGGAGTAGCCGAGATCGCGGACGATCCGCGGGTCGTCGTAGATGAGATGCCCCTGGAAGACCACGCTGTCCGCCGCCGGCGGAAGGACACCTGGGCCCGTGTGCTGCCCCGGCGCCGGATACATCGCACCACCGGCTCCCGCGCCGCCGGGTGCCTTCATGGCGTCCCCGGCTGCCGAGCTTCCCCCCTTCCCTGCTGCATCCGGAGCGCCAGCGGAGTCAGGCCCTCCCGCAGTACCCATCGTGCGGCCGGCTCCGCTCGCCGCTGAGCCATCGGCTGTGGCACCCGCTCCGCCGGAAGCTTCGCTCGCACCGCCGCCATCGAGCGAGCTACCCCCACCGGTCGGCGAGCCGCCGCCGGAATTCGCTCCCGTTCCCGGCGTGGACCCCGACCCGCTGGAGCAGCTCGACGCGAAAAGGCAAAGAGCGATCGCAGAGCGACGAGACGATGGGACGAACATGAGAACGCTCGCGAGCGTAGCATCCGGCGAATGTCGTGGAGTCCTCCGGTGAATCGAGCCCCCCGGATCGCCTCGCCGACGCTCGCAAAGTCGTGATTGCGACTTCCGAGGCAGGACGCTAATTCACCGTCGAGATCCATTCCTCGAGGCGCCTCTCGGTCGACTCGAGCGTGAGCTTGCTCTCTCCAAGGCTCTTGATGAATCGACGGAGCGCTCCACGAAATGCGTCGCGCGGGGAGGTCGAGCTCGTCTGCGAGAGTGAAGATGGCGTGCTGAACGACGGCGGCTTCGTCGATGGCCGGCGCCGACGGTTGCGCCGCAGCGGACGACGCCGCTGCGCCTTCCGTCAAGCTCGCGATGACGCTCGCGAGCCACGCGGAGATGTCGGGCCTCATGCCCTGGATCGCCACGACGAGCGCTGTCTAGTTTCGCTTCGAAGGAACGACGTCGTCGCGCTCCCAGCGATAGACAGCTCGCCCCTTGAGCCCGAGCCGCCGCCCGAGCTGGTCCTGCGTCAGCCCGACGGCGCGTCGAGCAGCGCGGATCGACTGTGCGCGCTTCGAGGCCATCCGTTGTTCCTCCTTCGGCGGGACTGGTCGTCGCGTGGCTATCGTACCCCCCCCGGCCGGTTTCGAGACCTCGCTGTCGTGGATCTCGAGACGGGACAGAACGTCCGGAACTTTCACGGCCATCGCGGCGCCATCGTCGACCTTGCGCTCTCACTCGACGGCACGCGAGCGCTCTCTGGATCGTTCGACCAGACCATCCGGCTCTG
>CAYUAW010000779.1:0-2292 GCA_964442485.1 uncultured Polyangiaceae bacterium
TGCACCGGCACCGCGACGGCGCCCTGGGACCCCGCCTACCCGGCTTGCGTGAAGTACACGGGGTGTCCTGCCGCGTATCCCGTCGTGTGGTGCGCCATCGACGCCGGTCACACGAACGGCGGCGACATCTCGGCGACCGGCTTCTGGAAGTTCTGGTCGGCGCTTCCTTCGCCCTAGACGAGGTCAGGCCGTGTACGATTTCACGATGCCTCGCGGTGCGGCGGCCCTGCTCTCGCTCCTCGCCGTGGCGCTCGCGGGGTGCGGCGACGGCTCCTACGTCATCGGCCGCTTCGTGGACGATACCTGCGCGGCGCACCCCGACGCTGTCGTCTGTTCCGGCTTCGAGCGACCGGATCTCTCCGACTGGACGAGCGTGATCGTCGTGAACGACGCAACGGTGGAGCAGACCGAGAAGAAGAAGCATGGGGGTAGGGGCGCCCTTCACGCCTCGAGCGAAGGTCAACAGAGCTCTGCCGTCGTCGCGGCTGAGTTCCCCGCCGTCCACGGCGGAGAGCTCTACCTGCGCGTCTTCCTGTACGTCCCGGGCGGCCTCCCCACGAAGACGATGAACGTCTTCTTCCTCGGCGACATCGCGACCCCCGACCCGTTTCGCGGCGTGGACTTCAACCTGGAAGGTGGCGCGCTGTCGACGTACGTTCCCCAGGACTCGCCCGACCGGGTCACCAGCACGACGCTCACCATACCCCGCGATCGCTGGTTCTGCCTGCAGGCCCACCTGACGGTGGCGCAGAAGACGGGCGCGCTCACGATCGACGTCGATGGTACGACCGGCCTCTCGGAAGACAAGATGAACACGAACCCCGCGGCGGGCATTCACCTGCTGCGCGCCGGGATCGACTGGTCGTCGATGCAGACGGAGCCCTTCGACTTCTACCTGGACGATCTCGTCCTTTCGAAGAGCGCCGTTGCCTGCGACGGCTGAGTCACGGCGTTCTTCCGAATCGCACTGTCGCCTGCAGGGTCGGTGAAAGGCGCGGCACCTGGTACGTCGTGCCGAGCCCCTCCACGACGAAGCGCGGCTCGTTGAAGACGACGTGCAGCCCAGCGTCGAGGCGCAGGCCGATCACGCCGCGAGCCGGCCACTCCACGCCGAGCGCCACTAGACCGCTCCAGACGGGCGCAGTGGCGTCGTCGCTCTCGGTCGCCCCCGTGGAGCGTCCGCGCAGGCCGAGCGCCTCGCCGCCGATGCAGGCGTCCAGCGCCCACGAGTCCGGCGGCAGTGCGACGCAGCCGGCGAGCCCGCCGCCGAAGCCGTCGTAGCGAGCGCGCACCCCGCGGTCGAGCGACTGCGTCACGCTCGGGAGCCACACGAACCACGGCTCCGCCCAGAAGCGATGCACGCCGAGCTCCGCACCCACGACCACGTACCCCGCCGGCGACGGCAGCGTCTCGAAGCGGACACCGCCGCCGAGATAGCCGGCGATGCGGGCGCCGCCGTGGGCGACGGGGGAGGGAGGCGTCGTGGTGGCTTCCGGCGACGCAGCCTTCTGCGCAGTCTGCGGTTTCCGAGGAGTTGCCGCCACTGGTGCGGCGGCGTTTGCCGGCGCTGCGTCACTGGCGGCGGTGGAGGTGCCGTTGCTACTCGTGGTCGCGCCGTGATTGCTCGGCGACGCGCCGTCCTTGCTCGACGCGCCTGCGCCACCTGTCGTCGCCCCGTCGGTGCTCGCCGTCGTCTCGCTGCCGGCCGGAGCGGGCTCCGCGTTCACGAGCTCCACGCCCTCCCCGAAAGCCAGCGCGAGCACGAGCGTGACCTCGCGCCCCAGCGAGCGACATTCCTTCGCGACGAGCGAACGCTCCCCCGCGACGCCGTTCTGCTTCGTGTGAAGCTCTAGCCGGTACGAGCCCCCGGCGCGCTCGATGCTCCCGCGCGCAGTGACCCGCGCGACCGTGCGGCCGGGCCGAACGCGCGCGATGCGAGCGAGCTCGCGCTGGATGTCGTCGGCAGACGCGCAGCCGTCGGGGGCGCTCCAGGTCAGCTCGAGGGGCAGCTCGCTCTCGGCGTGGCAGGGCGCGGAGAGCGACAGCGCGCCGAGAGCGAGGATAAATCGAGGCCCGCGCACCGGGCAGCAGTATATCGGTCGTTGCGGGCCGGCGGAGCGCGTCGTTTGCAGGTGACCGGCATGAATTGCCGGTGGCACCGAAGAAGACCAGCGCGTCCGAACGCGGCGCCGCCATGACTATTTCCCCTCCTTCTTCTCGTCCCGACTTGCATTTGGATTCCTCCGGTTACCTGTCCAGACGGCAGTGAGATCATCTTTGCCACCGGATCGC
>CAYUAW010000780.1:0-2292 GCA_964442485.1 uncultured Polyangiaceae bacterium
GCGGCACATCTGGGCCGCCGGATGTCGTACCCGACTCAGGTAGCGTGGATGCGCAGGTACGTTTTTCTACGCGATGCAGCAATCCATTGCTGCACAAGACGAATCCGCTCGGCTGATCCATCGCATCTGACAGCGGCATCGGATCGACACAGGCGGGGGAACGCGTTCCCCCAGCGCCGCTGGGCGGAGCACCCGCGGCAGATGCACCGCCCACCCCACCACCGCCGGAGCCCGCGCCACCTGCCGCGAGACCAGGTTCGTTGACCGAACCTCCGCATCCCGCGAGCGGCGTCAGCCCCAGGGTAGTGAAGAATGTGGTCGACCAAATGCCGAGCGGCGTCCGCAATTGCATGCTGAGGGGCTGAACCGAAGCGAGAAGCATGCCGGCACCTTGGGCGGGATAAGTCCAGGACATCAGGTTATTTTTGGTTGGTTGGAGCCGCGGCACATGTGCCAATGCCGGTTCGTCGTGACCCGGGCTTCGGCTAGTCTCCGTCTCGTGCCGACGGCGCCGTTTCGTGTATGGATGCCCGGATTGCTGAAGCACGTCCGGAGCCCCTACACGCAGGCCGCGCTGACGGTCCTGCTCGTCGTCGGCTGCGCCCAACCACGGAGCTCCGCGACAACCTATGCCACCTGGGCCGATCCCGTCGCGTCCCTTCCTCACGACGCCGACCACACGGCGGCGGTCTGCGCGCGGCCCGGCGACGATCCTGTCCGCAGCGTATTCTGCGCCGGAACGCCGCCGGACATCACAAGCCTCGTCGATCTCGAGACGGCCTTGCAGATCGACAGCGCGTCCCTCGGCGGCGTGAGAGGAATCGCCGCTTCCGCCCATTCGACGTCGCTCTCGATCCGCTCGGTCTCGGCCATCAACCCGCGGCTGCTCGCGCTGCGCATCGAGATCGACCCGGTCGAGCTCATGACCCTGGCCTTCACACGCGGCGAACAGTTCTCTGAAGTCGCCGTGCGCGACCGTGGCGACCACGAGCTTCGGTTCTACGTCGTCGGCTTCCGGCAAGCCTGCAACCGCGCTCGAGGCGGATGCCGTCCCGGCGAACTGCTCACGCCGGCGATCGAGTGGGATTGGACCGAGGTGACGCTGTACGACGAGACCGACGTGACGGACACGGTGCTCGACTGCGCGACGTGCCATCAGCCGCAAGGTCCTGGTACGCCGAAGCTCCTGCGCATGCAGGAAGTCGATGACCCGTGGACGCACTGGCTCTTTCGGAACAGCGACGGCGGGGCGGCCCTCCTTGCGGACTACTCGGCGGCGCGGGGCGACGAAGGGCTGGGCGGCATGACCGCGGATCAAGTCCAGGATGCGCATCCCGAAAACCTCGACGAGCTCATCACGTACAACAGCCCTCCGCAGCCATACCCGTTCGATACCGCCGCGATCGAAGCCGAAGTACGGGCGAGCGCCGCCGAACGCGGCGGGAATCAACCCGTCGACAACAGCATTCCGGGTCAGAGCGCGACGTGGCAGGCGGCCTATGCGCGGTCGCTCGCGGGCGAAGTGATCCCGGTGCCCTACCACGACGTGAAAGTCACCGACGTCAGCAAGCTTGCGCGGATGACGCGCGCGTACCAGGACTACCGGCGCGGCGACCTCGCTCGCGATGAGCTGCCGGACATCCGCGACGTATTTCCCGACGACCCGAAGCTGCTGGCCGAAATGGGGATGATGACCGAGCCCGGGTTGAGCGGAGAGGGCGTGCTGCTCCAAGCCTGCTCTCCCTGCCACAACGCAAGGCTCGATCAGAGCTTATCGCGCGCACGATTCCGCGCGGACCTCGAAGGCATGAGCCGGCAAGAGAAGGACGCCGCCATCGGGCGACTTGGGCTGCCGGAGAGCGACCCTCATGTCATGCCGCCCGCGCTGCTCAGGACCCTGACGGACGAAGCGCGGAATCGCGCGATCGAGACGCTACGACGCTGACGGGCGCGGCGCGCTCAATCGTCACGCGGCGCCTATCAGGCCAGCGCACAGTGAATGGCTAGCGCCTCTCCAGGAACCCTCTGCCTTCGAATATCGAAGGCATCGCTTTTTCGATTCGCGCCACCCGAGTCGCCGACTGCTTGGCCGCGGCAAAGTGGTAGAGGTAGCTCCTCTGCCGCCCGGGCGTCAGCGCGTCGAAGGCGCGCTTGAAACGCGGGTCTCTTCGAAACCGCTCCGTCAGCTCCTCGGGAACCGGAAAATCCGAGGTCTTCTTCCGCTCCATCCGCAGCCCAGCCTTCTCGACTGCGATGGCCTCGCGCACGTAGGCCTTGATGGTCGCCGCCTTC
>CAYUAW010000781.1:0-2291 GCA_964442485.1 uncultured Polyangiaceae bacterium
CGCGCCAAGGGCGAACGGTCGCCAAATATTCGCTATGATGCGAGTTCCATGTTGCTGCGATCGTCGTGCGTGCTCGGGCTGATGGTGGCGGTCGTACCAGGGTGCTCGAGTGATGGGCGACCTTCCGCCGCGTCCGAGCCAGACGCCGCGACGACCGAACATCCGGCGAGTGGAGGGGCTCCTTCCACGGCCGGCGCGGGCGGCCAGGGCACCGGCAGCGGCGGAAGGAGCACCTCGGGCGCAGGCGCGGGCGGAGTGTCGAGCGGCAGTGGCGGCGTGCCGGGCGGAGCAGGACGACCGAGCGGCATGGGCGGCGCCTCGAGCGGTGGCGCGCCGGAACCTCCCGACGGCGGGGGAGACGCCGGCACGAGCCCTGTGCACGCAGGGCCGTTCTTCAGCCCCTACAAGGATACGAGCATCAACATGAACTGGAACACGAACGTCGTCTCGACGAACGTTTCCGGAAGCCAGGCGCCGTTCGCCACGGAGCTCACGAAGAACGGCGCGAGCACCGTCACACTGGCGTTCGCCACCGGCGAGTGCGGTAGCGAGACGTGGGCGGGACTTGCCGGGGACACGATGGCGTCCACGAACGCGCCGTTGCTGTCGAAGGCGAACATCCGGTACATCGTCTCGACGGGAGGTGCGGCGGGTGTCTTCACCTGCAGCACCGACCCGGGATTCGCGACGTTCGTGGAGCGCTGGATGTCCGCGGGCCTCGTCGGCATCGACTTCGACATCGAGGCGGGTCAGACGGATGCGCAGATCCAGGACCTGGTTCGCCGGATCAAGGTCGGGCACTCGGCGTATCCCGCCCTGCGTTACAGCCTCACCCTCGCGACGCTGGCGAACAACGAAGGCGCCACGACCGCAAGGTCGCTCGGCAACGCCGCGCAGGACAGCTTCAACACGTACGGCGATCGCGCCATGGCGGCCGTGAAGAGCACCCTCGGCTTCTCCGGTAATCCAGCGACGTGGCCAGGGTATCTCACGCTGAACCTGATGACGATGGACTACGGCGCGCCGGGGTCCGGCGTGTGCGTCGTCAGCGCGGGCGTCTGTCAGATGGCTCAGTCGGCCATCCAGGCCGCGTACGACCTGCACGACAAGTGGGGTGTGCCCTATGCGAGCGTCGAGCTCACGCCGATGATCGGCGTCAACGACGTGAGCAGCGAGAAAGTGGCGCTGCCCGACGTCGACGCGATCGCCGCATTCGCCCTCGCGCAGGGCCTCGCCGGTGTGCACTACTGGTCGTACGATCGCGACACCGATTGCGCCGCCGGGGCCGCGGCTCCGACCTGCAACTCCATGGGTGCGGGGTACGCAGGGCCATCCGGGTACCTCTCGCGGTTCCTCGCTGCGGGCCTACGCTAGCCGCGTCGGCTGCGGCTTCCACTCGACGTCCATGGAGCCGCCGTACGGCGTCGCGTTCCATCTGCCCCTCAGCTGACGCAGACGCTCCTGAACGCCGGCCACGAAGCCTTCCGTCAACCATTCCGGCATTTCGACCGCGAGCTCCGACGAGTACGCGGCGAGCGCGGACACGACGTCGCCGGGCGAACGTCCCTTCGCCGCCATCGAGAGAGCCCCGACGATGCGCTCGGTCTGCATTATGGCGGGCGACTCGTCGAGCAGCCGCTGACCGGTTCTGTCGTTCATGTCGGCGAGGGTCTTCCCCTTCGCGAGCGTCCCCCAGAAACCGCAATCGAGTCCCGCGCGCTCCTCGACGGCGAGGTGCAGGAAGTCGTGCACGAGCACGCTGCGCGTCTCGCACTCCACGCGCTCACGCTCACCCGAGTCGCGCACGAGCTCGAGCGCGTGCGCGGCGTCGGAGATCTTGTGGAAGACGATGCGCATCGGGATATCGTAGCCCCTTACCGAGCTATTGCTTCGTTCGCTCGGCGCTCCACACCGCCGGGACCGCGCGAAGGGGATGGCACAAGTTGGCACGACGTGTTCGAGCGCCGGTTGTTTTCCGCGGCAAAGACGTGATCAGTTGTGGGCATGGGCCTTGCTGTTGAATGTCGCGTGCTCGCGCGAACGTTCATGAGTGGTCGACGCGCGATGTGCGCGGTCATGCTGGGGCTGCTGGCCGGCGCGTGCGGCGGCGCCACCGTGGATCGCGCGAGCGAACCGAGCGGCGGGGGCGGCTCGACTGGCGGCGCGGAACTGGGTTCCGGTGGCGTGAGCGGGGGCGCGGCGAACGGCGAAGGGGGCGCTCCTGTCTTCGCGGCGAGTGGCGCGCCGTCGAGTGCCGGAGGCGCGATGAGCGACACCGAAGTTCATCTCTA
>CAYUAW010000782.1:0-2277 GCA_964442485.1 uncultured Polyangiaceae bacterium
TCGACACGATGTGGTTTCATCAGACGGTCGGCGAGCCGCGCGAGCCGGAACCGTCGTATCCCATCACCGTCAACCTCGCTGGTCGCTTCCGGGATCGCCATCCCAACGAGGAGCGCTACGATCACTACGTCGACACGTATTTCGCCGGGCCGACCTTCGACCTGACCCTGGTGGACCACGGCGACTCGCTCGACGTGAGCATCGCGCCGCAGGCGAGCATGAAGGTCGAGGCAGTGGACTTCAAGCACTACGAGTGCTTCGGCTCGGGGATGAGCGGCGCGCTGCCGGCGCCGACGCCGCTCTGCTTCACGCCGCCCGCGCTCGCGGCCGTGGGCGTCCGCGCCACGGACACGGGAAACAGCGTGTTCACCTCGCACGTGGGGCAGCTGTCGTATGGGCAGCTGCTCGACTTCGAGCTCACCTTCGTCCGTTCCCGCACCTACTACTCGGAGTGGTTCCAGTACTTCGTCGGGAGCGGTCGCCTGCAGCCGAAGGTCCAGGACCCGTGGGCGCACGCCGCCGGTGACCAGTCGATCACCGACGTCACGATGGACGAGTTCGGCTACGCGCAGCACGTCCCGAACATCACCCCCGACGAGCTCCGCAACTTCATCAGCGGAAAGGTCCTTTTCGAGGCCGATTTCGACTCGCACGTCGGCTACAACCCGCCCACGACCTTCGATTGTCCACGGGGCGTCGCGCCCGGCACGAAGGTCCCGACGATCGTGACGGCGCCCGGGCCGAGCCCGCTCTTCACCGACGGCACGGCTTACACCAATCAGGCGCTCGCGGGCGCCGAGCGCCCCGGCTACACGAATTCGTCCTGCTTCGGCTGCCATCACCTCGACGGCAAGGGACCTCCGCCGGACGGCGCAGGGATGGGCGCGATGCTGCTCAAGCTGTTCTCCGACACAGGTGGCAACTCTGGTCCCGATCCGGTGTATGGGACGATCCTCGACCAGCGCGCGCCAAAAGGCGCTCCGGAGGTCAAGTCGACGGCGACGTGGCAGTCCATCGACGGCGCCTTCGCCGACGGCACGCCGTACTCGCTGCGCAAGCCCGTCGTCGCGCTGGGCGCGCTGCGCGACGGCCTGCTCTCGCCGCAGACGCACGTATCGGCCCGCATCCCGCGCCCGGTGTTCGGGCTCGGCTTCCTCGAGGCCGTCGCCGACGAGACGATCCTCGGCCTGGCCGATCCCGACGACGTCGATCAGGACGGCGTCTCGGGACGACCAAACACCGTGGTCGATCCCGCCACCGGCAGGCCGGCGCTCGGCCGCTTCGGGTGGAAGGCCGGTACCGCCTCGCTGCGCGAGCAGGCGGCGCTCGCCTTCGTGAACGACATCGGGCTCACCTCGCCCCTCTATCCCCAGCATCGATGCGGGCCGATGCAGACGGCGTGTCTCGGAGCGGTGTCCGACTCTTCTCCCGAGCTGTCGGACGGCGATCTCGACCACCTCGGCGCGTACCTGCGCGAGCTCTCCGTGCCGCCGCGCCGCAACTACCAGGACGAACAAGCGATCCGCGGCAAGGGGATCTTCTCCGGCATCGGCTGCTCCTCGTGTCACGTGCCGAATCTCGTCACGTCGTCGACCTACGCGGTGCCCGAGCTCCGGAACCTGGACATCCAGCCGTTCACCGATCTGCTGCTGCACGACATGGGCGACGGGCTCGCCGACGATGCGCCGGTCGAGGAAGGCACGGCCACGGGCCGCGAGTGGCGCACCTGTCCCCTCTGGGGCAACGGCACGGGCACGGCCGTGATGTACCCGGCCACCGACGCCTTCGATCCCAACGGACATCCGCCGCCGGGCGCGGTCTACCTGCACGACGGGCGGGCGCGCTCCATCACCGAGGCCATCCTCTGGCACGGCGGCGAAGCGCGACGCATGCACGACGCCTTCGTCGAGCTCTCTGCCGACGATCGGGCGGCGCTGCTGGCTTACGTCGCTTACCCCTTCGCAGATCCGCTCATGGTGCGGCGCTGCGCGACCGGGCCCGCGTCGCCTTGAAGCCCCGCGACGAGGATCTTCACCACGCCCTCGGCGGCTTCACGCGGGGTGAAGCTCCCCCCTTGCTTGTACCAGTGGGCGATCCAGCTGAGCGCCCCCGCGACGGTGAATGCCGCGAGCTTGACGTCGCACTTCGCGAGGCTGTCGTCCTCGATGCCCATCTCGACGAGCTGCCGGAGACGGCGGTCGACCACGCGCTTGGCGGCGTGGAGCTCCTTCTGGGCTTCCGCGCCGAGGTCCTGATCCGCGACGCGGGCGAAGCAGG
>CAYUAW010000783.1:0-2275 GCA_964442485.1 uncultured Polyangiaceae bacterium
AGCTTGTTGTAGATGAACGGCTTGAAGAGCTCGAGCGCCATCTTCTTCGGCAGGCCGCACTGGTGCAGCTTCAGCGTCGGGCCGACGACGATGACCGAGCGCCCCGAGTAGTCGACGCGCTTGCCGAGCAGGTTCTGACGGAACCGCCCCTGCTTGCCCTTCAGCATGTCGGAGAGGCTCTTCAGCGGGCGCTTGTTCGGGCCGGTGATGGTCTTGCCGCGGCGGCCGTTGTCGAACAGCGCGTCGACGGCCTCCTGCAGCATGCGGCGCTCGTTCCGGATGATGATCTCCGGAGCGTTGAGCTCGAGGAGACGCTTCAGGCGGTTGTTGCGGTTGATGACGCGGCGATAGAGATCGTTGAGATCGCTCGTCGCGAAGCGGCCGCCGTCGAGGGGGACGAGCGGGCGCAGATCCGGCGGCAGCACCGGGATCACCGTCAGCATCATCCACTCCGGGCGATTCCCGGAGCCACGGAACGCCTCCACGACCTTCAGACGCTTGGCGTACTTCTTCCGCTTCGCCTCGCTGGTCGTGGTGCGCATCTCGAGGCGCAGCTCTTCCGCGAGCGCGTGCACGTCCACGCGCTTGAGCATGTCGAGGACGGCCTCGCCGCCCATCCCGGCCGAGAAGCGGTCGTCGCCGTACTCCTCGATGAGCTGCGCGTAGCGCTCCTCGGACAGGAGCTCACCGGCCTGGAGCCCGGTGTCCTTGCCGTCGATGACGATGTACGCCTCGCAGTAGAGGACGCGCTCCAGATCCTTCAGCGTGATGTCGAGGATGTTGCCGATGCGCGAGGGAAGGCTCTTGAGGAACCAGATATGCGCGACGGGCGTGGCCAGGTTGATGTGGCCGAGGCGCTCGCGGCGGACCTTCGACTGGATCACCTCGACGCCGCACTTCTCGCACACGATCCCGCGGTGCTTCATGCGCTTGTACTTGCCGCAGATGCACTCGTAGTCCTTCACTGGGCCGAAGATCTTCGCGCAGAACAGGCCGTCCCGCTCCGGCTTGAAGGTCCGGTAGTTGATGGTCTCGGGCTTCTTCACCTCGCCGTGAGACCACTCGCGAATCTTTTCGGGGCTCGCGAGCGAGATCCGCATCGCGGAAAAGCTGAGCGGATCCTTGGGCTTCTCGAAGAAGGAGAAAATGTCACGCATGTTGGTTGGTCTCCCGTTTCGTCGACCGAAGCGTCTGACGCCTCAAAAACACGTTCATTGAATCTGATGTCCCGAGCGCGATCGCGAAGACCGCAGCCTCAGGACCTGGCGGTGTCCCTGGCTCGATTGCGAAGACCGCGTGCCCAGATCGGTGGGTGAGGCGCGGAGCCGTACGCTGGTACGGCGAGCACCGAGAGCACCGAGATGGGCGCGTGCTCGAAGCAAGCGGGCCAGGGACGGGCATCAATCCTCCGCCGCGGTGGAGGTGGCCGTCTCGACCAGCTCGACGTTCAAGCAGAGGGACTGGAGCTCCTTGATGAGGACGTTGAAGCTCTCGGGTAGCCCCGCCTCGAGCGTGTACTCGCCCTTGACGATGGCTTCGTACATGCGCGTGCGGCCCTGCACGTCGTCGCTCTTCACCGTGAGGAACTCCTGGAGGGCGTACGCAGCGCCGTATGCCTCCATTGCCCACACTTCCATTTCACCGAGCCGCTGCCCGCCGAACTGAGCCTTTCCACCGAGTGGCTGCTGGGTGACGAGGGAGTACGGGCCGATCGAGCGCGCGTGGATCTTGTCGTCGACCAGATGGTGGAGCTTCAGCATGTACATGACGCCCACCGTGACGTCCTGCTCGAAGGGCTCGCCGGTGCGGCCGTCGAAGAGGATGGTCTGCCCGGACGGATCGAAGCCCGCCTTCGTGAGGGCGCGCTTGATCTCCGACTCCTCGGCGCCGTCGAACACCGGAGTCGCGAAGTTCAGGCCCTTGGAGAGCTTCTTCGCGAGGAGGTGCAGCTCCGGCTCCGTGAGGTTCTTCACGAGCTTGTTCATGTCCGCGTCGTTGTCGAAGACGTCGATCACGACCTTCTGCAGTCGCTCGCGGTTCTGCAGGGCCGCGGACGCGACCAGCTCGCCGAGCCCCTTGGCGCCCCAGCCGAGGTGCGCCTCGAGGATCTGACCGACGTTCATGCGGCTCGGCACGCCGAGCGGGTTCAGCACGAGATCCACCGGACGACCATCCGCCATGTACGGCAGATCCTCTTCCGGCAGAATTCGCGAGACGACGCCCTTGTTGCCGTGACGACCGGCCATCTTGTCGCCGACCTGGAGCTTCCTCTTGA
>CAYUAW010000784.1:0-2258 GCA_964442485.1 uncultured Polyangiaceae bacterium
GTAGGCGCGCGATCGTGCGCTTCCCCTCCGCTCCCTCGGCTTCTTGTTCGTCAAGGCGTATGTCTCCAGGAACTCGTTCACGAAGTGGCGGAATATCGGGAGCGCGGATTCCAGGGCGTAGATCGTCTCTTCGTTGACGCGCAGCGGCTTCGCGACCTCGGGCACCGTGAAGAAATCGGCGCATTCGAAGCGGCGCGAATCGTCGTCTCGCGCCGCAACGAATGTGGCGATGACGATCCAGTGCGCAACGGCAACCTTTGGACGATGCTGGAATTCTTCATGATGCTGCGCACCATGCCCTGTCGCGACAAGACGGGCATCGCAAAGTCATGGAAAGTCAAGCTCTGATCGCGCGATCCGGGTGGCGAGCCCCGCTAGCTTTATGCTACCAATCTGTACATGAACCTTCGCAGCGCGCTCACCCTCGGATCGAGGAACAGCTTCGGAAACCTGACTACGTCTGCGCTCGCGGGACTGCTCCTTTCGGTCGTGTCCGCTTGCAACGCGGGCGGCGGGAACGGCCAGGCGGACGCAACGGGCGGCGCCGGAACGGTTCCGCTGGGCAGTGGTGGCGGCGTCGCAGTGGGCACTGGGGCTACGCCCGGGGCCGGCGCGGGAACGGCCGTCGGCGGGACACTCCCGTGCAACATCGACACCCTCGTGAAGGCCCGCTGCCAGACTTGCCACGGCGCGACACCGATCGGGGGGGCGCCGATGTCCCTCGTGACGGAAGCGGACTTTCAGCGAGATTACATGCCCCACACCACGACGCAGCTGATGGGGCAGACGATCAAGCTCTACCAGCTCGCTCGGATTCGCATCAACGGCGGGATGGGCACAATGAAGATGCCGCAGGGCAATCCCCTCTCGCCGGACGACTTCGCGGCGCTCGATTCGTGGCTCGGGAACGGCGCGCCGCCCGGCGCGGCGTGCACCGCTCCGCCGGCCGGCGCCGGCGGCTCGATCGGTACCGGCTCCGCATCCGGAACAGGATCGCTACCCGGGTCGGGTGGGTCGACTGGTATCGGCGGTACGATCGGTTCAGGGTCAACGACGAGTGTTGGCGGCGGCGAGGGTTCGATGCCCGGTGCGGGCGGCGTCGCCACGACCACGACCAACATCGTCACGCCGACCGACGTCGATACCTGCGCGAACGATCCGAGCCAGTTCCAGCCGCTCGTCGCGCAGCCGGGCGAGACTTGTTACGAGTTCCCGGTGCACGGCATCTCCTCGCCCACCGACACGACCAAGTTCAACGTGCCAAACGGCCAGACCTACAATCAATTCTACTACAAGGTACCCTGGCCGCCGGGCACGCTGGCAACCCGCTTCGGCGCCAAGTTCGACAACCTCTCCATCTTGCACCACTGGCTCGCCTTCGGCATCACGAACACCTCTCAGGCGGTGGGCACTGTGCAGCCGGGCGTCAGCGGGACCACGCTCGGCCTGGGAGCTGAGCTCATCGGCGGCTGGGCGGTCGGCGGTTGCAACGTCAACTTCGGACCGGACATGGGCCTGAAGCTGCCGGACAGCGGGCAGATCATGGTGCAGTGGCACAACTACAACAGCACCGGTTCTACGGCGCAGGATGGAACGATCGTCCAGTTCTGCACGGTGCCCGCCGGCGGCCGGCCGAACATCGGCGGTCTCACCTTCCTCGGCACCGAGAACCTCGATGGTCCCGGAGGCATGCCGGCCCATCAGGTCAGCAAGTTCTCCGGAACGTGCACGAACAACTCCGGCAAGCCCATCACGATCATGGGATACGACCCGCACATGCATCTGCTCGGTACGAACATGAACGCGACGGTGAAGCGCGCCAACGGGATGACGGAAACGGCGTTCGATCACCCCTTCCTGTTCGATCATCAGGTCAACTACATGCTGCCCCGGGGCGGCTACATCTTGCAGCCTGGCGACTCGATCACGTCGACGTGCACCTTCAACAACACGACCAATGCATCGGTCGCCTTCGGTCAACCGACCCAGGCGGAGATGTGTTACCTGTTCACCTTCGCGTATCCGTACAACGCGCTGAACAACCACGTCATCAGCCTGATCGGCGCGTCGAACACCTGCTGGTGAGAGCAGTCGTCCGCTGAGGGCCGTCGAGCGCGACGGCCCGACAGCGGGTCATTCCGCCAAGGGGCCGTCGAACGCGACGGCCCCTTCGCTTTTGTGCGCCGATTCCGGGGCTACCGCGACCAGAACCGGCGCCTGCGTCGGAGCAGGAAGACCGCTGCCGCGAGCCCGAGCGC
>CAYUAW010000785.1:0-2255 GCA_964442485.1 uncultured Polyangiaceae bacterium
CGAGCGAGAGCCACAGCGACGTCGCTAGCCCGAGGTGTAGCACCTGCATCCACCCGGGGGCCGACAGCAGGATGTTCAGCACGCCCGCTGAGACCTGCGCGAAGACGAGACCAATGACGAGACGCGCGCCGCGCTCGACCTCTGGGCGCGGGCGGATCTCCTTCGTCTTCCAGACGACCACCACGAAGAGCACCGCCGAGGAGAACGCGATGAGGGGGTGCACGGCGCGGAGCCGTTCGATGAGCGTCGCGGTCGTCGCGTGATCGGCCGCGAGCCGCTCGGAGACGGTGTGTGCCGTGACGACGGGGTACAGCGTATCGCCGAGCGCGGTGATGGCTCCCGTCACCGACACGACGAGCGCGGCGACCAGCGAGAGAACGAGCGCCCAGTCGAGGCGGCACGAAGGCATCCAGCGCCGTGGCACCGGGTGCCGAGCCGTCCACGCGGTGAGCGCGATGGACGCGGCGAGCAGGCTCGTGTTCACGAGATGCACCGACATGACACCGGCGCGCGCGAGCGACGTGTTATTGCCGACGAGACGGAGCAGGACGAGCGCCGCGCCGACCAGCGATTCGACGATCATCAGTACGACCGCGGCGCTCGCGAAGCGGCGCGCCGCGTGTCCCGCCGGGAAGCGGCGCCAGGCGACTATGGCGACGCCGACCACGAAGAGGAGCGACAGCCCCGACGTGAGCCGGTGCGAGAGCTCGATGGCCGTCGCGACGGTCCTCGGCAGGTGGACGACCTCACCCTGGCACGTCGGCCAGTGCTGCCCGCAGCCAGCGCCCGACCCGGTGATGCGCACCACGGCGCCGAAGAGCACCACCGCGACCGTGTACGCGAGGACGCCCCACGCGAGCCGCTCGAACGCGACGTGCTCGGGAGCGGCGCTCCGCTCCGCGGGGGACGCGAGCGACAGAGACGGCGTCGAGCCGGTCATTCGTCGCGCAGCGTACGCGGCGCGCGGAGTGCACGCCACCGGGCCGTCGTGGGCCGATTTGAGCCGATTTCGGGGCGGCGTTCGCCCTCTCGCGCGACCGGCGGCCGCCGGGACGTCTTGGAATATTGAGAACTTCGGACGTTGCCGGTATACCGCAGCCGCGCGCCGGTCCCGCCCCTGCCGCCGGCCCGCGAAGAAACTCTCGGAGATCCGCATGGCTCAAGTCCACCTCCCGCTCGCTCCCCAGCGCAGCTTCGGCCAGACAAGCCGCCGCGACGCCTGGTGGCTCAACCCGCTCCTCGTCTTCATCGGCCTGACCGCGTTCATCGTTTACGTGTCGTGGGCGGGGATGCAGAACGACCACTACTGGTTCGGCGGCTACCTGTCGCCCGTCTACTCGCCGGAGCTCTGGGGGAAATCTCCGCACGCGATCTTCGGCGGTCCTCAGCCGCCGTGGTGGCCGAGCTTCTTCACCGGGCCGCTGGCGTACTCGCCGGCGCTCCTCATCCTGATCGCGCCGGCCGGCTTTCGCCTGACCTGCTACTACTACCGCGGCGCATACTACAAGTCGCACTGGCTCTCGCCGCCGGCGTGTGCAGTGGGCAAGCCCCACAAGACGTACACGGGCGAGCGTGCGTTCCCGCTCATCCTGCAGAACCTGCATCGCTACTTCATGTACGCGGCGGTCACTTACCTCTTCATCCTCGCGCACGACACGTACAAGGGGATGTGGTTCTATAACCCGTCCACCGGGCACGAAGAGTTCGGGCTCGGCGTCGGCACCATCGTGCTCGCGCTGAACGTCACGTTCCTCAGCATGTACACGTTCGGCTGCCACTCGTTCCGCCACGTCGTCGGCGGCTTCAAGGACATCCTGTCGCGCGCGACGCTCCGCAAGCAGCTCTACGCCGTGTCGACGAAGTGCAACGCGCGCCACCAGCAGTGGGCCTGGACGAGCCTCGTCTGGGTCGGCTTCACGGATTTCTACATCCGCATGTGCTCCATGGGCGTCTTCACGGACTGGAGGCTCATCTGATGACGTGGTCGCCGCTGACCTTTGCAAGGCCCGAAGGAATCCTCCGATGAGCACACACGACGTCATCGAACACGACGTTCTGGTCGTCGGCGCCGGCGGCGCCGGCCTCCGCGCGGCCATCGAGGCCGCGGCCGCCGGAGTGCGCGTCGCGCTCGTCTGCAAGTCCCTGCTGGGGAAGGCTCACACCGTGATGGCCGAGGGCGGCATGGCCGCGGCCATGGCCAACGTCGACGATCGCGACAGCTGGAAGGTCCACTTCGCGGACACGATGCGCGGCGG
>CAYUAW010000786.1:0-2243 GCA_964442485.1 uncultured Polyangiaceae bacterium
GCCTCAAGATGACCTGTACAGTTGCGCAGTGCAACTCAGCTGCGCCCATGTCGGACCTTGAGCGCCTCCCGCTGCGGCACCCGTGCGGCACTCCCGCTCGCGAACGGCCCCATTTCCCGCGGTTTCCGCTCCGCCGGGGCGATTGAAAATTCACGTGTCGGCGGTTCAATTCCGTCCCCGGACACCAGAAAAGACGCGGGATTCGCGAAGGGCGGAGTGAGATGCGGGCGCTGCGGGTACCTGAGCGGGTACCTCGATTTCGGTAGTGCAAGCTGGAAGCTGCCCCGGCGCTGGCCGGGTGTTGATGGGCACATGAAAGCGCGGGAATTCGGTGAAGTTCACCGGTGAAGAACGCGGGCGGTGCCGGTGAAGAACGCGGCTCGTGCGGGTGAAGTTCACCGGTGAAGGGTTGGATCAGTGCTTCTTGCGACGTTGCGTGGTGCGCGCGGCGTTCAGCTCTTTGGCTTCCTTGAGGCGGTAGCTCTCGGCCTCGATGTCGATGACCTCGGCGCGGTGGATGAGTCGGTCGACGAGAGTGACGACGCATGCAGCGTGTGGGAAGACCTCGCTCCAGGCGGTGAAGGCCTTGTTGGTGCTCAGGAGGACGGGCTTCTGGGCGTCGTACCGGCGCGTGACGACCTCGAAGAGAAGGTCGGCGTAGCGGCCGTCGTAGGAGAGGTAGCCGACCTCGTCGATGCAGAGGAGATGCGGGATTGTGTATCGGCGGAGACGGCGGGCGAGCGCGACGGAGGACTCCTGGGCGGCGAGATCGGCGAGCATGTCGCTTGCGGTGGCGAACCGCACGGTGTGGCCGCGGACGACGGCTTGGTGGGCGACATTTTTGAGGATCATCGTCTTGCCGACGCCGTTGGGGCCGACGAGGACGGCGTTGTGGCCGGTCTTGATGAAGCCGAGGGTGAAGAGCTCCTCGATGGCCTCGCGGTCGATCTTTTTGGGCCACGACCAGTCGTAGTCGGTCATCGGCTTGAACGCGGCGACGCGCGAATTCTTCAGCCGCCGCTCGAGGCTTCGCTTCTTTCGCTCACGCTCCTCGATGGCGAGGACTTCGGGGAGCCATGGCTTGTCGGCGATTTCGTCGCAGCAAGCGAGGAGCCCGAACAAGCCAAGCGTTTTCAGGCGGGCTTTGATCTCTGCAGGATTGAGGGTGGTCATGTGTCTTCTTTCTTCAAAGCGTCATACGTTGAAAGGGCGTGCGGCGTGACGACGAGGTCGGCATGCTCGCCGCGGGTGACGGGAATCGAGACTGGCGGCGGCAAGCCTCGGCTGGAGCGGTTTCGGTCGACGATCTGACGGACCGCGCCGATGTGAATGGTGTCGCGCTGGAGTGCTTCGACGAGCGCTTCCTCGAGCTCAGCGGCGCCGACACCATCGAGGACGACGAGCAGGCGGGCAGTGGTGCTTCCGACGTTGCCGCCGCGCTCGGCGACGATGCGGAGGAACGCCTGGCTGCTGCGAGCAGCACGGGCGAGTCGGTCAAGACCGCGGTGCTCGCGAGCGCGCCGCTTCTCGTCGACGAGTCGCTGGAGGTGCTCGGGCTGCTCGATTTGCTGGGCGCGATCCCAGCAGCGAACGTGCGTCGCGACGACATCGTTGCCATCGGCGACGCGCACTTCACCAAGATCGGCGTAGACGACGAGGGTGCGCTGGGTGCGGTCGTGAGGGATGGAGTAGTCGTTGAGATCGAACCGGACGTACGGCGTCTTGCCCACCTCGACCTCGAGCCGCTCGTGAGCTGGAAATGGCTCTGCTGGCAGCGGAAGCAAGACCGCGCGCTCGTCTTCGAACGCTTGCCGAACGGTGCGCGAACGGTCCTCGACCCACGAGCGATCGATAGCGGCCGTCGCGGCCCACTCCGCGGCTTGCCGATTCAGATCGGCGAGGTCCGCGTAGCTCCGAGCAGCGAAGAACGCCTCGCGGATGTACCGAATTGCCCGCTCGACGCGGCCCTTCTCGTTGCCACGAGCGACAGCGACGGGACGCGGCTCGAAGCGGTAGTGGGCCGACATCTCGAGCAGCGTCGGGTGAAAGCGGATCGCGTCGCCGTGCCGCTCGATGACAGCTCTCTTCAGATTGTCGTAGAGGAGAACGCGCGTGACGCCACAAAAGTCGGTGAACGCCTCGACGTGTCCGCGCACGAAGAAGGGCATCGACGCGCCAGGAAAGAAGCGGAGGAACAGCCGACGCGAGTAGCTGAGCACCATCACGAACGCCCAGAGCGGCCG
>CAYUAW010000787.1:0-2238 GCA_964442485.1 uncultured Polyangiaceae bacterium
CGAGCAGGGCCCGCGCCTTCTTGCCGCGGGAGACTACCCCAGTCAGGGCTCCCGGTCGCCGATCGCGTCGAGCCTCAGCTCTTCGAGACGGGGGCCTCCGGGGGCGGCGAAGTCGCTGTAGCGCGCGGAGTGGGGGCGGATACGGAAGTGCGTGATGCCGGGCCACTCGAGACGGTCGACGCCGTCCGGGAAAGCCGCGAAGTAGACTGCGCGCAGACGCTCCTGGTCGGCGCCGGTGGGTTCGTCGGCGACGCCCTCGAGCTGCACGGTGCACTCGTCCTCGCCGAGGCCGATGACGACCGCGACGCGGGGGTCATGACGGAGGTTAGCCGCCTTGTGGGTGTTCCCGAGGGTGTCGAAGACGAGCTCGAGCTCGTCGCTCACGGCGAATCCGACGAGGGCGGCCCGGGGCGCGCCGCCGGGAGCGACCGATGCGACGACGCAGTATCGCCGCTTGCGCAGGTGCGTGAGGAGCTCCGAACGTGACAGTGCCATGGGGTGCCTTCTCCTTCGCTTCACGAATGGTGGGTCCACGAGCGCGGATGACAGCGCAAACCTTTCCATCGAAAGTCGGAGCGAGCTATCCTCGGGTCTCGCATCCCTGCCCGGGCGCGAAGACGGCGCACGGCGCTCGGGCGCACGGAGGTCACAGACATGGCAAAAGGACAGCAAGCCCCCAAGACGAACAACAAGCCGAAGCTCAGCGTGAAGGAGAAGAAAGCGAAGAAGAAGGAAAAGGCTGCGGCGAAGGCGACACGCGGCTGAAGACTCGATTTTCGTGTGCCCGCACCCGCGCAAAAGACGCGCTGGGTTGCCAAGAGGGGGGCACGCGTCACCGGGCGGCCGCTGGCCGCATTTTCGACGTTGCCGAGACAGAACACGGGGCCGGCGGGGCGTGATAGCCTCCGGCCGCCCTCTCGACCGAGGGGTTCCAGGAGGTCCGAAGAATGCTTAGGGAACGAAGCCGTCTCAAGAACGGCGTGATGGCTACCGTCATCGTGCTCGCCGCCACTCCGTGGCTCGTCGAGTGCAAACAGCTCGGCGGCAAGGGTGGTGGGTTGCCTGGGCTGCCCGGAGGAGGCGGCTCCTGTCCTCAGAGCGAAGAGGACGCGGAGAAGGCGACGTGGGGGCTCAACGCCGACGTGGAGGCGAAGCTGAAGGCTGGCCTTGCGGCGGCTCTCTCCATGAAGGAGCTCTCGGCGAAGATCGAGGGCGACGTCACGACGGCGTGCACGAACCTGGCGAAGGACCTCGGGGCCACCGATGCGGACGTCGCGCCGAAAGGCGACGGCCCGGGCAAGAAGGCCGAAGCGGCCTGCGACGCCGCCTCGAAGTTCCTCGTCGAGGTGAAGGCCAAGGCGAAGGCGAAGATCGAGGTCAAGGCGAAGGAGCCGGTCTGCGCCGCGTCAATGGACGCAATGGCGGACTGCGCGGCAAGCTGCGACGCGAAGATCAAGCCGGGCAGCGCCGAGGTGAAGTGCGAGGGCGGCAAGCTGAGCGGCAGTTGCGACGCCGAGTGCAAGGGCAGCTGTAGCGTCGAGGCCGGCGCGAAGTGCGAGGGCACCTGCTCCGGCGAGTGCAAGGGCGACTGCGAAGCCGGCTTCTCCGGCAGCTGCGACGGCAAGTGCGACGGCAAGTGCGACGGCAAGACGTCGAAGGGCGCGAAGTGCGCGGGTAGCTGCGACGGCAAGTGCACCGGCGGCGCGCATGGCTCGTGCAGCGGCACCTGCAAGGGCGAGTGCAGCGCGTCGTGCGAGGTGGAGGCGAAGGGCAAGTGCTCCGGCACCTGCTCCGGCGAGTGCAGCGTCAAGATGAAGGCGCCGAAGTGCAGCGGCACGGTGAAGCCCCCGGAGATGAGCGCGGAGTGCAAGTCGAAGTGCGACGCGAAGGTCTCGGCCAAGCTCGAGTGCACGCCGCCCGCGGTGGAGATCGTCGTGACGGGCTCGGCCGACGCGAAGGTCGCCGCGCAGCTGAAGACGGCCCTGCAGAAGAGCCTTCCCGAGCTCATCACGATCTCGGTGGGCATGAAGGGGCAGGTCGAGCACGCCAGCGCGAGCGTTCAGGCATCTCTCGAGAGCCTGAAGAGCGCCGTGTCAGCGGACGCGAACGTCGCGCTGAAGGCAGGCGGCTGCATCGCCGCAGCGCTCGAGGCTCAGGTCTCGGCGAGTGCGTCGATCAACGTGTCGTTCAAGGCGAGCGCTTCCGCGTCGGCGAAGGCGTCGGCGGGCTGAGAGTGAC
>CAYUAW010000788.1:0-2231 GCA_964442485.1 uncultured Polyangiaceae bacterium
GCATCCTGCTTGCTGTCGGGCATGAGCCACCGGATCTACTCGAAAGCGGGGCGGGGGCTACCCGGCGCTGCCGGCGCATTCATTACGGGGCGGACGCAGCTTCTGCACGTGCGACCGGGGCGCTCCACGTAGTAGCGGGTACGCGCTGCGGCACCGAATTTGCGAGTAGACGCGGCATGGTCGACGGCCGTGAACCCACCGTTCAGAAGCAGTACGCGAGAGAGACGCTCGTCGCCGACTTCATCGCGTCGCGTCTCGTCGAGGTCGGCGTACGGCACGTCTTCGGCGTCGGCGGCGCCAACATCGAGGACCTGTTCGCTGCCGTGCAGCGGCTGAGGCCTGCGATCTCCGCCGTGCTCAACAAGCACGAGCATGCCGCGGGCACCGCCGCGGACGCGTATGCCCGACTCCAGGGATTCGGCGTGGTGATGGTCACCTCCGGAGGGGGCGCCATGAACCTGGTGCATTCGATGGCGGAAGCTCGCGCCTCTCGCGTCCCGCTCCTCGCGCTGGTGGGCGAGCCGCCGACGGAGCTTCAGGGCCGCGGCGCGTTCCAGGATACGAGCGGAAAGGGAGACGCCGTGGACGCCCTCGCCGTGTTCCGCGCGGCCGCCGCCCATGCGACGCGCGTGGAACGAGCGGACGACGTGCCGCGGTTGCTCGATGACGCGCTCCGCGCCGCCCGGGGCCCCGACCCCGGACCCGCGGTCCTGCTGCTCGCGAAGGATCTGCAGACGGCTCGCCTGAATGCCGACGCCGAGTCTCCGCGAGGCCCCATCCGCGCAGTCGTCGTGAACCCGGACCGGAAGGACCTCGCGCGCGCGGTGGAGTATCTCGCGGCGCGGCCGGTCGTCATCATTGCAGGTCCGGAGATCGCGCGAGCTTCCGCCAAAGAAGCGCTCCGGAAGCTTTCGCTCGAGCTGGGCGCAAGGGTGGCGACGACCCCAGACGGCCGTGACGCCTTCGACAACCGCGCACCAAGCTTCGTCGGTGTCTCCGGAGCCATGGGGCATCCCGCCGTCGCGCGCGCCGTTGCGGAGGCGCGCGTCGTCGTTCTCGCCGGAACGACGCTTCCGTTCCTGGCACGTCAAGGGCTCGAACCCCTGCTGCGCGAGAAGACGCTGGTCTCGCTCGGCCCGGTCCGGCCGTTCGTCACGGGGACCGACGGGATTCACGTCGCCGGCGAGCTGGCGCGCGTGCTCGAAGAGCTCGTCGAGGCCGTCGCTCCGATCGACGTCCGTCTGGCGGGGCCGGCCGCTGCACGGGAAGAGGTCTCTGCCGCCGGAGACGCGCCGACCACGTTCACGACGGCGTCCATTCTCCGGACCGTCGAGCGCCTCGCCCCGGAGGGAAGCATCGTCCTGGTCGACGCCGGCAACACGGGGGCAAGCTCCGCGCATCACGTCCGCGCGCCGCGGGGCGGCCGCTTCCTTCTAGCAATGGGCATGGCCGGAATGGGCTACGCTTTCGGCGGGGCCACTGGCGCGGCGTTCGCCAGCGGCAAGCGATGCATCGTCCTCGCCGGAGACGGCGCCTTCTACATGCAGGGGCTCGAGATTCACACGGCGGTCGAGCATTCGCTGCCCATCACCTACGTGCTCTTCGACAACCGTGCGCACGGGATGTGCCTGGTTCGCGAGCGCATCCTTCTCGGCGAGAACTCCGGCTACAACGCCTTTCGGCATTCACATCTTGGAGCCGGTCTGGGGGCGATGTTCCCGGACCTCGCGGCAACCGACTGCAGTACGCTGGCTGAGCTCGAAGCGGCCTTCGCCGAATCTTTGCTCCAAGACGGACCGTCCGTCATCTGTGCGGCGCTGCCGGACGTAGAGGTCCCGCCGTTCGGCGCGTTCCAGCAGAAGGCACCGACGACGACGACGGTGCCGAGGGGACCGAAACATGGCACCTGAGCTCGAGCCCGCGGGCCTCTCGGGCATCCCGGATCTGGTCCGGTGCGAACAGTTCGATCGAGAGGCCCTCGGCGAGCGCATCACGGAGATGACGCACACCGTGTACCCGCACGACCAGGTCTACGGCCCATTCATCACGATTCACGCGCACATCGAGTGTCCCCCGGAGAAGGTGTTCGCTTACATGGCGAACCCGTACAGCTTGCTCGAGTGGACTTACTCCGTCCGCGAGCTGCACCCTGCGGGCGAGAAGGACCTGCTCGTCGGTGTTGATTCAGGCCGCAAGCCCATCTTCTGCAGGACGGTGGCGCACGAGAACTC
>CAYUAW010000789.1:0-2230 GCA_964442485.1 uncultured Polyangiaceae bacterium
CCGTGAGCGGCACGACGCGAAAGCCCCCGTCCCAGACGAGGGTGCGCGTGCCGAGGGCCGGAGGGGGCACCGGCGCAAATAGCAGCGTCGGCAGGGTCACGAACCACGCCATCGTTCCGTCCTCGAGCGGCGCATCGAAGTCGTAACGGACCTCCGTCGGGCCGAGCGTGGGATCGGTCGCCACGACCTCCAAGACGCCGCGGTTGAACCGGACGGTCCTTCCGACGGGGATCGGGGTGGTGAGCAGGATGAGACCGTAGGCCCCGATGACGCCGAGGGGCGAGCGAAGGACGAGTGTGCGAGGACCGGGGCGATCCATCTCGAACACCGAAACGCCGGATAGGAAGGCCATGCTGCGCGAGGTCGGCAACCCCTGCTCTCGCTGGACCGGCAGGATGGTGTGCGCAAGGACCCAGTTGCCGCTGATGACGATGGCGTCCTTGCCGGCGGAGCTCGCGAACGCCGTTGCCGCGATGGTCTCCGTGACCGAGAGGCTGCGAACGAAGCCCGCGGTGACGTGGAGGCAGACCGCCCCCGCGGCGATGCTCGACGCGAGCGCAGCGACGAGGACCGACGCCGCGACGAGACGACGGCGTCCGACTCCGCTGGCCAGGGTGGCGAAGAGGCGGACGAACGCCATCGAATAGCCGACGTGTGCTGCGGCGAGCAACCGGGGCTGAGCGAGCGTCAGACAGAACGGAAGCGTCGAGCCGACGGCTGCCAGAAACCAGAAGCGCAGGGCGCGGTCCTTGACCGCCGCGATCGCCAGGGCGACTCCGAACGCGACGGCAGGGAGCACGCTCCAGGTCGGCACTTCGGAGAACGGGGTCCCTCGAATGACTTCCTGATGCCCCCAGCCGAACTCGTAGAGAAAAAGCCGGAAGCAACGGTCGAACAGGACTGGCAACTGCCGGACGATGCCGGCGTGCGGATCGAAGTAGAAGCCGTAGCCCCTGACACCGTAACCGGACAGAAACACGCCGCCCCAGAACAGCACGCCGAGCAGGACGTACGGCGCGACCGACCGCGCGCGTGAGCGACCACTCCCGTGGTCGTACAGCCCCGCGTAGGCGAGCAGGTAGACGAACGGACCTGCCGAACACTCGCCGCCAGTGAGCGAGAGCAGGAAGAGGGCGATCGCCGGCAGGCGCGCGCGCTCGCTTCCCTGCCGGTGGACGTGATGCATCCCGAGCGCCGCCATTCCGAGCGTGGTCGCGATGAGCACGTTGCGGCCCGCGAGCCAGGTGACGGACAGCGCAAGCGGCGGCGAACAAGCGTACACGGCGGCCGCGAGCCCCGCGGTCCACTTGCCCTCCTCGAATCTGCGAAAGAGCCACGCCACCACGAAGAGCAGTGCGACGAGCCAGGCCAGGCTGTGCGCGTGGGCCACCCAGGGGAACGCAGCGAAGAACCGGTAGTCGAAGTAGTGCCCGAGGGAAGCGAGTGGACGGAAGAAGGCTTGATGAACGTCGGGGTCGACGTACCAGGGGATGTCACCTTCGCGGATCTGCTGCGCCGTCTCGAGGCGGGAGGTGTGAAACGAGAAGAGATCCCACGCCGCTCGCGTCGAATCGCGGACCATTGCCGCCTGGACGTGATCGTCGCTGACCACGCCGCAGGACAGCGTCCGTAGCTCGAGGAGCAGCGCGAGCCCGCCGCCGGAAAGGGCGAGCCGCGTCGCTCCCGCGCGCTCGAGGAGCTGGCACAGTCGCCCGAGCCCAGCCATCTTCACGCGGGATAGACGATCCCGACCCATTGCACAACCCGGCGGTAAACGGGAGCCGCGGCGGAGCAAGAGCTCGCGTTCGGAGCTGGAGGAGGAGCAAGGGAAGCGAGTCGAGCTGGAGGAGGAGCATGGGCAGCTGTGCGAGGCGCAGAAACAAGGTAGTCACGGCACGTCGATTCGCAGATCCTGCGTTGAAGGGCCCAGGCGCTAGCCGGCTTGCTCTTCGTAGCGGCGCGCCGCCTGCTGTGCGCTGTCGTCGTCGAGCCCGAGCATCTCGTAGACCGCCTCCGCAACCTTCACGAGGGTGAGCGCGCAGGGCTCGCAGCCGCGGCCGCAGCAGGACGGCCACCGCGACATGGGCGCGCCGAGAAGCGGGCGCACGCAGTCGCGATAGTACACCTTTAGACCGTGCCGCTCGCTCGCGGCATGAAGCGCCGTCTCGAGCTCCGGCGTCCGCGGAAGGCTCATCGCCGCTCGACCGTAGCATCGGCGCCGAGGGTCGAG
>CAYUAW010000790.1:0-2230 GCA_964442485.1 uncultured Polyangiaceae bacterium
TTGCGCCCGCTCGCGGAAGCCCTAAGGTCCGGGCCAGCATGGCTCGAGAGCGGCCGGCGTCGAACAGGTTTCGTTTCGTCAACCTTGACGGATCGGAGCCGCAGGCGTTTTCGCAGATCGTCAAATGGGGGTTCGTCGATCGGGTGCTCGGTCGACGCCGCAGCGACGGCGTGGGGACACCGGCGCCGTGCGTCACACCGGATCTCGAGCAGCTGCGTACTCCACCCCGCATCGGTGAGCCGGCGCGCCTGACCTGGATTGGCCACGCCAGCTGGCTGGTTCAGCTCGACGGGGTCTCGCTGCTCATCGACCCGATCTTTTCCAGAAGCCTCGGGCCCGGCGTTGGCCGCTTCGTTCCGCCGGCCATTCGGTTGTCCGAGCTCCCCAGCATCGACGCGCAGCTCGTCACGCACAACCACCGCGACCACTGCGACCTGCCCTCGCTCAACGCGGTCGGGCGTCCGGTGATCGCCGGCCTGGGCCTCGCCGGCCTTTTCCAGAAGAACGACCTCGACTGCAGCGAGCTCGACTGGTGGAAGGAAACGCGCGTGGGCCCTGTCACGGTGCGCTTCGTCCCGTCACAACACTGGAGCCGTCGTGGCCTCAACGACCTGAACGAGACCCTCTGGGGCGGCTTCGTGATCGAGGGCTCGACCGCGCGCCTTTACCACTCCGGTGACACCGCCTACTTCGACGGCTTCTCGGAGATCGGTCGGCGCTCGGGACCGATTGACGCCGCCCTCTTGCCCATCGGCGCTTACGATCCGGCCTGGTTCATGGGCAAGCAGCACATGAACCCCGAAGAAGCCGCGCGCGCCTTCACGGACCTGGGCGCCCGCATGTTCGTTGCCATGCACTGGGGCACCTTCAAGCTCACCGACGAGCCCCTTCACGAGCCGCCAGCTCGCCTGGCCGCCGAGTGGCAGCGGCGCGGCCTGGATCCAGGCGTTTGCCGGGTCCCACCGATCGGCGGCGTGCTGCAAATCGCCCGCGAAGGCGGCTGACCCCCGACTACCTCCTCCGGTCGCGCGCAGCCGCCGCTGCGGCGGCGAGCACGACCTTGGAGGAGGTCGGCGAGCGAAGCGAGACGGGTGGAGGCAGGCTATCTCGCGCAGATCGGGTCCGAGTGACCGCTCGAGGCGAAGCACGCGCGAGGCGGGCGCTTGGCGTCATGTCGAATGCAACTCGTAGTTGCCTTTATTGGTTGACGGAGTTTGCCCCTGCGGGGCATCGTCGGGCGAGCGGCTGAAAGGACGATGAACCGATGGACTCAACTTGCAATCGCTCCGGTGTGAGACGCCGCGGCCCGCGATGGTCGACGCTTTCCTGGTGCGCGATGCTCGCCTTCACCATCTCTGCGTGCGGGAGCTCGAAGACGGAACCGTCGGTGAAGAGCGAAGGACCATCATCCGCGAAGGGCGGCGCGCCGTCCTCGACGGGGACCGACGCAGGATCGCTCGGGGAGTGGCAAACGCTGTTGACGGGCGACTGGTCGATCAACCCCGGCGAGGAGAGCTACACCTGTGTCAGAAAGACGCTCGCGGAGGACACGTACATCCGCGGGGTTCAGGCGATCAATCCCGTGGGTACGCACCACACGTTCCTCGGCATGGGTGATCCGACGGGACCGGACGGCGTCGAGAGCTGCGCCGTCACCACGGTCGGAAGCATCACGATCTTCGGTTCCGGAGTGGGGACCAACCCCGTCGAATTCCCGACCGGTGTCGGGATGAAACTGCCGGCGGGCACGCAGCTGCTCTTGAACCTGCACCTCTTCAACACCGGCACGGAGGTGCTCAGTGGCACCTCGGGCACGAAGGTCATGCCCATCGACCCCGCCGAGATCGCGAAGGTCGGCGAGAGCCTGCCTGCGGTGGACCTCGACTTTTCGATTCCGCCCCGCGAAATGTATTCGACGGTCGGCTCGGTCGCGATGGACAAGGACACGACGATCTTCGCGGTCCTGCCGCACATGCATCAGCTCGGGATTCACATGAAGGTCACGGCAAGCAGCTCCGTCGACGGCGACCGAGTGCTGCACGACGCCGCGTATGACTTCGACTCGCAGCTCTACTACGCGGTGGCTCCCATCCGGATGGCGACCGGTGACCAGGTCCAGTTCGAATGCACCTGGAACAATACCCGGGACAAGACCATCGTCTTCGGCCAGAGCTCGCTGGACGAGATGTGCGCCGTCGGGATCTATCGCTACTATCCCGCGCCGTGAGCG
>CAYUAW010000791.1:0-2223 GCA_964442485.1 uncultured Polyangiaceae bacterium
TCGATCTTCAATTTGGACAAACGAGTGACATCGTCATCATTCATGTTGGTGAGGTCGAAAATAACAATCTCGTTCTATGGGGTTCTCTTGCGAGCGTGATAGTGCTCGTCCCCGCACGGGACACGCTCTCCAGGGTAGCTCGCGGGGCATGGCGCTCTGCGAGCCTGACCTCGCTCGGCATATTGCTCGCCGGGTTCGGTGGGGGAACGACTCTTACTCATGGAACTCGGGTCCGCGTGCACCAAGTCAGGGAGGATGCCGATGAATACTCATTCCAATTCGACGGAACGTCTGTGCACGCGGTCCTTGCGTCGATCGACGTGGACCCTGTTGCTGGGGTCCCCTTTGTTCTCCGGGCTTCTGCTCGGATGCGGCGGCTCGGATCCGTCAACGTCCGATGTCGGACAGGTGGATCTGGCGTCGACCGCCAGCTCCTCGAAGGGCAGCGGCGGCGCAGCGGGCAGCGGTCACGGCGACGACGGGCATGCCTGTGGCGGCAAAGCCACTGGCGGCACGGGCGGCAGCGCAGGTAGCGGCGGTGGCCACGGCGGTGACGACAACAAGACCTTCGTGTGCGAGCTGGTGGGCTCGAAGACGAAGACTCTCAAGTACACCAGCGTGGAATCCGACGACCTCTCCGAGGTGAAGAAGGAAGGCGGTGCAGTCTGCGCCAGCGGCGCAAGTGACTGCTGTCTGGCCTCGAACGGGAAGAGCGCCGTCTGCACCAACCTGAAGACGGACGTCACGCATTGTGGTACCTGCACGGACGCGTGCCCCGCTGGAGACACCTGTCAGGCGGGTGTTTGCGTCGCTCCCTGCCCGGCCGGCCAAACGTCGTGCTCCGGGACGACCTGTTCGGATCTGCAAACCGACGCGGCCAACTGCGGGGCTTGCGGCGCAGCCTGCGCGAGCGGTTTGGTCTGCGCGGCGGGCACCTGCATCTCTCCCTGCGCACCGGGTCAGACCTTCTGCTCGGGCGCATGCGCCGTCACTCAATCGGACAGCGCCAACTGCGGCGGCTGCGGTGTCGTCTGCGGGGCCGACAAGGTGTGCCAGGAGGGTGTCTGCGTAGCCAAGGCAGTGGCCGCATCGTGCGTGCCGACGAGCTCGCTCACGGTGCTCTTGCCGCCGGCGGGTACGAGCGGTGGTTCCGTCATCGCCTACGTTCCGAACGGAAGCTGGGAGGAGCTCGCGACCGGCGTGCAGGTCGTTCCCCTGGAGGGCTCGGGACCGCGAACCCAGATCACGACTCCGAACCCGGTCAACTCCTGTGCCAGCAACTCGCAGACCGGGGAGATCGTGTGTACGGCGGACAACAACGACGTCTACCTCATCAACGGCACGACGCTGACGGCGACCCTGACGTCGGGCGCGACCGCTGCGCAGAGCTTCTCTGGCGGGAGCTGCCGCAACTGCGGCGTCGCGATCGACGCGGCCAACAACCGCGCGATCGTGGTCGAAGGGCTGGCTTCCGGAGGACCCGGGGGCTTCCAGTTCCTCGACCTGTCGAACAACGCGTTCGCTGCACCCGTCGGCGGCGGCGCCTCGACCTCGGAGAACGTCCTGTTCGATCCGCAGCTCAACCTGGTCCTGTCACCGAACGAGCAGGGGAACTATCAGCTCTTCGACACGACGACGTCGACGGTCATGAACTTCTCCGTGCCCGGCGAGCTGGATTCGGCGGCGGAGGATTGCTCCACGGGGATCGCGCTCGCGTCCGACGAGTTCACCGGCAACGTGGTCCTGGTCGACCTCAGTCAGCGAACCACGTCGGGGTCGACCTGGTCGGCTCCCACGATCACTCAGAACCTCCCCGAGTTCGCCTCGTTCAGCGCGGGCACGAACGGCATCGCCGTCGTACCCGGCTCGCATCTCGGCGTGGTCACCGGAGAGTTCGGCGGCGCCGGCTTCGGGGTCATTCAGCTCCCCGCGACGTCGGGCAGCGGGACACCTCACGTCCTCGACTACGCCGCCGTCAACATGCCGAACGATCCGAGCGGCGCGGCCTGGCAGATGGGCCTCGACCCCCACACCGTCACCGCCTACACCAGCCCGAACACAGGCAAGCCGCTGGCGGTCATCTCGAACGACGCGCGCACCTTCGTGGCGCTGGTCGATCTCGCGGGGCTCCTCGGGGCATCGCGCACCAGCGGCACTCACAGCGTGAGCACGAGCGTCGACCTCGTAGGTACCGGCGTCGTCACGTTCGTCTCGGTGCACTGA
>CAYUAW010000792.1:0-2217 GCA_964442485.1 uncultured Polyangiaceae bacterium
GTCGGTGCGCTCGTGGGTGCCGCTCTGCGCGCCCATGGCGCCGTCGAGCTCGCGCAGCCGCTCGCTGAGGAGCGGGTGATTCGGTGAGCGGGCGAGCGCGTCGACGAGGATGGTGCGCGCGTCATCCATGAGCCCGCGCGAAGTGAAGAACTCCGCTTCCTCGAGCGCCTCCTCGATGAGCTCGACCGGCACCGGGTTCGTTCGCACCGGCAGATCGGCGGCGTGGCGCGGCGCGGCGAGCGCTCGCCCGGCGTCGTGGGTGTGCGGGACGTCCTCCAGATAGTCGTCGAGATCCTCCTCGCCACGCAGATCGAGCTGCGAGTCGCGGATGGCGAAGGAATCCTCGTGGCGCCCGAGCACCCCGTCAGAGGCGCCGTCGGCGATGGCGGCCGCCGCGGACATCTCCTCCAGGTCGTAGGAGGGGAGCGGAGCTTCGGGGTCGTGCGCATCGCGGATGAGCTCCGGTTCGGCGACCTCCGTCGTGGTGCTGTCGTAGTGCTCGTCGGTGTACTGCGTGTAGGCGGCGGCCGGTTCTTCCGCCGCCGACTGCGCCGCGATCTGCTCGAGCATCTCGAAGGCCGTCGCGTGGCCCGGCTCGGTCTCGAGCACCTGGTAGAGCTCGTTCTCGGCGAGCTCCATCTCGCCTTCATCCATGTGGATCGCGGCGAGGGAGATCATCTCCCCGATGGCGCCGTCGCGATCGCCGGCTTCGCTCAGGATGTCCCGCAGCTTTTGCCTGACCTCGATCGACTGTGGATCCACCTCGAGCGCGATGCGGAGCGTCTCGATCGCCTTGCTGTACAGGCGCAGGCTCCGGAACGATTCGGCGTCGGAGATCGCCTTGTTCGCGTGAGCCCGCATCCCCGCGTCGTCGATCTCCTCGACGCCCTCGAGGTCCTCGTCCTCGACGACGACGTCGGGAGAGCTCGCCATGACCGGGCGCGGCGGGCGTGCGTCCTCGAAAACGTCGGTGTCCGGCGCGTCCGACAGCGAGCGCTTCGACATCGGCGCTTCGTCGAAGTCGAAGTCGTCCTCGACGTCGGGCCGGGTGGGCGCGCTCGGCCTCCGCGATGGACCGCGCTGCGGGTGAACCGACGAGTCGAGCATCTCGACGTCCGCGTCCACGTAGCTGGTCGAGTCCGGCATCAGCGACGTGGAATCGCCGCGGAGCAGCGCCCTCACCTGCTCGTCCTCCGGCGCGGTGCGCTCGAGGTAGCCGAGGACGTCGGCGAGCACCTCGTCGCGGCCTTGCTCGCGCGCGAGCCGGGCCATCTCCTTCTTGACCTCGAGAGCCTTGGGCGACTGACCGATGGCGATGAACGCTCGCGACAGCAGATCGAGGACGTCGAGGTTCTTCGGGTCGGCCTGGAAGCAGAGCTGAAGCTTCGCCAGCGCCTGCAGCCCGTCCTGATGCCCACCACCGCGCTCCAGGTAGAGCTCCGCGGCGACCCGGGCGTAGCGCGCTTCGGCGCGGAAATGTAAGATTCGCTCGACGACCTTCAGCGCGTCGTCGCGGCGCTTCAGCCGGATGAGCAACTCCGCCGCGGTCCAGAACGAGTCGATCGCCTCGTCGACGGATTGCACGCGGCAGCACGCTTCGGCAAGGCGCAGATGCGGCAGCGGGTTCGTCGCATCGAGCGCGACCATCTTGCGGAACACGTCGATCGCGTCGCGATCGCGCCCCGCGCGCTGCAGGCGCGTCGCCACCTCGTCGTAGGCGGCCAGCGCGTCGCTCGTGAGGCCGAGCTCGGTGTAGATCGTCGCGAGCTTCGGGACGATGTGGCCGTATCTGTCCTCGAGCTGCGGGACGTGCTTCTTGATGAGCTCGCGGATCTGCTTGTAGACCGCGATCGCTTTCAGCGCGAACCCTTGCGCCGAATAGAACTGACCGACGCGATCGTAGGTGGCGATTGCTTCCGCGTACGCCTCCATCCGCGCTTGCAGATCACCGATCTTCAGCAGTGTCCGAGCGTCGTTCGGATCCTGCTGGATGATCTTTTGGTACTCCTGGATCGCCTTGTCGAACTTCTTCTTGTCGACATGCTTTTGAGCGGCCTGGAGTATCTTCTCGCGGTCGACGGCCAAATGCCTCTTTGCTTCGGAAATTGCAGCGTTTTTCTTACGGCAGAAATTTAGCCGCAAGCATACGGGGGGGTCAAGGTGACGACCTCCGGCAGTGTCGCAGTCGAGCCCACACGCCGTCGATGGTCACGAAGC
>CAYUAW010000793.1:0-2213 GCA_964442485.1 uncultured Polyangiaceae bacterium
GGCTAAGGCCCCCCGTTGTTAGACAGCTAGTGCACGGCCGCGCGGAACGGGAGCTTCTCGACGATGCGCGCTTCGGCTTCGAGGAGCTCGTCCGCGCGACACTGGACGACGCTCTCGTCGAAGTAGTGCCGCGCCAGCCGGAAGAAGAGGCCGTGGTGGCGCGACTCGGCGCGTGCGAGCTCCATGTACGTCGCGCCGAGCTCCGGGTCCTTCACGGCGGCCGCCACCATCTGCAAGCGCTCGCAGCCGCGCGCTTCCACTATGCCGGGGACGATGAGACGGTCGAGGAAGAGCTCGTCACCGCCGCTGCGCGACAGCTTCCGCAGCGCATTCACGTAGGCGTCCTTCTCGTCGCCCACCAGGCAGAGCCCCCGCTTCTCGATGATGCGATACATCACATGGAAGTGCTCCAGCTCCTCGCGCGCAAACGCGATGAGCGGGTCGATGATGGCGCTCCGGTCGGGGTACTTCGCCACGAGCGACATGCCCATCGCGCTCGCCTTGCGCTCGCAGAGCGCGTGATCGACAAGGAACGCGTCGAAATCGGCGAACACGACGTCGAGCCAGGAGACAGGGGTCTTCGATCTGAGGTCGAGCATGAACGGGCCGCTACGAAGGCGCTCCGCGGGCCGGGCGGAATCTACGTTAGTTGTCCGCCCGGCTTCAACCGCCACTTCGACATCGGGCAGGACGGGAAGTATGCTGGCCGTCCATGGCGTCGACTCCGCCTGCCGAGCAGTACGACCTCGTCGTGATCGGATCCGGACCCGCGGGCGAGAAGGCAGCGGCGCAGGCAGCATATTTCGGCAAGCGGGTCACCGTCGTGGAGCGGCAGCCAGAGCCCGGCGGCGCCGGCGTACACACCGGCACATTGCCGAGTAAGACGCTCCGCGAGACGGCGCTCTACCTCTCCGGCTACCAGTCCCGTGCGCTCTACGGCGTCGCCGTGAAGCTCGACCGCCTCGCGACGCTGGAGCACCTGATGGCGCGGAAGGACGTCATCGCCGCCTCGGAGTCCGCGCGCATCCGGGGCTCGCTGCTCCGCCACGGCGTCTCCTACGTCCGCGGCAACGCGCGCCTCGAAGACGCGAACACCGTGCTCGTCGACGACGGCTCGAGCACCCGGCGCCTCCGCGCCGATTTCATCCTCATCGCGACCGGGTCGCGCCCGTACCGCCCGAAGGACATCGACTTCACCGACGACCACATCCACGACTCGGACGAGATCCTCGACATCCACCGCCTCCCCGATCGCCTCGTCGTGCTCGGCGGTGGCGTCATCGGCTGCGAGTACGCCAGCATGTTCGCGGCGCTCGGGACGCGCGTCACGCTCGTCGACACTCGCGACAAGCTCCTGCCGTTCCTCGACGACGAGCTCGTGACGCGCCTGGTCGAGTCAATGCGCACCCTCGGCGTCGAGCTCCGCCTCGGCGTGAAATGGAACCGTGTGAGCTCGAAGGACGGCATCGTCAACGTCGAGCTGTCGGACGGCACTGCCCTCTCGAGCGATCAGCTCCTGTTCGCCGCGGGGCGGGTGGGCAACTCGGAGAACATCGGGCTCGACATCGTTGGCGTGAAGCTCGACACGCGCGGGTACATCGTCGTCGACGAGCACTACCGCACGTCGGTGCCGAGCATCCTTGCCGCGGGCGACGTGATCGGCTTCCCCGCGCTGGCCTCCGTATCGATGGAGCAGGGGCGAGTCGCAGTGTGTCAAGCCTTCGGCTTCGGGTACAAGCGCGCCGTCTCGCACACCATGCCCTACGGCATCTACACCATCCCCGAGGTGAGCGGCGTCGGCGCGACGGAGAACTGGTGCCGCGAGCAGAAGCGCGACTACGTGGTGGGGCGCGCCCTCTACAGCCAGAACCCGCGCGGCAAGATCTGTGGAGACACCGATGGCATGACGAAGCTCATCGTCTGCGCCGAGACACGCAAGCTCCTCGGTGTGCACGTCGTGGGCGAGAACGCGACGGAGCTCGTCCACATCGGCCAGACGGTGCTCCACCTCGAGGGCACCGTGGATCTCTTCATCGACATGGTCTTCAACTTTCCGACGCTGGCCGAGTCCTACAAGTACGCCGCCTACGACGTCCTCGCCGCGTTCAGCCGCAGGGCAAAGTAGATGGCCATCGACGCCGACGTCGTCCCCCGAAGCATCAAAGATGCGGACTACGCGAGCGGAGCGAGCGCGCCGAAGGCGGCGGGGGGAG
>CAYUAW010000794.1:0-2213 GCA_964442485.1 uncultured Polyangiaceae bacterium
CTCTGCACGGTCGTCGATGATCCGACGCTGTTTCAGAGCCGCGGCTCCATCAACGTGGACGACGAAGGAGAAGAGCCTCGGAAGAACGTGCTCATCGAGGGCGGCGTCCTTCGCGGATACATGCACGACAAGCTCTCGGCTCGTCACTTTCACACCCGGCCGACCGGAAATGGGCGCCGGGAGAGCTTCCAGAGCGTCCCCATGCCGCGCATGACGAACACCGTTCTGCTGGCGGGTCCTCACGACCCCGAGGAGATCATCAAAAGCGTGAAAAAGGGAGTCTTTGCAAAGACTTTCGGCGGCGGTCAGGTCGACATCTCGAACGGCGATTTCGTATTTTCCCTGACAGAGAGTTACCTGATCGAAGACGGTAAAATAACCGCTCCGCTCAAAGGCGTGAATCTAATCGGCAACGGTCCAGAAACATTGCGCGAAGTATCAATGCTGGGTACCGATGTGGCCATCTCCGACGGCATCTGGACGTGCGGCAAAGACGGTCAGAGCGTTCCAGTCGGGGTCGGCTGCCCAACCATCAAGATCTCGCGAATAACAGTCGGTGGTACCGAAATCGTCTGACCACAAGTCCGTCCGCGCCCGCTCATTCGTAGCGGTCGTAGGACACGGCCCACTCCTCGAACGCGATGACGGTGCAGCATCCACGCTGAGGCAACTCGGCGCGACCGTACGCACCCTCGATCTGTGGGACGACCCCATCAACCTCTTCGCAGAGGACGATCCCGACGATGAAGGGCGCCCACGGGCACTCCTCTTCGAAGCGCTGGACCGTCCCGACCTTGCCATCGCGGCGCTGCGTGCGGTGCGCAAGGAGTCGACGTTCGACAACGTCGGCGCGATCGTGTCCGTGACAGTCGGCCAGATGGCCCGCATCGAACCGTCGAGCGGGTTCGACGACTTCGTGCTGCACCCCTACGTGCCGGAGGAGCTCTACGCGCGCATTCGAGCCGTCGAATGGCGCAAGAGCGAGTTCGCCACCGAGGAGCGGCACAAGATCGGCGGAATCATGGTCGACAAGGCCGCCCAAGAAGTCAGCGTCGATGGCCGGCCCATCCAGCTGACAGCAAAGGAGTTCGCGCTGCTCGCGTACCTGTGCGATCGCCGCGGGAAGGTGCTCTCACGCGATCACCTGCTCGCACGCGTGTGGGGGAATCGCTACGACGGCGGCCCACGCACGGTCGATATCCACGTTCGCAGGCTTCGCGCCAAGCTGGGCGAAGCGCTCCCGCTCGACACGTTGCGGGGGTCCGGGTACAAGCTTCGGGTGCCGGACGCTCCCGGCTCCGAAGAGGAATGATCGTAGTCTCGACGGGCTGTCCTTCCGGTGTAGGTCCCGAGGTCTCCGTTCACGCCGCGGCCCGCCTGCGCGGCGTGAACGCCGTCCTCGTCGGCGATGAAGCGACGTTGCGCGCCGCGGCCGAGTCGGTCGGCGTCGCGCAGCGTCGGCTCGTTGCCTACGACGGCTCGCCTTCATCGGCGGCGGGGAAGATTGCCGTCCTGAACGTCGGGCCGGAGCTCTCCGCCGCGGATCGAAAGCCTGGAAAGCCGTCTCAGACGGCCGGGCGAGCTCAGCTCGCTTACGTGAAGGCGGCGTACCGGCTCGCGAAAGCGACACCGCACGGTGCGACCGTCAGCGGGCCCGTCAGCAAGGCCGCAATCGCGCACTCCGGTGCACGCGGCGCCGCGAGCTTCCGTGGCCACACCGAATACCTGCAGAAGCTCGACGGCGCCGATCACGCGATCATGTGCTTCGCCGCGCCCGGCCTCGTCACGAGCCTGGTCACGACGCACCTGCCGCTCCATCGCGTGCCGCGCGCGCTCACCGCGGAGACGGTCCGCGAGTCCATCGTCGAGCTCGCGAAGCTGCTCGAGCTGCTCGGCACTCGCCGTCCTCACATTGCCGTCGCGTCCCTGAACCCCCACGCCGGCGAGAGCGAGCTGCTCGGCACGGAGGAGTCGCGGGCCATCGTCCCTGGCATCGCAGCGGCGCGCGCCGTCCTCGGGCGCTCCGCGAAGCTCACCGGCCCCGTCGGCGCCGAGACCGCGTACCGGCTGATGCGCGCCGGCGCCTTCGACGGCGTCGTCGCGATGTATCACGACCAGGCCACCATCCCGATGAAGCTCGTCGCGTTCGGCGACGCCGTGAACGTCACCATGGGCCTCAGCGTGCCGCGCACCAGCGTCGACCACGGGACCGC
>CAYUAW010000795.1:0-2204 GCA_964442485.1 uncultured Polyangiaceae bacterium
GCTTCACGCCGGAGGCGCGTAGAGGCTCTTGCAGCCGAGGACGATGCTGACCTTGGGCGCTGTGCCAGCGATGGTCGGATCGATGCCGCCGTCGGCGCTGGGCGGCTGGATCTGCGCGCACGCGTTGGGGCACATGAGGATCTTCGTCGGCATGTCGTTGCTGTCGTAGTACCAGGCGAGGGCGTTGGTGCTCGCGCACTTGTCGAGCGAATCGACGCGATAGACGCTCCCCTTCACGCCGTGGTTGCTCGTGAAGTCGACGTTCACCTTGTCCTTGTCGAACACGATCCTGTTGGTCGGGTCCATCGGCATGCTGGGCAGCGTGTACTCGCAGGCGAGCTTGCTGGTTTCGACCTGCGTCGTGGTCGTGGTCATGGTGATGCTCTGGCGGATCATGTTCAGCTCGTCGGTGAGCTGCTTGGCCGCGTCCTGGCTGACGTCGACGATGAGCGCCTTCCCGGTGCCGCCCGCCGTGGCAATGCTGTCCAGATCGGTCGCGCTCGGAGGGTTCGGATCGCTGCGACACATGGTGCCCGAGCTGGTCACGCCGATGACGAACGTGCGCACGCCGGCCCCGTTGTTCCAGCCTGTGGCGGCGGTGGTCGACACGTCCTGGACCGAGCCGCACGCGTTCGGGATGCCGTCCGTCACGAGCACGACTGCGACGACCTCATTCGGATGGCTCGTCTTCCACGCCGTGGCGTGATTGAGCGCGCCCTGAAGGGCGGCCTTCGTCGGCGTATCCGTGCTCGGCATGTGAGCATTCAGGGAGCTGACGATCGCCATGGCGTTCTGCGGAAGCGGCGCGATCTCCACGTCGGGCGTCTCGTACGACGACGCGTTGCACTCGGTGGGATCGGGGAAGAAGGGATCGGCGCTCGGCACTCCGAAATACCCGATGCCCACGTTGAAGGGCGGGTCGGCGGCCACGGATTGCACCCAGGTGCTGAGCGGCGCCTTCACCGCGTCCCATCGCGTCGCGCCCGTCCCGCTGGCCCCGCCCGTGCCGGAGCTGGTCGGGCAATCCATGGAGCCGGATTGATCCCACATCAGGTAGAGGTCGATCGGTTCCGGTGTCTCGTGCGTGATGGTCCGGGTCTTCGTCACCTGGGTGGCCATGAACGGCAGCTCGCCACAGGAGCCGTCCGGGCCGTTGCCCATGTCCATGGGCCGTGTCGACACGTTGCCTAGATTGCCGGCAGCGGCTGCGCCCTGGCCGTTGTCGGAGCCCGCCGCGCCAACGGGTCCGACGCCTCCCGTGCCCGGGGTAGCGGCGCTGCCGTTGCTGCCACCGGCCACACCGGCGCCGCCGGGGCCGGTGGCCTCGATGAGATGCCCCTCGCCCGACTTCGGCGAGCATGCACAGGTAACATGCGCCGCGAGACCGGCGGCCAGCACGGACAGCCATCGAAGCTTCATCATCTCGAACTGCTCCTGGACGCGCGGCGCATCGAGCGCTGCGAATCGTCCCTTCGTGTGTTCGGATACTAGCGCTTCGAATGCAGCGTGCGGAACGGAGAAGACGCGTCAGTGACGTTCGCAGCGTCGAGAGCCCGGCGATGTTCGTCGCTCCGACTCACCATCCGGTTGAACGGCAAGTCGTCAGCAGCTCGTTCAAAGGTGTTCTCCAGCGCTCACGCGCGCGGTCTCGTGCGACGCACACGGAGAATTGCTGCACCACCGCTTTTCCTCATCTCATCGCCGCTCATGGTCGCGCCCTTGGCGCTCGCGGCGGACTAACTTGTGCGAGCGACGCTCGACGCAGCCACGCGCGACGCGGCGACGCAGCGACTCGTGTACTGCTCTGTCTGGCGCCGATCTAAAGTCCTCTCTCTTGGGTGATTGCTCGAGGGCCCTCCGGCCGTGCAGCAGCCGCTCATGCTGACGGCTCGTGGGCGGTCCCCGTCGCGCAGCAGCGAGAGCGCCATGATGATCGAGCAAGCGCAGCGCGTCCCGACGTCGGGCTCAGGTGCGCGTAGCGCATGGCATACGCTTCGGCACTCGTTTGCGTCGCATCTGGCGATGCGAGGAGTTTCCTTGAAGGGCGATCCAGGAGTTGCTCGGGCACAGCTCGATGGAGACCACGATGCGCTACGCGCACCTGAGACTCGACGTTTGGAGACGCCGGGAATCGAACCGAGGTCCGCTCTCGGTTCCCCGACGCGCCCGCGCGGCTGCACTGCGCTCCGCGTCGGTCAATTCAA
>CAYUAW010000796.1:0-2204 GCA_964442485.1 uncultured Polyangiaceae bacterium
GTTCACGCCGAACGCCGTGCCCAGGGTGACGTTCCCCTGCTTGACCTGGGTCCACGAGCCGCCGGTGTTGCCGGTCACCGTGGAGTCGCGGACGGTCATGGTTCCGGAGAAGTCGTTGCTGGTCATGAAGACGCCACCGCCGAATGCCTTGGCCCCCGCCGTGTTGTCGATGACGTCGTCGCCGCAAAGGACCACGTTCGTGGAGCTCCCGCCGTCCTGGTAGATCGCGGCTCCGTTTCCGCCGGAGCCGACCTCGTGCTGGCCGTTGTTGATGACGGAGCACATCGAAGCGTCGTCGTTATTGGCGCCGTTGCCGCTCGCCGTGTTGTGCTGGAAGAGACTGTCGTAAATGTCGAGCTCCGCGAAGAGGCCGCCGACGGCGCCGGCGTTGCTCGCCGAGTTGTCCATGAAGATGCTGCCCACGATGAGCGCACCGTGCTTGCTGCCCGTGATGTAGATCGCGCCGCCGCCCGTGTCGGGGCCGAGCTGCGCGGCCTGATTGTGCGAGAAGGTGCAGTCGACGACCGTCAGATTGCCGTCGCGCATGTACAGCGCGCCGCCTTCGCCGTCGTCGTAGCCCTGCGAACAGGGGGCAGGAGCCGTTGGGATCGCCTTCGTGGGCGTGGTCTTCGCGTTGACCAGCGTGAGGTGCTGGAGCGTGAGGCGCGCTTCGTTCACCATCCAGTTGCCGTTGTTGAAGTTCATGATCTGCACGCTGTTCTGACCGTCCAGCGTGACGAGATTGCCGCCGTCGATGACGGTGTCCTTGGTCGGCGGGAGCACGAGCGTGGACGTGACCGCGATCGTGACGGGCGCGGTCCCGCAATCGAAGGTGATGACGCCGCCCTTCTTCACCGCCGCGTTCAGGGCACTGAACGTACAGCTCGCGGCCGTTCCGGTCCCGACCACCGTGGCGGGGTGGGTCGAGTCTGCGGGCACTGCACTGGAAGGAAGCGAGCTGCAGTGTGTGGGGATGTTCCTTCCTCCGGCGCCCCCTGTCCCTGCCGCTCCTGCCATGCCTCCGCTCGTGGCTCCGCCCGCTCCGGCATGGCCCGGCGAACCGCCGCTCGCGCTCGCTCCACCGGCCCCGTTCGAGCCTCCGGTTGCGTTCGTAGCACCGGAGCCGCTCGAGCCTCCCGCCGGGTTCGTAGCACCGGAGCCGCTCGAGCCTCCCGCCGGGTTCGTCGCGCCCGCACTGCTCGAGGCGTTCCCTCCGCCCGCGTTGCCGTTCATGCCCCCGGACGACGTGACGCCGCGGCCCGCCGCGCCGCCCGATGCAGCCGAGCCGCCGGAACCCGTTCCGGAACCGCCTGTGCTCTCCGAGCCGCCGGTGGCGTCGGGTGCTCCGCCGTCACTGGCGCTTCCGCATGCCGGAATTGCCGTCGCGGCCGCGCTGAGCGCGATCCACGTCATGAATGTCGGGCTGCGCATTCCTGTCGCCTCCGTGGGCGGCTCTGGTCGCCCTCGATTCATGTACAGCGACGGGGTCGCATCGGCTCATCTTCGAGCCAGCACGCGGCTGCGATAGAAGTGGCACAAGCTGTGCCGCAACCGTCGTGATCTGGCGAACTTGCGACGCTGGAACGCCGATTGCTTCGGAGCGCCGCCATGACCCGTCGCCGCATCGCTCCGCGAAAGCTCCTCATTGCCTCGGTGGGCGTCGCCACCTTGAACTACCTCGGCGTTGCGCCCACAGCGTGCGGCGGCACCGTGACCGACGAGAAGGGGAACGGGACGGGGGGCACCGCCGGCGCCGGTCCCGGTAGCGCTGCGGGCGCGGGCGGTAACGTCGGAGGGGGCGGCAAGCCGTCTGCGGCCGGCGCGAGCGGATCGGGCGGGTTGATCGTCATTCCCCCCACCCCCCCCACCACCGGAAACCTGATGCCACCGCCGACCGTCGCGAACCTGATGGTGCCGCCACCGAACCCCACGGTGCCTCCGCCGTTCCCCACCGTCGCGAACCTGATGGCGCCGCCGCCGCCTCCTCCTCGCGTCCTGGACGCCGGCGCGGACGCAGACGATGGCGGAAATGGGACCGGTGGGAGCTCTGGCGCAGGTTCGAAGAAGTAGAGGACGACAGCAAGTGGCCCTCTTCGAGCTGGAGTTCCTGGGCGGCGCGACCGAGCGTCGTTACCGGAAGATGCGCCCAGAGGTGGAGCGCATGCCCTGGGGCACGCTGAACCTCGAGTCGATGAGCGACGAAG
>CAYUAW010000797.1:0-2157 GCA_964442485.1 uncultured Polyangiaceae bacterium
GCGCGCTTTCGCGGAGGACATGCGCGACCGTGCAACTCGGCGGCTCTGGAACTTTGGCGTGGCCGACGCGCGGCGGTTCTTCCTCGCGGGCGGCGGGTCCGCCGGTGATTTCGCCGTCCACTTCGCACGTGCGCTCACGTCGCGCGAGAAGATCATTCGCGGCCTGGACGACGCCACGTATCATGGGGTCGATGGCGGAGCGTTCTACCTCGTCGCCGGCCGAAAGGGCCGGTCCTCGTGACGGCCGCGCGTGGAGCCAGATCATCGCCATGGGTGGTGGCGGCTTCTCGATGGAACCCCGGAACCTGGCGCTCGATGCCTACGTGCTTGCGCAGGCGCGGTCGGAGGTCCCAAAGGTTCTGTTCGTTCCGACGGCAAGCGGAGACTCCGACGGCTACATCGCCAGGTTCTACGCAGCGTTCTCGGGGTTCCGCTGCCAGCCGCAGCACCTGCCGCTGTTCCGGACCAGCGGCGTGTTGCGCGATACGGTCCTCGGTCAGGACGTGGTGTACGTCGGCGGCGGGAACACGCGGAGCATGCTCGCCGTGTGGAGGGAGTGGGGATTGCCGGAGATCCTTCGCGAGGCCCTGGACAGCGGGTGCGTGCTCGCTGGAGTGAGCGCGGGCGCCATCTGCTGGTTCGACCAGGGAGTGACGGATTCCAGTCCCCGCAAGCTCGATGCTCTGAACTGCCTCGGATTTCTCGGCGGGAGCTGCTGCCCGCACTACGACGGCGAAGCCGAGCGCCGTCCCGCCTACCGAGACCTGCTCCGCCGAGGCGAGATTGCCGGTGGCCACGCCATCGACGACGGAGCGGCCATTCATTTCGTCGACCGCGGCGTGCTCCGTGTCGTCGCCTCACGGCCGGGCGCACGCGCATACCGGTTGACCTGGGATCAGAGCGCTTCTTCCGTGTCGGAAGTTGCGTTGGAGGCCGAGGCGCTGGACGCTGTGACCCCGACGTGGCCGACGTTCTGAGGCTCGCGCCGAAGTTCAGGAGCGCACCGACGTGTACATCGATGCGAAGGCCTGCGACGTGCTCTGGCAGGCTTACCTGAGCGAGCTGGCGGCCGATCACCCGCATCGGCAGGCGAAGCCGGACAGGTTCGGGTTCGGCGACGAGCCCGCGCTCGCCGAGGAGCTCGCGCTCCTGGTGCTCGAGGGCCGCAAGTGCGCGACGACGAGCCTCGCGACGGAGTACACCGCATTCGGTGAGGCCCTCCCTCTCGCTGGCGACCTGAGCATCATCGTTCGCGGCGACGGCACTCCCGTCGCGATCATCGAGTCCACCGCGGTGACGACGCGCCCTTTCGATGAAGTGGACGACGCGTTCGCCGCGACCGAGGGGGAAGGCGATGGCTCTCTCGCTTGCTGGCGCGAGGCGCACATTGAATACTTCACGGCCGTGTGCGCCCGTCTCGGGGGCCAGTTCGACGCGCAGACGCCCGTAATCTGTCGGGTCTTCCGCGTAGTATGGAAGGCGAGCCGAAGTTCCGCGTAGCGTCGCATGCATGCGAGCAGCTCGCGTCGCCATCGTGGGGGATTTCGATCGCGGCAAGCATTCTCATTGGGCGACCGAGGCCGCGCTCTTTCATGCCGGTGCGCACGTCGGCGTCGCCGTCGAGCCGCACTGGATGCCGACGCCTTCGGTTGCGAGCGTGAGCGACACACGCCAGCTCGCACAGTTCGACGGGCTCTGGGGAGCGCCGGGCAGCCCCTACGCGAGCATGACGGGGATCCTGAACGCGATAGAGTACGCGCGGGAGCACGATGTGCCGTATCTCGGCACGTGCGCGGGGTTCCAGTACGCACTGATCGAGTTCAGCCGCAACGTGCACGGTGTTCGCGACGCCGACAGCGCCGAGAATAATCCGCAGGGCAGGAACATCGTCATCACGCCCGTTTATTGTGCGACGCCCGATGGCTCGCCTGGCAAGCCGCGGCTGGCGGGGCCGGGCGTGGCGCGCGCGATGCCCGGCACGCGATTCGAAGCGCTGTGCGGGCCAGAGGACTTCGCCGAAGAGTATTTTTGTAGCTTCGAGACGAACACGAGCTTCGTGCCGCGGTGGCAGGAGGCCGGGATGAGCGTCGCGGCTCGTGGCGCAGATGGGGAGATGCGCGCGCTCGAGCTTCCGCAGAGACGGTTCTTCATGGCGAC
>CAYUAW010000798.1:0-2140 GCA_964442485.1 uncultured Polyangiaceae bacterium
TCATCTCCGTGCAGCGGGGCTACGACGTGACCGAGTACACCCTGGCCTGCTTCGGCGGCGCCGGCGGCCAGCACGCATGCCTCGTCGCCGACGAGCTCGGAATGCGTCGGGTTCTCGTGCATCCACTGGCCGGCGTCCTCTCCGCGTACGGCATGGGGCTGTCGGACGTGACGGTGATGCGCGAGCACGCCTTCGAGCGCACTCTATCCCGGGAATCCCTGGTGGTCGCGCGGAGCGAGCTCGCGCGGCTCGCGGCAGCGGCCCGTGCGGAGGTGGAGGCGCAAGGCGTACCGCCCGAGCGGGTCGAGGTGCTCACGCGCGCTCACCTGAAGTACGACGGCACCGATACCGCGCTCGTCGTTGCCGCTGCCGGAGAGCAAGAGATGCGCGCCGCGTTCGAGGCGGCGTATCGTGCGCGCTTCGCGTTCCTCATGCCGGAGCGCGGCCTCGTCGTGGAAGCGCTATCCGTCGAGGCCGTCGGCAAGGCCTTCGTCGCCGACGACGCTGCTTCGTCGAGCGCGACGGCGGTCGGGGTGCCGGTCGCGAGCACCCGGCTCTATTCCGACGGCGAGTGGCACGACGCGCCCGTGTTTCGCCGAGCCGCTCTCGCGTGCGCGCAACGCATCGCCGGTCCCGCGATCGTCGTGGAGGACAATGCGACGACGGTTATCGAGCCGGGCTGGACGGCGGAGGTGACGGTGCGCGGCGACCTGGTCCTCGAGCGGCATGTGCCGCGTGCTGCCCGGCGCGCCGTCGGCACCGACGTCGACCCCGTGATGCTCGAGGTGTTCAACAATCTGTTCATGTCGATCGCCGAGCAGATGGGTATGCGCCTCGCCAACACGGCGTACTCGGTGAACATCAAGGAGCGCCTCGACTTCTCGTGCGCGGTCTTCGACGGCGAGGGCAACCTGGTCGCGAACGCCCCCCACATGCCCGTTCACCTCGGGAGCATGAGCGAGTCCATCAAGACGGTGATGCGCCGCAACGCCGGACACCTGGCCCCTGGCGACGTGTACGCGCTGAACGACCCGTACAACGGCGGCACGCACCTGCCCGACGTCACCGTGGTGATGCCGGTCTTCGCCGAGGACGCGAGCGAGCTCCTCTTCTACGTCGCCGCGCGGGGCCACCACGCCGACATCGGTGGGATCACGCCGGGCTCGATGCCGCCCGCGTCGCGTAGCGTCGACGAGGAGGGCGTGCTCATCGACAACTTCCACCTGGTTCGCGCGGGCACGTTCCGCGAGCGCGAGCTCCGCGAGCTCCTGCTCGGCGCACGGTACCCCGCGCGCAATCCCGACCAGAACGTCGCCGATCTGCGCGCCCAGATCGCGGCGTGCGAGAAGGGGCGAGAAGAGCTCCTCGCCATGGTGCGGCACTTCGGGCTCTCCACCGTGCGCGCGTACATGAGTCACGTCCAGGACAACGCCGAGGAGAGCGTGCGCCGCGTGATCGCGTCGCTCGAGAGCGGCGCGTTCGAGTGTCCGATGGACGGCGGCGCGGTCGTCCGCGTGAGGATCACGGTGGATCGCACCCTGCGCCGCGCGAAGGTCGACTTCACCGGCACGAGCGCCGAGCTCGCGACGAACTTCAACGCGCCGCCCGCGGTCGTTCACGCCGCCGTGCTCTACGTCTTCCGCACACTGGTCGACCACGACATCCCGATGAACGCCGGGTGTCTCCGGCCCATCGACGTCGTCATCCCCGAGGGCTCGATGCTGTCTCCTCGGCCGCCCGCCGCGACCGTGGCCGGCAACGTGGAGACGTCGCAGGTCATCACCGACGCTCTCTACGGCGCGCTCGGGGTCATGGCCGCGTCGCAGGGGACGATGAACAACTTCACCTTCGGCAACGAGCGCTACCAGTACTACGAGACGATCGCGGGCGGCTCGGGCGCGGGACGCGGCTTCGACGGAGCCGCAGCCGTCCAGACGCACATGACGAATTCGCGCATCACCGACCCAGAGGTGCTCGAGTTTCGCTACCCGGTCCTCGTCGAGGAGCACTCGATCCGCGCGGGGTCCGGCGGAGCCGGGCGGTTCCGCGGCGGCGACGGTGCGCTCCGTCGTGTGCGCTTTCTGGAACCGATGACCGCCGCGATTCTCGCGAATCGCAGGGAGAATGCGCCGCACGGGCT